>JBIOVR010000143.1:0-3233 GCA_044867875.1 Chitinophagaceae bacterium
AGACTTTGGATTAAATATTAAAAAAAATTTATCTCGAGCATTACATCTGACAATTAAAAAACTTATAATACATGGAACAGGTGAAAAACAATTTGCTATTTGATTTTACAGTTGACAAAGCAACAAACACGGTTTTCATAACCAGGGAATTTGCAGCCGAGCTTTCTTTGGTTTGGGATGCTTTTACGAAACCTGAAATTCTTGATCAATGGGGTGCACCTGACCCCTGGGCAACACAAACAATATCTATGGACTTTAAAGTTGGAGGACGGAGATTTTATAAAATGATAAGCCCTGAAGGGCAAGAGTATTTTTCAGTTCAGGACTTTACTTCGATTTCTCCGAAGGCAAATTTCAAATATATTTCCGGCATGAGCGACAAAGATGAAAATATCAATCCCGAATTTTACGGCGCAAAAAATAACCTGGATTTTAGTGAATCAAACGGTATCACAACATTCAGGATGAGTATAAAATATAAAGATCTTGCCACTCTGGAGAGGATGGCTAACGATCGCTTTAAGCAAGGATTTACAATGACATTGAATTACCTGGATAAATTATTGTCGACCCTATCGAAAAAATAATTTCGATTTAAAATTCATTTCAAATTTTAAGAAAATAAATAATTATCAACTTTAAAAACTAAAAATTATGGCACTTATCAATCCCCACATCAACTTCAACGGAAATGCCGAAGAAGCATTTACCTTTTACAAATCAGTATTTGGCGGAGAGTTTACAAAGATCATTCGTTTCAAAGACCTTGCAAGCACTGAATTCCCTGTAGCAGAAAAAGAAGAAAATAAAATTATGCATATTGTTTTGCCTATCGGTAAAACTATGTTGATGGCAAATGATGTTCCGGAAATTATGGGAAGAACAAACGAAAATGAGAACAGAAGTAAAATTGTAATAAATACAGAAAGTAAAGAAGAAGCAGATAAATTATTTAATGGGCTTTCAGTTGGAGGACAAATAGAAGGGCCTATTGGTGATGGTCCCTGGGGTACATACTTTGGTTGTTTCAGAGACAAATATGGTATTGAATGGATCGTGGAATTTGCCCAAAACTAAGAGGTAAGTAATTGGCGGCTTTGTAATATCAATAAATTTAAACAGCGTTATGAAAGATTTACTTAAAACACATAATCCTTTTAGATTAATACTACTAATTGCAATTATGTTTATAGCGGCTCCATCAATCGGGCAAAAAATAAAGCCCTCCAATAATGGTTACGCACCTGCTAATGGCATTAAAGTTTATTACGAAGTATATGGTGAGGGCAGGCCTTTAGTTTTACTGCATGGCGCTTTTTATACAATTGATATGAATTGGAGCGAATTAATACCTGAGCTGTCAAAAACTAGGAAAGTAATTGCTATTGAAATGCAGGGGCATGGGCATTCGCCTTTTTCAGAAAGAGAATTATCGATCACTACTTTAGCAAGTGATGTAGAAAAAGTGATGGACTACCTGAAAATAGACAGTGCAGATGTAGCAGGATATAGTATGGGCGGCTCTATTGCTTACCAATTTGCTGTACAAAGCCCTAAACGCTTAAGAAAATTAGTGATCATTTCTTCTACTTATAAAACCAATGGTTGGCTACCCGTAGTAAACGGTGCGTTTAAAGATTTTAAGCCTGAATTTTTTGATAACACACCGCTACAAGCCGGATACGATGCAGTGGCACCTGACAAAACAAAATGGAGAAAATACTTAGAGCAGATGTTTGCTTTCGCCAAGGTACCATTCAACGTTGGTGACTCCAATATTGCAAAAATTGCTTCGCCTGTACTGATCATATCCGGCGACAATGACGGAACCGATAAAATAGAGTTGATAAAAACGTATCAGTTGTTGGGAGGTGGTGTTACTGCTGACATGCAGCCAATGCCAAAATCGCAATTAGCCATTGTTCCTTCACAAGGACACGTGAGCCTGATGATGCAGACAACAACAATTTTGAATTACTTAAATAGCTTTTTAAAATAACTCAATGGCCCTGCATATCGAATAGCAAAAGGCAAAATAAACAACCTGAAATTTTTTTTTTTATGAATGTAAAAGAACAAATCGCAGCGTATATCGCTATACAACCGGAACCAAAACGCAGTGAGATGCAAGAGTTGCACAAGCACATTCTGCACGTAATACCAAAATGTAAACTATGGTTCCTGGATGGTAAAGACGACAAAGGAAAAACTGTTTCTAATCCTAATATAGGCTATGGATCTTACACAATAAAATATGCTGATGGAACAACCAAGGAATTTTATCAAATTGGCTTGAGTGCAAACACAACCGGAATCTCAGTCTATATCATGGGAATAAAAGATAAAACATACTTAGCCAAAACCTATGGAAAAAAACTTGGCAAGGCAAGTGTAACCGGTTATTGCATCAAGTTCAAAACTATAAAAGATATAAACCCTGATATACTTGAAGTGGCAATACGATCCGGGATTGAGGCCACAAATAAATAGGATGATCTGACGAAATGATTAAAAAATGGTTGAAGTTTTTAAAACAAATGTTCAAAAAAAGACACAATGCAAAATGCTGCTTTCTATTTTGTCTGAAGCATTCCCATCTTTTAAAATTAATTTTGATCTTTCAGATTGTGATAAGGTGCTTAGAGTTGAAGGAGACAATATGGAAGCGTTAAGGATAATGATGATTGTAAAGGAATATGGGTTTAATTGTGAGGTATTAGATTGACAGCAAAACAACCAGGATGCTAAAACCGGGTAAGCATAAAATTTAAAACTCAAAACATGAGAAAAATAACTGTTCTATCAATGATCACCTTGGATGGAGTAATGCAAGCTCCTGGTGGGCCTAAGGAAGATACTTCAGGCGGTTTCAAATATGGCGGTTGGACCGAACCGTATGGTGACGAAGCTTATGGTAAGGAGGTGCAAAAAGAACTGCAACAAAGTTCAGATTATCTTTTGGGTAGAAAAACATTTGAGATCTGGGCCAACTACTGGCCTGAACATGGAGACTTTTGGCCGGGTATTAATGCAGGAACAAAATATGTAGTTTCCAAAAAAACGAAAAAGTCGGACCAATTAGTTACCGGGTGGAAGAACTCAGTATTAATAAAAAACCTGGCAGATATCAAAAAGCTCAAAAAATCAAAAGGACCTGACATTCAAGTTTGGGGAAGTAGTAAGCTTATTCAATTACTACTTAAGAATGATCTAGTGGACGAACTTCGGCTCAA
>JBIOVR010000144.1:0-17742 GCA_044867875.1 Chitinophagaceae bacterium
CGGTAAGATTCCACCGGAGATTTACCAGCATTGAATTATTTTTGATTTTACCCACCAAACTCAACTGCAATGACAGAAAGGAAAGAAGCTTTTTACCAGATACCTGCCCGCTTCCGCAGACTGGAGAATATGCATATTGCTTTTTGGCTAATGAAAGACATTAGTTGGTGTATGATCTGGAAAACACTTGGCATCATTATGATCGTACCTACACTTTCAGTAGCTATCTATATTGCATATCGCACAAGAACTATCAAATCGGAGTTGGCACATAACCTTGCGATAGTGTTTTGGATCAGCGCCAATGCTTATTGGATGATCAGTGAATTTTTTGGATTTGATGCTGTAATTGTCTGGAGAGAATTTACCGGAAAGCACATGGCATTAATACCTTTTATAATTGGCGCTGCTATTTTATTATATTATTATCTTGTTCAGCGCCGCTATGAATTAAAAGAAGAACAAATTATGACGATGTGATCTAAAAGAAAAAGAGCTTACAATTGTTGTCAATTGTAAAGCTCTTTATAAAGCAATCATTTTCCTTTTAATAATTTTTAGGAAGTGGCAAATACGAGTGCTTTCTTTTTCTTATCAAAGAAATACTTTTTACACAAATAGATCAGGGTCAAAGTTATCATAGTTCGGGTTTTAGAATTTTATGGGATGTAATTGGATCCTGGTTCAGCACACGGCATAATGCATCATACAATTGTGGCATATTAATTTTAAGATCTTCAGGGTTTTCAAAAAATGCTTCTACGCTTACTGCCCAGAATTCGTGAATATTCGTCAATGCATAATTGCGTAAATAGCTTTGCCTTTTTGTAATTACATCTGCCAGAATAGGACCAGTCGTTGTTGAAAATCTTTCATAATTAGCTCTGAAGTTTTTATCAACACCGTACTTAGCAAAATAATTATTAAATAAAAGTGCATGGCTCATTTCATGAACGGCCACATTTATATTATCTGTGTTATCAGAATAGCCAAAAAGAAAATGTTTCCATGAAAGATAGATGCCTTCAGGCGCTACATGGCCTACATACAGTTCTTCATCATTGTCCATTCGGTATGCATCAGCCAAAATATAAATATTTTTAAAATGTTGCATCAGGTAGTTCTTTAAACCAAATGTTACCTGTATTGCAGAAGACGCTGTTAAAACAGGGATCTCTTCTTTTGGTTCAAGACCGATATAATGAAATTGCTTAAGACCAATATATTGATGAACCCTGTTTACAAATTTGTGTTTTAGTTCAAAAGGAAGGTCATTGAAATATTGAATGCGGCTGCTGATTATGTAGGAATAATGATTGAAAATTTCGTCGCTGACCAAAACCTCTGCAGGAGGCTGTACTAGAGCTTCCAGCTTTTGCGGCGCAAAAAAGTGATTCAGTTTTCTTAAAAATGACAGCATGTTGTAGGGTTCGGAACACTAAAAATATATAATCGTTTTCCAAATTGCAAGCTTTACGATTTTTTTGGGTGGATTTACTAATGATTTAAAAACGATAGAATGATTAGGAAAATTACGTTCGACCGAAAATAATTTATATAAAGGCCGGGAACTCATTCGGTCACGACAGTCAAACCATTCCCTCAGGCATCCATTTGTCCTTATCTTTGCCGCCGTTGAATTTTTGGGGACCCGGCCGAAGTGCTACTATTGAACTTCCGTTGCGACGCTCCGTTCAAGGTTCTGTTCGCTTTTCATCAATAAGCGTCGCAGTTTACCCAGAGCGAAGCGAAGGGTCGCACTCTTCAACGTTCGGTATTTCTGCTCAACAAATCCGAAATCTGAAATCTAAAATCTAAAATCGAATGTTTCGAACTCATACATGTGGCGAATTAAGAATTAGAAACGCAAATAACGAAGTGACTCTTGCAGGCTGGGTGCAAACGATCAGGAAATTTGGCGCCATCACTTTTGTTGACCTCCGTGACCGTTATGGTATCACACAATTATTATTTGGCGAAGAGTTAAATCAGCAATTGACCGAAAATCCGTTGGGTCGTGAGTTTGTTTTACAAGCGACCGGCACTGTTCATGAAAGAAGTAACAAAAATTCCAACATACCTACCGGCAATATTGAAATAATTGTAAAATCTTTTAAAATATTAAACAAGTCAGCGGTTCCGCCGTTCACCATCCAGGACGATACAGATGGAGGTGATGATATCCGGATGAAATATCGTTTTCTTGATCTGCGCAGAAATGCAGTAAAGAAAAATCTCGAATTGCGATATGCAGTGAACCGTGCAACAAGAAATTATCTGCATCAGCAAGGATTCATGGATATTGAAACACCATTCTTAATTAAATCCACTCCTGAAGGTGCAAGAGATTTTGTTGTACCATCAAGAATGAATGGTGGGCAGTTCTATGCATTGCCTCAATCGCCACAAACATTTAAGCAATTATTAATGGTAAGCGGTTACGATCGTTATTACCAGATCGTAAAATGTTTCCGCGATGAAGATCTTCGGGCAGACCGTCAGCCTGAATTCACACAGATCGACTGTGAAATGGCTTTTGTAGAACAAGAAGATATCCTGAATATGTTCGAAGGCTTGATCAAATCGATCTTCAAAGAAGTAAAAGGAATTGACTATACGGAAAAAGTGCCACGAATGACCTGGGAAGATGCAATGTGGAATTATGGCAATGATAAACCGGATATTCGTTTTGACTGGAAATTGCTGAACCTGAAAAAACCTACTTCAGTTTATGCAAATAAAAAAGATTCATCAGAACTCATCAACGGTGCAGGCTTCGGTGTCTTTGATAATGCTGAAACAGTAGTTGCGATTGCAGTTCCTGGCTGTAGTGATTATAGTCGTAAGCAAACTGATGAATTGATCGAATGGGTAAAGCGACCACAGATCGGCATGGGTGGACTTGCATTTATAAAATGCAATAAAGACGGAACATATAAAAGCAGTATGGATAAATTTTTCAATGAAGAAAAATTAAAAGCCATTGCTGTTGCATGTAATGCGTCTGCGGGTGATCTTGTTTTAATACTAGCCGGTGCCGAAGAAAGAACAAGAAAAGCCATCAGTGAACTGCGACTTGAAATGGCAGAGCGTCTTGGCTTTAGAAAAAAAGAAGAATTCAAACTCGTTTGGGTGTTAGATTTCCCTTTATTTGAATATGCTGAAGAAGAAAATCGTTGGGTGGCACGTCACCATCCATTTACTTCACCAAAGCCATCTGATATTTCAACAATGATCGATAACGATCCTGTTATTACAAATGCTGCTGAATATTTAAAGCATCCTTATGCCAACATCAAAGCAAATGCTTATGATATGGTATTAAATGGAAATGAGATCGGTGGCGGGTCGATAAGGATCTTTCAAAGAGAGTTGCAGGAAAAGATGTTTGCAGCATTGGGAATGACCAAAGAAGAATCACTACATAAATTCAGTTTTCTCCTGGGAGCTTTTGAATACGGCGCTCCACCACATGGTGGCATTGCATTCGGGTTTGACAGGCTTTGCGCTATTCTTGGCGGCAGTGAAAGCATCCGTGATTTTATTGCCTTCCCAAAAAACAATGCAGGAAGAGATGTAATGCTTGATGCACCTTCTACAATTGATGAAAAACAATTGGTGGAATTACAAATAAAGTCAACAGCAAAACAGTAATGACCCGATTCTGGCTGATAATGCTGCGGATCATTTGTATCATACAAATACTGATCGCAATTTCTAAATGTTTCGTTTCACTTGTTGGCCTTATAGGTGGCCAATTTGTGTTCTTGCTTCAAGCAATTGCATTTGCGTTGATCGCAGCATTGCCGGTATTCACATTTATTATTTCCAATAATAATTTTCCCGATAAGCCCATAGAAGGAAAACTCAAAAAGAATTTCAACCGGTTATTTTTAATTAATGTCCTTCTTACTTCTTTTCTTTTCGGTTTTGTATTTAAAGATTACAAACATGCAATGAGCCTTTCTGATCAAGTGGGTCACCTCTACTTTATTTTTTTTATTGATCTTAGTATTTCTATAACCATGCTTCTTTTTCATTTCTCCATTTTATATGGACTTTATTGGCTGCGTAGTCATATAAATAATAATACAAGCAGTAAACAATTTGATTTTGAAGAGCAGGATAAAAAATAGCAGATAAAAATCTGTGAAATCTTTCGGACATTGGTAAGTTAATGACCTTAAGATGTATTTTTATAATAAATCATCCTTCATGAGATCAGGCCTTTTGCTCCTTATTCTTTTTTCCCTGGTTTTTTCTTCCTGTAAAAAAGATGATAGCCCGGAACAAGATATGTCTGTCACAATGCTGAATGTATCCTATGGAACTAATTCCCAACAAAAGATTGATGTTTATTTACCCGCAACCCGGAGCACTACAGATACCAAAGTAATGATAATGATCCATGGTGGCGCATGGAACTCAGGAGACAAAGTAGATTTTAATGAATATGTTGACAGCTTGAAAAAAAGAGAACCAACTTATGCCATCTTCAATATTAATTATCGCCTGGCCAATATATCTGATCTTTTTCCGGCGCAGGAGTTAGATATAAAAGCCGCTGTTGAATTTATTTATAATAAAAGACAGGAATATAAGATATCAGATAAGTTTGTTTTAGTTGGTGCCAGTGCCGGCGCACATCTTGCATTGTTACAGGGTTACAAATATTCTACACCGGTTAAACCAAAAGCGATCATTGATTTTTTTGGTCCCACTGATTTGATTGATATGTATAATAATCCACCAAATGCTTTGGTGCAGCCTTTGCTGGTAGCAGTCACAGGAGTCACACCAACAGTCAATACCCTTTACATGCAATCAAGTCCCATTAATTATATTACATCACAATCACCGCCAACGATGATCCTTCATGGTGGCACTGATATTGTCGTCTCTCCTTCACAATCAGTTTTACTGAATACAAAATTGCAATCTGCAGGTGTCATTCACCAGTATTTCTTTTACCCAACAGAAGGACATGGTTGGGTTGGCGCCAATCTTTCTGATTCGTTTAATAAGATACAGGCTTTTCTTGCGGCGAATGTTCAGTGATTGGGGTTCTTCATAATCTGATTCGGCATTCTTTTCGTTACTTTGAAATAGTGAAACAAACTCCATTAGCAGAAAGAATTCGCCCTACTACATTAAGCGAATTAGTTGGCCAGGATCATTTGACCGGCAAAAAAAGCATTCTTCGAACTGCTATAGAAAACGGGAAGATACCATCCATGATCTTGTGGGGACCTCCGGGTACAGGAAAAACAACTATTGCAAACATTATTGCCAATACTTTAAAAGTTCCTTTCTTCCAACTAAGTGCTATCAGCGCTGGTGTTAAAGATGTAAGAGAAGTGATCGAAGAATCAAAAACAAAACCCGGAGCAATTTTATTCATCGATGAGATCCATCGTTTCAACAAGGGTCAACAAGATGCCTTGCTTGGTGCTGTTGAAAAAGGAATCATTACTTTGATTGGTGCTACGACTGAAAACCCGTCTTTTGAAGTAAATGGAGCTTTACTCAGCCGCTGCCAGGTCTATGTTTTAAAACCATTAACGGATGATGATCTTCGTAAGCTTATTCAACAGGCAATTGAAAAAGATGAATGGCTGAAAAATAAAAATATAATTATTAAGGAATATGAAGCATTGTTTACCATTTCCGGCGGCGATGCAAGAAAGATCCTTAATCTTATTGAACTCTGTGCTGATGTAATGAAAGAAGGTGAAGAGTTAACCGATAAAAAGGTAATGGATATTGCACAACAGAGAATCGCTTTATATGATAAAAGCGGCGAACAGCATTATGATATCATTTCGGCATTTATAAAATCAATTCGCGGCAGCGATCCGAATGCTGCTGTTTACTGGCTGGCAAGAATGATTGAAGGTGGCGAAGATGTAAAATTCATTGCCCGCAGGTTGGTGATATTAGCAAGTGAAGATATTGGTAATGCAAATCCTACAGCATTGGTTTTAGCAAACGCCGCTTTTGAAGCGGTAAATAAAATAGGTTTCCCAGAATCAAGTATCATACTTTCTCAATGTGCTACTTACCTGGCTGCTTCTCCAAAAAGCAATGCAGCAGTAGCTGCTATTGGTGCTGCTCAAGCAGCAGTCAAGCAACACGGCGATCTTTCTGTACCGCTTCATATTCGTAATGCCCCGACAAGATTAATGAAGAATCTTGGTTATGGAAAAGACTACCAGTATTCCCATAGTTATGATAATAATTTTTCTGCACAGGAATATTTGCCCAAAGAATTATCCGGAACAAAATTTTATGATCCGGGCAAAAATGCAAGAGAGGAAGAGTTAAGAAAGTTTTTAAGAAGTCTTTGGAGAGAAAAGTATGGTTATTAATAGGCGTCGAAATCAATGAGGTTAAATTTTACCTTTTCTTTATCAAGCTTGTTATTCCCATTGAGCAAATCTCTATAAACTAAAAACAAAGGTGACGGTTTTAATCTTTCAGGAATATTAAAGAATAATCCTTGCAATTTTATTGTCTTGTCTAGTCCTATGAATAAAGTAGACGGCCTCCATCCAAAACCTCTCTTTTTTATTGGGTTCATTGATCTTGGTCTTGATAAAAAAGCTTTTACAAAAGGCAAATGAGTTTTTGAATAATATCCCTTATCATTTGTATCAATAAATGAATAATTATCTAATGGATTTGCTAAGCGCCAATTTAAAAGCTCTTCATTCCAGAATTTTTCAAACAATATATCAACATGTTTCTTATTTGATTCAACTTCGCCAAAACCTATTTTAGCGGGCAGTTGACAAACCAATTGAAACCCGAGACGTTTTGTATATGCATGAACAGAATTATGATTAGTAACCGCAGTAATAAATTCGTATCCACTTGCAACAACTTCAGCAATTGTCTTATTTGCAAGCATCATAAACAAACCTTTTCCCTGGTGATCTTTTTTAGTGGCACTATTAAATGCAAGTAGTCCTCGCCTTTCCTTTCCATTAACTATTGCGGGAAATGGTTGTAATACAAAATGGGCTGCAATCTCATTGTCGAATATTGCATTATAACCAATAATCCTACCAAAGGGATGATCCGCATATTGCCACTTTATGTATTCTTTAGTATACAATGTTTGATTGCTGAAAACTTGAGCCAAAAAAGCAGCATTGCGTTCATTATCTGCATCACTTACATTTATTCTATGAATATCATACATACTTACGAAGCTAGATTGTTGTTTTCAATTTAAAATATTCGTCGTATCGAATTATTTCAAAACCCATCTCCATAACCTTATCTAATTTTTTAAAAACTTTTGAGCGATTCATAAGCATGATTGAATTTAGAAACTTATTTGGCATATTGGGCATCATGAAATTTTTCTCTTGCTTCGTATCAATATCATAGGAATGAAAATAACCAGGAATAGTTGCACCGAGTGATGCAGCTTTTCTAAAATATGATCTAATTACTTGTATTGGTAAGCAACGGAAGTATACACCTCCTCCCACGGGTACCTTGAATGGAAATGCTCCAATATTCAGAGGAATTTCATAAACACCATCTATATATTTCTCTTTTCCAAAATCCTTCCATCCAAAAAGAGGGTTAGCTGCAGGTAATACAGAAGATGAATATTGTATTCCCGATCCCGAAAGTTCTTTATAAGCCCACTTTACTGACTCGACCAATGAAAAAGTTGGAGCTCTATATCCAACGACATTACTAATACCGCATTTTATTAAAGCCTCTATGTTTTTTTCTAAATCCTCTTTGAATTCATCAGGAGTTTGTTTAGTAATTGGGACATGATAATAACTATGTGCTGCAATTTCATGCCCTTGCCTGTAAATCTCTTTGACAATATCCGGAAGTGCATCAGCTGTACGACCTACAACAAAAAATGTAGCCTTATAATCTTTAGAAGATAACCAACTCAAATATCGGAGTATGTTTTCCGTAACAGCTTCTCTGTATTGATACCCGTTGGGTATGTAGTCTCTCGGATCTTCTACATCTACGCTAAACAGGTAATAATTTTTCTTCATAATTTATTTTAACTATTCACTGGGTCGTAAATTAAAGGAAAAAACTGCCCCTGCATCTTCTCTCCTTTCGGCACAACAGGAACTCCCTCCAGCAACGATTCATTTGAATCGGAGATAACTCCATCAGCAAAAGCATTTATAACAAATGCTCTTCTTGGTTTATCACTTTTATTTTCTCCGGAACCGTGTAATGTCAATGAATGATGAAAGATCGCTTCACCTGCTTTTACTTCTGCAAATTGAGGATGGTCAAACTGTTTTTTCTGTTCATCATTTAAAAAATCTCTTATTCCCTGGATCTCTCCTGCAAGAACAGGTTTTGGCAAAAGACCCCACCGATGACTGCCGGCAATGTATTGAAGGCAACCATTCTCTTTTGTGGCATCATCCAATCCGCACCAGCAGGTAAGATGTGCCACAGGTTTTGTTCTTGTCCAATATGAATAATCCTGGTGCCACGCAACAACCCCGCCTTTTTTTGCCGGTTTCCAAAAAAGTTGATCATGCCAAAAACGAACTGGAACATTTCCTAATAATTGACTTGCGGCAACAAGAAAACGAGGGTTCCATAATACATCATGAAAACCCGGTCCAATGCGCCAGGCGCCTAATGCATGAAATAATATGGTTGAAGGGTCTGCAGATTCGTTCGAATGAAATTCATAATAAAGCTCATGACCTGGATGATTGGTATCGGCAATTTCAGAAAGCTCATTACGTAAAAAATTTACCTGCGCATCATCCAGCATTTTTATCCCTGCCAGAAATCCATTTTCATTAAAGAAGGATACTTGTTCATCAGTCAGTTTAAATTTATCCCACTCGCTTTTTGAAGTTGGCCAATGAAACAGATCACTGACAAGTTTATGCACACGGCTGAGGTCATTTACCGCCATAGAATTGTTTTTTTTAAAATTACTGTTTTGAATGCAATGGCGGTTGATTTCTTATTTTTAACCCTAAATTTTTTGCATGAAAAAACTGTTTTTTGCTTTTCTGCTCATCGCTTCATGGAATTTATTGTTTGCCCAAACAGTTCAAAAAGATCCAATGATCGTAAAGATGGTGAATGAAGTATCGAAAGATTCTTTGCAATCATATATTAAAAAGATGGTAGGTTTTGGAACAAGAAATACATTAAGCACACAAACAGATCCAAATCGTGGTATTGGTGCGGCCCGCAATTGGGTATTAAGTCGTTTCAATGAATTTGCAAAAAATTCCGGAGGAAGGCTGACCGCAATAATTGATACTACTACTTTACAAAAGGATGGTAGAAGAGTTGATACAACTCTTTTGCTAGGCAATGTGATGGCAACTTTAAAAGGCACGGACCCAACTGACAAACGAATATTTATCATCAGCGGGCATTTGGATAATATGCGCAGCAGTGTAATGGATAGAACAGGAGATGCACCCGGCGCCAATGATGATGCAAGTGGCGTGGCAGCGGTAATGGAATGTGCAAGAATTATGTGTAAGAATCCTTTTCCTGCAACTGTCATATTCGTAGCGGTAAGCGGTGAAGAACAGGGACTTATTGGTTCAACCTTTATGGCAGAAAAAGCTAAAAAAGAAAGCTGGAATATTGAAGCCGTGTTGAATAATGATATCATGGGTGGTAACAATCAAAATGAAACAAATAAAGCCAGTAATAACCAAGTAAGAGTTTTTAGTGAGGGCCTTTCAGTTTTAGATACAGGAAGAATCGCAACAACTATCCGTAATCTTGGTTTAGAAAATGATGGCAAAGCAAGACAGCTTGCACGATATGTAAAAGAAATTGGAGAACGATATGTAAAAGATCTTAAGATCATGATGATCTATCGCAATGACAGGTTTCTGCGTGGCGGAGATCACACTCCTTATGTACAGCGTGGCTTTGCAGCGGTACGTATTACTGAAATGAACGAGAATTATAATCACCAGCATCAGGATGTAAGAATTGAAAACGGGATACAAATTGGCGACCTGCCTGAATTTATGGATTTTGAATACCTCAGGAAAAACACAGCAATGAATCTTTGCAATCTTGCAAATCTTGCGAAATCTCCTTCACTGCCACAAGAGGTAAAAATTGAAACAAGAAAGCTTACCAATTTTACTAACCTTGCATGGAAAGTACCGGCTTCAGGAAAGGTTAAAGGTTATCTTGTATTAATGAGAGAAACAACAAGCCCAGTATGGGAGAAAAAGTTTTTCACTACCGATACAAAAATGGATCTACCTTATTCAAAAGACAATTATTTTTTTGCAGTGCAATCAGTAAGTGAAGAGGGCAATGAAGGTTTACCCGTAATCCCGTCACCCGGACGTTAATTAAAAAAATATGGTAAACTGGACAATAAAAAAATTTGATGAATTAACCTTAGATGAGTTATATAATATACTGCAACTAAGAAATGAAGTATTTATCGTCGAACAAAATTGTGTTTATAAAGATCTTGATGGAAAAGATCGGTCAGCCTGGCATTTAATGGCAGTTGAAGGTGATAAATTAGTTGCATATACAAGAATTCTTCCTCCCGGAGTTTCATACAATGATCCTGCAATTGGCCGCGTTGTCACTTCCTCGTCAAAAAGAAGATCAGGATTAGGAAGAGAACTAATGAAACGATCAATTGAAGCCTGCGAAAAATTTTTTGGCAAAATTTCCATCACCTTAAGTGCTCAAGTTTATTTACAAAGTTTCTATGAATCATTCCACTTTATTGCAGTTGGAGAAGAATATTTAGATGATGGTATACCACACATAGAGATGTCGAGAAACTCTTGGTAAAAGCACCGAGTAGAAAAACTTCTTATTGATACTGCAATAAAAATACCCGCTATTCGTCATTGATTAGTAGAAATTAATTTTCTACTTTAGTCGCCAGTCCAAATCCTAAATTATCGGAATCTTAAAAGTTCCGTAGAAAAACACAAATCTGGTATCTATGAGAGCAATTGTACCCTGTTGCCGTACAGTAGTTACGGTCTTATTAGTGTCTTTGTCACTTTGTTCCAATTCACAATCCATCTCTTTCAAAGATGGAAAATATGAATTCGGACTTGGTCTTGGTCAATCATTCTTTCTTGGAGATCTTGGAGGATCCCATGGAGTTGGTAAGCCATTTATCGCTGACCTGGATGTGCCGCTTACAAAATTTTCAAAAGGACTTTATGTTAACGTGTATCCTTCTGAATGGTTAGGTCTTCGCTTAGCGCTCAACCGATCATTCCTGGAAGGGAGCGATGACGAAGTAAACCTTTCCGGTGGCCGGGAATTTTCAAGATGGCGCCGCAATCTGTATTTCCAATCAAAAGTAACAGAGCTTTATTTCGGCTTTGAATTTTATCCAACAGTTTTCCTTGAAAACTATGATGGTTTGAAGGGAAAATTCAGACCATATGGTATTGCAGGTGCTGGGTTTTTCCATTTTAATCCTAAAGCTTATTATTATCCTGATCCGAATAATCCGAATACAAAACAACTAGTGGAATTAAAACCACTTCGTTTAGAAGGACAAGGCATGTCACAATATCCTGACAGGAAAGAATATAACTTAACACAGCTTGAAATTCCTATGGGCGCAGGATTTAAATATTTCATTAAAGAAGATCTTTATATCGGTTTAGAAGTTTTACATCGCAAAACATTTACAGACTATGTTGATGATGTAAGTACAAAATATATTGATCCAGTTTACTTTTCTCAATACCTGGCGCCGGCAGATGTACCTATTGCCTATCAATTGCACAACCGTGAGCCATTCCGTAACATCACAAGACCTACTATCAACAGTCAACGTGGAGATCCAAAAGAAATGGATTCATATTTCTCAACCATCCTCCGTTTTGGCTGGAGGTTGAATGGAAATAATTCGCCAAACCGAAGAGCTTTGCGACAGCTGCGATGTCCACTTTACTTTTAATCCGACACCCATCCGAACCCAATATGAAAACAAACTCTACTCTGTCCTATTTAAAAAATTCATCTTATCTCTTTGGCCTGGCTTTGCTACTGGGTTCTACCCAGTCATGCTCAGTAACCGAAAATACAAATGCTGAAAGCAAAAACGCAAAGACATCAAGAAAAGAAAGAGAGGTAAAAATTTACCCTGACTTATTAAAAAATGTAATGCATGTAAAAAATGTAGAATCTGCAAAGGTTGACTTCTTTGTATTTGATCCAGAAGGTACGATCATGGTGCATTATAAAATGAATGAGAAAGATCATAAAAGAATTAATGGCCTGGAAAAAGGAACTTATACTTACCAGGTTTTTAAGAATGATGAGATGAGTGAGTCTGGACAGATCATTATAAAATAGTTCTTTACAATATTTAAGGCAGTTCCAATAAGGGCAGCGGGCTCTTTAAAATACAATACCTGGTGACTAAACCCTAATCCGTTCTCTATTTGTTACTCTCAAAGTGTGTATTAAAAATTTTATTGAACACCTGCTGCCATCCTTATTGGACATCTTATTATTTTGCTCTTTTATTACCACCCAAAAATTCCCGCAGTCAGGAAAAGTTTAATTGTATTTCCTCAATGAAAGCCCGTTAGTTAACGAATTTCATTGAAAACGATTATTTCTCATCCCTCCTGAAAAAGTTGCGGGTTTTTATTTTATTTCATGTGCGAGAAACTCTGCAGTATAACTATCCTTACACTTTATTAAACCTTCCGGAGTACCCTCAAATAAGATCTTTCCCCCGCCATCACCGCCTTCAGGGCCAAGATCAATAACATGATCCCCAACTTTTATAACATCCATGTTATGTTCAATAACAAGAACAGTATTCCCACGGTCCACTAATTTATTAAGAACCGAAAGCAAATGCTGAATGTCTTCAAAATGCAAACCAGTAGTTGGTTCATCCAGTATATAAAAAGTTTTGCCTGTATCTTTTTTACCAAGCTCAGTTGAGAGTTTAACCCGTTGCGCTTCTCCCCCGCTTAAGGTAACTGCACTTTGCCCAAGGGTGATATAGCCAAGCCCTACTTCTCCAAGCACTTTTATTTTCCGATAGATATAGGGTATATGCTGGAAAAACTCCACTGCTTCCTCTACCGTCATGTCAAGCACATCGGCAATAGATTTTCCTTTGTACCGGATCTCCAACGTTTCTCTATTATATCTTGTACCATTACATTTTTCGCAATGCACATAAACATCGGGAAGAAAATTCATTTCGATCACTCTCATACCTCCACCTTCACACACATCACAGCGACCGCTTTTTACATTAAATGAAAAACGACCTGCATTATAGCCCCTGATCTTAGCTTCCGGGATCGAAGCAAACAATGTTCTGATATCTGTAAAAAAACCGCAATAAGTAGCCGGATTGCTTCTTGGAGTACGGCCAATTGGCGACTGATCGATCTCTATCACTTTATCAATATGTTCTAGTCCTTTTATATTCTTATATTCCAATGGCGATACTCTTGAACCATAAGCATGTGTTGACAGGATCGGGTAAAGTGTCTCATTGATCAATGTCGATTTACCGCTACCACTAACACCAGTGACAACGATAAATTTTCCCAAAGGAAATTTCACATCAAGGTCACGAAGGTTATTTCCTTTCGCTCCTTTTAACTCTATAAATTTTCCATTGCCTTTTCTTCTTTCTGCCGGCACTGCTATTTTATGATGACCATTTAGATAACTAGCAGTAAGCGTATCAAGCTTGAGCATTTCACTCGGTATGCCCTGGGCAACAATTTTTCCTCCATGAAAACCAGCCTTTGGTCCAATGTCAATTAAATGATCTGCTGACAGCATGATATCCTTATCATGCTCCACCACTAACACACTATTACCGATATCACGAAGATTTTTTAAAGCATCTATTAACCTGTGATTATCCCGCTGATGCAAACCAATAGAAGGTTCATCAAGAATATAAGTAATACCCTGCAGCTGCGAACCTATCTGTGTTGCCAATCGTATTCTTTGTGATTCACCACCGCTTAATGATTTTGAAGCACGGTTAAGTGTGAGATATGTTAACCCAACATCCAAAAGAAATTGAAGTCGCTCTCTTATTTCTTTTAAAACATCCTTTGCAATATTTTTTTGCTTATCAGTAATTCTTAATTCAATACCATCAAACCAAGCAGCAAGATTATCAAGGTTCATTTCACCAAGCTGTGAAATATTTCTTCCCAATATTTTAAACCAAAGACTTTCTTTTTTCAACCTTGCTCCATTACAGCTACTGCAAGTTTTTAATGTTGTGAATTGCTGCACCCAATCTCTTAAAAACTCCGTACTGCTTGTTGAAACAAACCATCTTTTCAGCATTGGCACTATTCCCTCATAACTTCCTGTGTACTCATGGGGGACTGTGTCATCTGAAGCATCCACTTCCATTGATGAGCTAATGTTTTTATCTCCGAATAAAAGAAGATCTAATTGTTGTTTTGGCAACCTATCTATCGGAATATCTAGTTTTATTTTATACTTCCTGGCAAACTCCACCACTTGCTGAAATACACTGGCATCTCTTTCTTCTCCCAATGGTGAGATGCCTCCTTCTTTTACGCTAAGTGTTTTATCGGGCAACACCAGGTCCATATCAATCGTGAAAATATTTCCTAACCCTTTGCAGGTTGGGCAGGCACCATAAGGTGAGTTAAAAGAAAATGAATTAGGTGATGGCTCTTCGTAACTAATGCCCGTGTCTTCACACATTAGTTGCTTACTATATTGTACGAGCTGTTTTTCATCTACCAATAAGAACATTAAATCTTTTCCAAGCTTCAATGTTTGCTGTACGCTTTGACTCAATCTTGCTTTTAGATCATCAGTTACTTGTAAACGATCAACCACTAATTCTATGTCATGAATTTTGTAACGATCGACCTGCATTTTCGGTACCAGGTCTTTTATTTCTCCATCAACTCTAACTTTTAAATAACCCTTTTTACGAACATCTTCAAATAATTCGCGGTAATGACCTTTTCTTCCTCTCACCAAGGGAGCAAGCAGTGATATTTTTTTGCTCTTATATTTTTTAAAAATATTCTCTACAATTTCTTCTTCGCTCCATTTTACCATTGGCTTACCCGTATTGTACGAATAAGCTTCTCCTACTCTTGCAAATAATAGCCTCAGAAAATCATAGATCTCAGTAACTGTACCTACAGTTGACCGTGGATTTTTATTTGTAGTTTTTTGTTCAATCGAAATAACCGGAGAAAGCCCGGTGATCTTATCCACGTCAGGCCGTTCCATATCGCCAATAAATTGTCGTGCATATGCTCCGAATGTTTCCATATATCGACGCTGGCCCTCGGCATAAATGGTATCAAAAGCAAGTGATGATTTACCACTGCCGCTGATCCCGGTAATAACCACTAATTTATTTTTAGGAATTGAGATATCAATGTTCTTAAGGTTATGCACTCTTGCTCCGTGCACCTCGATCATTTCATGATTTATTTCTTCAACAGTGATCCCGTTATCTCTTGATTTTGCCATAGTTAAAAGGGTAACGAAGATAGTAACTATAATGCGCCGGATTGTTTACTTTCAAACAACTGTTTGCAAAAAAATTGGGTTTGAATTTGTTTTTTGGAACTTCCTGCATTCACGGTTATCTTTGCGCCAGCTCTTAAATATTACATAAGGATGCTTATCAAGAAAGGCTGAGGGATATGGCCCGATGAAGCCTTGACAACCTCCCTTCACTTCGTTCAGGGTGACAATTTTTGTCGTTCCGAACATTAGCGAGGGAAAGGTGCCAATTCCACCTCGATAAAATCGGGATAGATAAGTCAGTGTTCAAGCTTAAAAATAATTTTCAAAATATTCAAGGCTCACCTGACTAATCGGGTGAGCTTTTTTGTTTTTAGTAATATCAGGATCATCAGATTATAATTTATAAAAAATATAAAATGAGTTATCACAAGAAACTTACGATCGGTTTATTTGGCTTTGGCGTAGTCGGTGAAGGACTTTATCATATCCTGAACCAAACACCTTCATTAAAAGCTACAATAAAGAAAATTTGTGTCAAGCATCCTGAGAAAAAAAGAAATGCCCCGTCTGAATTATTTACTACGGATAGAAATGAATTACTTTTTGACCCGGAGATAAATGTGATCGTAGAAGTGATCAACGAAACTGAAGCGGCATTTGAGATCGTAACCACTGCATTAAAAAACGGTAAGGATGTGGTAAGCTCAAGTAAAAAGATGCTGGCTGAGAATATGCCAGAACTTTTAGGGCTGCAAAAACAAACAAACATGTCTCTTTTATACGAAGCAGCTGCCTGCGCCTCAATACCTATTATCAGGAACCTGGAAGAATATTATGATAATGACCTTGTACAATCCGTAAAAGCTATTGCAAATGGTACCACTAATTTTATTCTTACAAAAATGTTTGAAGATAAATTGGAATTCAAACAAGCCCTGTTACTAGCACAGCAAGCTGGCTTTGCTGAAACTGATCCTACACTGGATATAGAAGGCTATGATGCATTGAACAAATGGACAATTCTATTAAATCATTCTTATGGTATCGTTGAGCAGCCTGAGAACATTGTTTTCACGGGAATACAAAACATCAATCAAAATGATGCTGCCGTGGCAAGGGAAAAACATTATGAAATAAAATTAGTGGCACAGGCCAAAAAACTTAATAATGGAGATGTTGCTGCTTTTGTTCTGCCCCAATTTGTATACCAGCATGACCAGCTAGCTTTTGTAAAAAATGAATACAACGGTGTTGTGATCGAAAGTGGCTTTTCCGATAAACAATTTTTTTATGGCAAAGGGGCCGGCAGTTTCCCCACCGGATCTGCCGTATTAAGTGATATTTCTGCTTTACGTTACGATTATCATTATGAATATAAAAAGCTTTATCATCATCAGCCGAATCGTTTAACGGAAGATTTTTACTTGAAAGTCTACATCAGTTTTGATAATATTGCCTTTATCCCAAAAGAAAAATTTGAATGGATAGAGGAATGGCATGCGGACATAAACCGAAATTACCTGATCGGATTACTGCCTTTCTCAGAACTAAAGAATTCAAAATGGTGGAAGGAAGATAATGTATCACTTATACTAGGACCTGAACCTATTATTGAAGATGTAGAGATAAGGAAGCTAAAAAAGAAAAGTCTTGAACTAGCCGGTATCACATTATGAGAGCTGCAGAAGTCGTATTACTTTTGTAAAAATTCTATCCTTTGCTCCAGGAAAGACCGGCAAATAATTTCGGCATTGCTTTTATTTTAGCTACCATCATTGCCATCGGCACTGGTATATTAATTCTTATACTGGGAAAAAACGGTGCATTTCATCTTATTAATAGCAATCACGATGAAATAGCTGACCAATTCTTTAAATATTTTACCCACTATGGCGACGGGTTAATGTGGGGGCCATTAGGCATTTATTGTTTTTTTTATAGAAGAAAATATTTTATCGCAGTTGTCGCAGGAGTTCTTATCTCAACAATTCTAGCCCAGTTTTTAAAACGAGTTGTTTATCCTGATGAATTAAGGCCAATCAGTTATTTATCTGAAATTTTTCCTGTACATATTGTTGATGGTGTTACTATGCGAAAAGTTCACAGCTTTCCTTCCGGCCACACAACAACAGCATTTACTATGGCGCTTATGATGGCTTACCTGATCAATAGAAAAGCATGGTCAGTTATTCTTCCTTTACTTGCTACGTTAGCCGGCTATTCAAGAGT
>JBIOVR010000145.1:0-3742 GCA_044867875.1 Chitinophagaceae bacterium
CAGTGGTTCCATTGCTTGCCATTGTTGCTGTAGTATTTGGAAGACGTATCCGTAAAATGTCACGCAAAACACAGGACCAATTAGCGGATAGCGGAACGATCGTCCAGGAAACCTTTCAAGGTATCTCAATAGTGAAAGCATTTACCAGTGAATTTTATGAAATAAGCCGTTATGTAAAAAGTCTGAAAGCTGTTGTATCAACCGCTATCAGTAATGCAAGATACCGGGGCGCCTTTGTAGCATTCATGATTTTTAGTTTGTTTGGAACACTGGCATTTGTTGTTTGGTTCGGGGGTCGAATGATCCAGGAGCCGGGAAGTGGATTTACAATTGGTTCACTTATCATGTTTGTTATTTTTTCCATGTTTGTTGGAGGAACGTTTGCCGGTTTTGCAGATATGTTCTCACAGTTACAAAAAACATTAGGCGCTACGCAAAGTGTAAGAGAAATTTTGCGCAACGATGGTGAACCTGTAGATATCAAACAAATTGTAGTAGAACCACAACATATATTAAAGGGTAATGTGCGGTTTGAACATGTTGCATTTAGTTATCCCAGCCGCAAAGACATACAAGTATTAAAAGATCTGTCGCTTACGGCACGCAATGGAGAACAGATCGCTATTGTAGGGCCAAGCGGTGCCGGCAAATCAACTATTGCATCAATGCTTCTTCATTTTTATGAACCTGATAGCGGGACTGTGTATTTTGATGAACGTCCCGCCAGTGAATTCCCGCTTTCACAATTAAGGAGGCAAATGGCTTTTGTACCGCAGGACGTTATTTTATTTGGCGGAAGTATAAAAGAAAATATTGCTTACGGTAAGCCAGAAGCAAGCGATGAAGAAATTATGACTGCTGCAAAAAATGCCAATGCACATGAATTTATTAAAAGATTCCCCGAACAATATGAAACGATCGTTGGAGAAAGGGGTATTAAATTAAGCGGTGGTCAGCGTCAGCGTATTGCGATTGCCCGTGCCATCTTAAAAGATCCGGCAATTTTAATTTTAGATGAAGCCACATCATCATTGGATAGTGAAAGTGAATTATTAGTGCAAGATGCATTGGACAACCTGATGAAGGGTCGTACAAGTTTTGTTATTGCACACCGTCTTTCCACTATCCGCAATGCAGACAAGATCGTACTGATTGATAAAGGAATTGTAAGTGAAGCCGGCACACATACTGAACTCATGAAGCATAACGGTCTCTACCGTAAACTCAACGATATGCAATTTGATTTTGGCATGGTTACTCAATCGCCAACGAACGAGCTCACCATATCCGATGCCGAAGGAGTGCAGGAGCCCCTGCAATCATAAGGCGGCCGGAACTTGAATTATTCATATTTGATGTTTCATTGACTATAATTAAAACTATAACTTTAGGATAATAATATTATTATGAACCCGGCTACAGAAGATCTGATACTAAAGGTAGATTCCCAACTGTTGCAAACAGATGTGGAAGCGATGTTGAACAGTGAAAAAGATCTGAAAGAGATACTTACTGATATAGTGACTTGGATAGAGTATAAAAGTGAGAACGATATTTTAACATCCATACTTTTATATAATAAAAAAACAAACCAGTTATTTATAGGAGCCGCCCCTTCTTTTCCCGATCACTATAATACTGCCGTCAATGGATTTTCACCTGGGCCCACTGCGGCGTCTTGTGGTACTGCTGCATTCTTTCACAAACAAATAATTGTGGATGATATTGCAACTGATCCGCTTTGGAAGGATTATAAATCGTATGCATTAGTTGAAGATCTGCGTTCCTGCTGGTCAACACCCATATTTGGCGCAAACGATGAATTGCTGGGAACATTTGCCGTATATTATAAAGAACCCCGCAAACCAACACAAAATGATCTCACACTTATTGACGGGCTAGTTGATGTTACTGCATCAGCGATCGAAGCAAGAAAAAATGACTATTTTAAAATGGTTGGCCTGTAGCCTAATGCCTTCTTTTCATTGCACTTTTTACCAGGATAATTCTTTTAGAATTTCAGCATATCGATCACAAAGCGATAACGGACATCACCTTTCAGCATTCGTTCATATGCATCATTGATCTGGTCCATACGGATCAGTTCAATATCACTTACAATATTATGCTCAGCACAGAAGTCAAGCATTTCCTGTGTTTCGGCAATACCGCCGATCAGGGAACCAGCTAAGCTTTTACGACCAAAGATCAGGCTCATATTATGAACAGGAGCTGGTATTGGAGGCACACCTACACATACCATCTTACCATCCCTGCGAAGAAGCCCGAGATAAAAATTAAAATCATGTTCAGCCGAAACTGTATCAAGTATGAAATCAAAATATCCCGTTACAGTTTTTATCTGTGCTTCATCACTTGTAAGAACGAACTTATGTGCACCTAACCTCTTTGCATCTTTTTCTTTGCTGGCAGTATGACTTAGCATTGTTACCTCTGCTCCCATTGCTACTGCAAGTTTAACTCCCATATGACCAAGACCACCAAGTCCAAGAACTCCCACTCTCGTACCTTTTCCAATATTCCAGTAACGAAGAGGCGAATAAGTAGTAATGCCGGCACAAAGTAATGGCGCAGCAGCAGCCAGATCAAGCTTATCAGAAATATGCAAAACAAAATCTTCATGTGCCACGATAGATTTGCTATAACCACCATACGTCATTCCACTGCCATCCCTTTCTTGCCCGGCATAAGTGAATACGGAACCGTTTGTACAATACTGTTCCAACCCGTCTTTACAACTATCACATTCACGACAACTATCAACTAAACAACCGATACCAGCAAGATCCCCAACTTTAAATTTTTTTACATGTGACCCTACTGCTGTCACTTTGCCTACAATCTCATGGCCCGGTACAACTGGAAAAACAGTCATGCCCCATTCATTGCGGGCAAAATGAAGATCACTGTGACATACGCCACAATAATGGATGTCCATTTGCACATCATAAGGTTTGCAAGCTCTTCTGTCAAGTGTCCATGGTTCGAGCGGAGTAGTAGCGCTTTGAGCTGCATATGCTTTTGTTGCTGACATATAGTTTAGGTTTTTTGTAGAGAGTAAATATAACTTATAAAAGGTCTACCTTGAAATTATGTTTATGTAAAAGTTATGTCATGTCAGTGTTAGCGTTACTATTGATTCAATTCTTAAAAATTCTATCTTTAATAAAACTACTCTTGAACATTTAAAAGAATGGAACCATTGTTTATCAATAAAGAAAAGATCGCATCTCTATTACCGATGGAAGAATGTATTGAAGTAATGGAGAAAATGTTTCGCTCATTAGCCGCAGGAGAATGCTTGCAGCCTTTACGTAATATCATGCGGCTTCCGGATGGCAGTGGTATATTAGGTATGATGCCAGGGCATGCAGGCAACCTTGGTGTCATGGGAATTAAAGTGATCAGTGTATTTCATGCTAACAAAGAAGCTGGTTTTCCATCACACCAGGGTATAGTAATGTTATTTGATGCAAAGAATGGACAACCCCTTATGCTCTTTGATGCTTTAGAGATCACTGCTATCAGAACAGCTGCTGCCAGCGCAGTAGCTACAAAATTATTATCAAGAGAAAAATCATCAATGCTTGCAATCATCGGTTCGGGTGAACAGGCCAAAAGACATATTGAAGCTATGTTGCTAGTAAGAAATATAAAACAGTTAAATCTATGGAGTCGTAATGAGAATAATGCAAAGCATCTTGTTAATGAATTGTCGGCT
>JBIOVR010000146.1:0-2172 GCA_044867875.1 Chitinophagaceae bacterium
AAGGGTGATTGAAATCAATATTCTTTAAAATAGAATTCAAACAAAGGATAGCACTACTCATCTTTTTATTGAAAAGCGGGATCGTTCATCTTAAAAAATGGGTTATTCTTAATTCTGTATTTTTACACTAATACATACAATATGACTCCGACAACCAAACCAATTATAGGTGTTACATGTGGCGATTTGAATGGAATTGGAACCGAATTAATAATCAAGGTATTTTCAGATAGCCGTATCCTTGAACTTTGTACGCCAGTAATATTCGGCTCAAATAAGGTGATTAATTTTTATCGTAAGTCTTTGCCTGAATTTAATTTCAATTGGCAGAACATAAAAGACCTCTCCCGCTTAAATGCAAAACAAATGAACATCTATAATTGCTGGGAAGAAGATGTGAACATTACTCCGGGACAATTAACAGAGAGCGGAGGGACATATGCTGTAAGATCATTGCAGGCTGCTGTACATGCATTAAAGCAAAATCACATAGATGGTCTTGTAACAGCCCCAATTCATAAAAAAAATGTGCAATCAGCTGAATTCAATTACACAGGCCATACTCCTTTTTTAAAAAGTTATTTCGGAGTAAATGATGTAGTAATGCTATTGTTTGCAAATGAATTTCGGGTAGCGTTGGTTACTGAGCATGTACCCGTGAACGAAGTGACTGCAAATATTTCTAAAGAAATTATTCTTAGAAAACTAAATATCCTGAATGAAAGTTTAAAAAAAGATTTTGGTATCGATAAACCAAAGATCGCCGTGTTAGGATTAAATCCGCATGCGGGTGATGAAGGCTTGATTGGAAAGGAGGAAGAAACGATCATCAAACCAGCTATAAAAGAAGCTAAACAAAATAACATGATTGTGACTGGTCCATTCAGTGCCGATAGTTTTTTTGCAAAACAATATCACAATCGTTTTGATGCAGTACTTGCCATGTATCATGACCAGGGACTTGTTCCTTTTAAAACGCTTGCTTCAGGTGAGGGTGTTAATTATACTGCTGGTCTTCCTGTTATAAGAACGTCGCCAGATCACGGAACTGCTTTTGATATTGCAGGAAAAGGAAAAGCAGATGAATCATCTTTCCGTACTGCTGTTTTTGAATGTCTTAATATTATTAATGAAAGAAAAGAATTTGAAGAAAGCCACAAAAACCCTTTGAAAAAAATTACTTCTGCGATCCTTGCTAACCAGGAAGATGAAAGGATCGAAGAAAATTGATAAATAAACCTTTCGATCAATACTCTCTGTTATTAAAAAGATCACAAGTTGTGATCTTTTTTTATTTTATAGTTTTGTAAGCTTTGTGACTACAATTCATCAATATTTTTTTGCAAAAAATCAGCGTTGATACATCTACGCTTCGTAGTTTTTCTATTCTTCACTGAAGTAACTTCAGAAAAAAAGTAGAACTACTACTTATAAAAAAATCTTACTCTTACTAAGAAAAATCTCTTAGAAAAACTATGGGATTTGAATAGTGAAATATACTTTTATATCTGTAATATTAATCCGGTACCCGAGTGAGTCCTACCAAGTAACTTTCTCGGTTAAGTATCAAAAAAATTTGTTTTAGTGTTTCAGGGAGCCGTCGTGTTGATAAGCTTTTGCTTCGATATCCGGATGAATTAAATATGTATACAGCTCAATTAAACCATACTTATTATTATTCAAATTAATCACCCTAAAAAGAAAACAATGAAACATTTTTTCAAATTAGTAATTCTAGCTTCAGTGATTACAAGTTTGATCTTTGGCATTTCAGCATTTACTTCTGTAAAAAGAACTAACCCAAACGAGGGTAGCAACCAGATCGCTAAAAGTTCTCAAAAATAATTGTCAATAAACTAACTGTGACATTTTAAAAAAATAGCACTCTTAAAAAAAACTGTCAAAACTTTTTTTAATCCCATTCAGATAAATAAGCTTTTCAATTAAAATAAAAGTCATCCATAATGGATGACTTTTATTTTGTTCATAGCATTTATTTAATAATAAACACTGGTGAATGCGTTTACTTTTTTTGAATTTTACTCGTGCCAACACGATTAAAATTATAACTTATCGTAAGCATAAAAAATCCTGGTACCACGTTGGCTTTCACATCTTCAAAATAGTTTTCTCCAATTATTCGGTTTATGCCATTATTCTGTTTTAAGATAT
>JBIOVR010000147.1:0-11466 GCA_044867875.1 Chitinophagaceae bacterium
AAGATGCTCAGGTAACTATTCTGGGCGAAGTCTGCCGACCCGCCAATACCATTGACGATGTGGCTGCCGGATATGTGAGAAGAATTGACATTGCCGTAAATGTCGCATAAAAAACCTACCAGTCATCGTCGCATTTTACGGCGGATGGTATTGCATCGATTAAAGACATTGGGTGAGTATGCCCGGTTGTTAAAAGAGAATAGAACAGAAGTGAATGCTTTGTACCAGGATCTGTTGATAAGCGTAACAAGTTTTTTCAGAGATGCCGGAGTTTCTGAGGCTTTGACAAAAAAAATCCTACCTGTTTTATTTAAGGACCGAAAAATAAATGAACCGCTTCGTGTATGGATACCTGGTTGTGCTACCGGCGAAGAAGCGGTATCAATGGCGATAATCATTTTGGAATATTTAGGTAAGAAGCCGATCAGTTCACCTGTACAAATATTTGCAACTGATCTCAATGAGAAAGCTATTGAAAGAGCCCGGGTCGGTGTTTATTTAAAAACAGCTTTGCAAAACGTATCACCGGAACGGCTGGAAAAGTTTTTTACAAAACTTGACGGTCATTACCAGGTAATAAAAGCTATTCGTGAAATGATCATTTATGCGCCGCACAATCTCTTAAATGATCCCCCTTTTTCACGAATGGATCTGATCAGTTGTCAGAATGTGATGATCTATCTTGAAGGCAATTCGCAAAGTAAGATCATGCAGTCATTTTATTATGCGCTAAGGCCTACAGGCTTTCTTATCCTTGGAAAATCCGAAAGCGTAGGAGGGGCATCTGATCTTTTTGAGCAACAGGATAAAGAAAATAAAATATTTCTAAGGAAAAGCATTTCAACTCCTGTGCATCTTGATTTTTTAAACCGGGCACCTGTTCCCATTACTTTAAAACTTGTTGAAGAAAGAAAAAATTTAGAAGCTCCAAAAGAGATCGATATAGAAAAAGAAACGGACAAAGTACTTTTAAAAAAATTTATACCACCCAGCTTATTAATTAATAAAGATCTTGAAATACTTCGTTTCAGAGGGGCGGTATCAAAATACCTTGAGCCGGCAGCAGGAAAAGCAAGCCTGCACCTGATGAAAATGATAAAAGAAGAGATGGTGTTTGATATGCGATCAGCGATCAATGATGCCAAAAAGCAGGGGCAGCATGTAAAAAGAGAGGGGCTTCATTTTAATGGTGAAAAAGATGTAACTATCGAAGTAGTTCCTATAAAAGCAAATGCAAAAGATAATTATTTTCTGATCATTTTTCAACCAACTAATGGCGAAATAGAAACCAAGCCGGGGAAAACTATTACTACATTTAAAAGGGCCAGCAACGAACGCATCTTTTCCCTGGAAAGACAATTAAAAGAAGCAAGGGAAAATATGAAGATGATGAGTGAAGAGTTTGAGGCCACAAGGGAAGAGCTACAATCTGCTAATGAAGAAGTGTTATCATCCAATGAAGAATTACAAAGTATAAACGAAGAGTTGGAAACATCGAAAGAAGAGCTGCAATCAACAAATGAAGAGCTTACAACTATCAATGAAGAACTTCAAAACAGGAATGTTGAACTACAGGACTCTTATGAATATGTAGAAAGTATTTTTGATACTTTACACGAACCCTTACTCGTATTGAACGAAGATCTGCGGGTGAGAGATGCGAATAAGGCATTTTACAAGATGTTCCATACTACTCCTGAAGAAGCAGGAGGTAACAATTTATTTAGTTTGAATAACTATGAATGGGATATACCGGAATTAAAAAAGCAATTAAAACTTGTTCAGTCAAAAAATATTGAATTTAGTGACTTCGAGATCCGGCACACATTTAAATCGATAGGTGAAAGAGCATTTTTATTGAATGCACAGAAATTGTTTATCAAGGATAAAAAGAATGCACTCATTCTTCTTGCTATTGAAGATATAACAGAGCATCGTTTTTCTGAGGAACGCCTGAGAGAAAGTGCAGAAAGGTTCCGGTTACTTATAGAAAATGCGTTTGATATAATTACAATTTTATCAGAAGAAGGAGTCATTGTCTATGAAAGTGAATCCATCTCGAAAATACTTGGCTATTCTCCAAACGAAAGGGTGGGGAAAAGCATATTTACCGATCCTATTGTTCACCCGGATGATATCAAAGCTAAAAAGGAAGCATTTCTGAGAGCATTAGAAACCCCGGCCGAAACCATAAGCACTGAATTTCGGTTGCAACACAAGGATGGAAGTTACCGCGATATAGAAGCTGTTTATTTAAGCCTGTTGGATAATCCCCGAATTGAGGGGGTGATCGCAACCTATCATGATGTAACGGATCGCAAAAAAATAGAAAAACAGAAACAAGAATTCATAAGTATTGCGAGTCATGAATTGAAAACACCTGTTACAAGTTTAAAGGCTTATGCGCAAATATTGGAGGATATTTTTATTAAAGCTAAAGACAAAAGATCGGCGGAGCTACTGGAGAAAATGAATAATCAAGTTGACAGGCTTACCACACTTATCACCGATCTGCTTGACTTTACCCGGATCCAGGAAGAAAAACTAAAACTACGGGAAGAAAATTATAACATTAACGAATTGATCTCCGAAGTGGTGGAAGAGATGCAACGAACAACCAGGGCACATAAGATCAGTACCAAATTAGACAAGTCTGTTCAAATGTGGGGCGACCGTTACCGAACAGGGCAGGTGCTTACGAATCTTCTTAGCAATGCGATCAAATATTCTCCCCATGCAAAAAAAATTATTGTTACTTCGGAAATTGATAAAAATATAATCAGGATCTGTGTGGAAGATTCTGGGATTGGTATAAAGAAAGATCTTTTAAATAAAGTGTTTGAACGTTTTTTCCGGGTGTCAGAATCTAAGCTGAATACTTTTCCAGGACTGGGTCTTGGGTTGTATATTGCATCAGAAATTATCAAGAGACAGGGCGGCACTTTAAGTGTAGAAAGCACAGAAGGCAAAGGATCCACTTTTTGTTTTTCACTTCCTATAAAGCATTATGAGAAAGGGTAAAAACAAAACAAAAACAATTGAAGCTTCCGCGAGAGGCATAAATTTTGCTAAACCTTTAACGATGAAGAAAAAAATTCTTGTTGCGGATGATGATCCGGGTATCAGGGATATTTTTAAGATCATTTTTGAAAGAGCTGGTTATAGTATTGAAATAAAAGATGACGCTGAGGACGTATTAAAAAATAATTTTACAATTCCTGATGTTTTTTTGATCGATAAATTATTATCCGGTTATGATGGCCTGGAAGTTTGTCGTCATTTAAAAGATAATCCGCTTACTTCTAAAATCCCTGTAATAATGGTTTCGGCTTCTCCCGATATCGGTATCACTGCTATTAAAGCCGGCGCAGATGATTTTGTTGAAAAACCCTTTGATCTCAAATATCTTTTGAAGGTGATCGAAAGAAATATTGATCGTGCAAAAAATGAGAAGCATCCAAGAACTGTTCGCAGTCTTCACGATTAAGAATTACCTATACTTTTTATGTCCCTTATTTTTTTATTCTGAAAGCAAAGATTTTTCTTGTAGGATTTTTTTGCTTGTAGTTGAAATCAATCCCATCGACGTATTCAAATCCATTTTTTTCAAATATTGCAATTGTTCCTTCATTTGTAAGCATAGGTTTATTGCAAATGCCATGTAGTTGACCTTGTCTCTTTGGTAATGCTTCATCAATGTAAAGAAATCCGCTGGGCTTAAGTTTCTTTTTTATATCTGCCAGCATTTCGGCCTGGAAAATAAATTCATGAAAGCTATTTATGATCAGGATCTTGTCAAATGTATTTTCAGGTAGTGAAGTTGATCTTTCATCGCCAATAACCATTTTATAATCACTTGTCATGGGCCAGCCACGGAGGTTGGCGTAGTAATTCCAGGCAAATTCAACCTGGCTCTTTTTGAATTTACTGGAATCGATATCTTCCAAATAGAAGGTAACATTATCAGTTGTGGCTGCATAAGCAGCTTCCCAATGGCTACTTTGGGCGCCGATACTTGCAATCGTTTGTCCTGATTGAAAATCATAAAAACCAATTTCCTTTCGCTGTATTTTCAGCAGATCTGCCATGCTTTTATAAAATCCTCCACAATAGTTCTTGAAAGTTTCCAATTTCTGCGCATATGTTGAAAACATTAATAGCAGGAAAATAGCTGTGAAAGTGAGTTTCGCCAGAATAAAAAAATTGGTTCGTTTTTTTTCCACAATCCTGAATTTATGTTTTCTCAATAACGGAAATTCCGCTTAGTTTTGCATGACCTCCCGGATTTATTTCTTTCCGCTGGTCAAATAGAGGCTGACTAATTCTCGAAAATTTTTGCTCAATAGAATTACCGAACGCTGACGAGTGCGACGCAACAGGTGTTGAATGATGATATGTTGCGGGGCACATAATTTTTTTTAAAACAAGAACTAAAGATATGTCCAAGTATGTATTTGTTACGGGAGGAGTTACTTCATCATTGGGGAAGGGAATTGTTTCTGCTTCACTTGCCAAATTGTTGCAGGCAAGGGGGCTTCGGGTGACCATTCAAAAATTTGATCCTTATATAAATGTTGATCCGGGTACATTGAATCCTTACGAACACGGCGAATGTTATGTAACCGAAGATGGCGCTGAAACAGATCTCGATCTTGGACACTACGAAAGGTTCCTGAATATTTTTACTTCGCAGGCAAATAATGTAACAACAGGCCGCATTTATCAAACAGTTATTAATAAAGAAAGGGAAGGAGCTTATCTTGGAAAAACTGTCCAGGTAATTCCGCATATAACAGATGAGATAAAACGCCGAATGAAAATGCTTGGTGAGAATGGTGAATGGGATATTGTGATCACAGAGATAGGTGGAACGGTCGGTGATATTGAATCACTGCCATACATTGAGGCAGTTCGTCAATTGCAATGGGAATTACCTGAAGAAGATTTGCTGGTAGTTCATCTTACGTTGATCCCTTATTTAAAGGCGGCAAAGGAATTAAAAACTAAACCGACACAGCACTCAGTAAAATTATTAAGCTCTGAGGGAGTTTTTCCTGATGTAATTGTTTGTCGGACCGAAGAGCCGATCACTAATGAAATAAAAAGAAAGATCGCTTTATTCTGTAATGTAAAACCCGAAGCTGTAATTGAAGCAAGAGATGCAAGTACGATCTATGAAGTGCCATTGATAATGATGGAAGAAAAGCTCGACGAGATCGTTATGAAGAAATTAGATATTCCTAATAACAAAGAACCAGAATTAGGAAAATGGAGAGAGTTTTTGAATAAACTTAAAAACCCAAAATCAAAAGTTACAATTGGCTTGATCGGCAAATATGTAGAGCTGCAGGATGCTTACAAATCTATATTGGAATCGTTTGTTCATGCAGGAGCGATAAATGAATGCAAGGTACAGGTTCAATATATCCATTCGGAGTTTATAACTGACGATAATGTAGGAGAAAAATTAGCAGGTCTTGATGGATTATTGGTAGCACCGGGTTTTGGGCATCGCGGTATTGAAGGAAAAATTACAGCAGTAAAATTTGCAAGGGAAAAAGGATTGCCATTCTTTGGTATTTGCCTCGGTATGCAAATGGCAGTAATTGAGTATGCAAGAAATATTCTTGGGATCAGGAATGCCCATTCAACAGAAATGGATCCAACCTGTGATGAACCGGTAATTGATATGATGGAAGAACAGAAGAAAATTACAATGAAAGGAGGAACGATGAGATTGGGTTCTTATGCTTGCGATATTAAAGAAGGAACGCTGGCACAAAGAATTTATGGGAAACCGCAGGTTAGCGAAAGGCACAGGCATCGCTATGAGTTCAACAACAAGTATCTCTCACAATTCGAAAATAATGGGATGATAGCCAGCGGTCGTAACCCACAGACAGGTTTGGTTGAAATAATGGAAATTCCATCGCATCCTTTCTTTATCGGGGTTCAATATCACCCAGAACTTAAAAGCACTGTTGAAAGCCCTCAACCGTTATTTGTTCATTTTGTAGCTGCCGCAAAGAACTACAGTGAAAACAAGCCAATGGTTAAAAATCTGCAGTTAAAGGACGTTGTAATTTGAGCATGTTATGTCTAAGGTTTTATTTTTGAGTTTCAGGGGTTTAGACTCAGAATCTATAACCCATAACTCCGGCCTCTTCTCCCTATCTTTGCCCACTCAAAATTTTTAGCTCCATGAAGTTTGATCGTAATACGGTTCTCGGTTTTGTGTTATTGGCTTTGCTTTTTTTCGGGTTCTTTTATTTTAATAACCAGGAACAGGCAAGAGTTTTAAAGAATAGAGCCATTAAAGATTCAATTGAAAATGCATCGAAGCCAAAAATCAAAGTGGATACTTCTGTTCAAAAAGGAGATACTTTACATTTAAGTACCCCACAGATAGCTACTGTGACCGGCCAGTTTCAAAAAGCAATGATAGGAAGTGAACAACTTGCTTATGTTGAAAATGACTTGGTGAAAGTTGCTTTTACTAATAAAGGTGGCCAGATAAAATGGGTGGAGCTTAAAAAATTTAAAGACCAGGAAAAGAAACTTGTTAAACTTGCTTCGACCGATTTTGACAAAATTGATTACAGGATCAAAGGTGATTCAGGCCAGGTTGGAAACATTACTGATTTTTATTTTATACCAGGTAGCGTTGTTGCAAAAGGTGATTCGCTTCAAACCATTACTTACACTCTTGGTGACAGTTCAGGTCGTTCCATCACTCATGAATTTGTTTTGAGAAAAGATGATTACATGATCGACTTTAATGTAAAGTTGAATAAGGCAAATACTTTTATTGATAACGAAACAATGAACCTGCAATGGCAATACAGGGCGAAGAAGCAGGAAAAAGATCTGTCTTATGAGAGAACTAACTCACAGATGGGATATGTTATGGATGACGAATTTGATTACTTCACTGTTGGTCGCCGCAGCGATGTACAGTTTGATAAACCCGTTCAGTGGGTTGCAATGCGCCAACGATTTTTTAATGGGATATTAGTTGCAAAGGATAATTTTTCTGGTGGTAAAATGGAGTGGAACTCTCCAAATGACTCTGCCACTGTGGTACAATCAACTGCAACTTTACAACACGTAGCAAAAGGATCAGATGTTACTATTCCTTTGTCTATATATTACGGTCCAAGTGATTTTCGTCTTCTAAAAAAGTACGACAAGCAAATGGGGAAACTGGTAAATCTTGGACAAGGGATCTATGCATTCGTAAGACCGATCAATAAATTCATTGTATTACCTGTATTTGATTTTTTCAGCAGGGTGGTTGGTAGCTATGGCATTGCCATTCTTTTGCTCACATTTGTGATCAGGCTTCTTATTTCCCCACTTACTTATACAAGTTATTTGAGCGGTGCTAAAATGAAAGTGCTGCGTCCTGAAATTGAGAAGCTGAAAGCAAAGCATGGCGGTGATCAGCAAGCTATGAGCATGGATCAAATGAAGTTATTCAGGGAAGCGGGGGTAAACCCATTGGGTGGTTGTATACCGGCATTATTACAGATCCCGATCTTCTTTGCATTGTATAGTTTCTTTAATTCCTATGTTGACTTAAGAAATGAAAATTTTTTATGGGCAAATGATCTGTCTGCCTATGATTCTATTTTAAATTTTGGAAATATACCTGTGATAAGTTCGATCTATGGTAACCATGTAAGTTTGTTTACAATTACTGCATGTCTTACCAGTTTCCTTATTTCTATTTATAGCATGAGTATGACTCCGGATCAGAGCAATCCTGTCTTAAAATACATGCCGTATTTCTTCCCAATATTTCTTTTATTCATTTTTAACAGGCTTCCAGCCGCGTTAACCTGGTACTATACGGTTTCGAACCTTGTTACATTGGGCCTTCAGTTTGTGATCCAGAATTACATTATCAATCACGATAAAATTTTGGCTAAAATGGATCAAAACCGAAAAAAGCCAAAATCAAAATCAAAATGGCAGGAACGCTTTGAGCAAATGCAAGAGCAGCAAAAAAAGCTGAAGGATATGCAGGCAAAAGGCAAACGCTGATTTTGTTAAATCAGGGCATTTGTTAATAAGCGTTTACATTGCTGTACAACTATTTGGCTAACTTGGCACGTCTTTTTAATACTTTTAAGCCAATGAAAAAGATCACTAAATCATTCGTTATTGTATTAAGTCTTTTATGGGTTTTTACTGCAAAAGCTCAGAAAAGGATTACTGAAGGAACTATTGCCTATGATATCGTTGTGAATACAGGCAACAGCAATCCTTCAATCGCAGATATGTTTAACGGGGCTACAAGCATTGTTTATTTAAAAGGCTTTCAAACCCGTTTTGAGAGAGTAAGTTCACTTGGAGTAGAATCTACGATCGTGGATGGAAAAAGCGGCAATGTAAATGTGTTAAAGGAATATGGCGAGCAGAAATATATGATCACTATGACCCCGGCTAACTGGAAGGATGCAAATAAAAAATATGAAGGCATTGTTTTTGAATACAAGGAGGAATACAAAGAGATAGCGGGTTACAAGTGTCAGAAGGCTATTGGTACCATGAAGGACGGAACAACGATCAATGTTTTTTTTACAAAAGACCTTGTTGCTAATAACAGGGAATTTGAATATGCATACAAATCATTGCCTGGTCTTGCAATGGAATTTGAAACAACTATTGGAAGTTTGAAAGTAACATATACAGTCTCTAAGGTCAATTTCAGTATTGTACCCGCAACAAAGTTTGAATTACCTAAAAGCGGATTCAGGGTGATGACTTACGAAGAAAGTAATAGTGCAGGAAAAAGTAAATAAAGATTTATCTAATCATCTGGGGAACTCCAACAGTAACTTTTATTCTCTGAGGAATGATAGTTTTAACTGGTAATATATAAGTCATATTACCTTTTTGATAAGTAACAAGTGAGTTACGTGTAAATGTATTATTCTGAGTTTGTTGATTGATGATCTGGCTACCGCGGTATTGATAACCTGATTTCAATGTAAACTTGCCTGGAGTAATTGTTGGTTTGGAATTTAATAATGAACTTCTCTTTCCTTTAGATTTACCATCACCTAAAGTTGCAAAAGCCGCTACTGATAAACCTATTAAAAACAGGGTTGCCAGTTTTCTCGTTAACACCAGTTTAAATATATTTTGGTAGTTCTTCATCCGTTAGCAAATATAAAAACAAAAATACTCATAAAACATACCGTCTATCAACATTTTTTACATTTATTTAACGGCGAAATAGGGAAAAAGTTACTAAAAGTTGTCGGTTTTTGTAAAAAGAACTAAATTGACCAAACTCCTGACACCATGAAAGAAAAACCACTCGGTAAAGACAACAGTGAGCTCCAGGAAATACTGAAAAGATACGAGAACCTTAAAAAAGGCCGCAGCCACTCCTACATTGACGAAGAATCCTTCGAAAAGATCATAGATTATTTTGATGAAAAGGAAGATATCAGCAGCGCTTTAGAGGCGGCTGAAAAGGGCGCCGAGCAATATCCCTTTTCTTCTACGATGCTTATTCGAAAAGCTGACCTGCTAATTGCCACCCATAAATACAGGGATGCATTAAGCCTGCTTGATCATGCTGCAATGCTCGATAGTACCGACATAAATGTCTATATATTGAAAACGGATGCTTATCTCGCTTTAGATAAACAGGAAAAAGCGGTCGAAATTCTTGAGGAGGCTCTTGCCCTTTTCACCGGCGAAGAAAGGATCTCTCTTCTTTTTGAATTGGCAGATGTGTATGATGATTACCAGGAATTTGAAAAAGTGTTTGACTGCTTAAAATTGATATTAGAGCAAGAACCAAATAACGAGGAAGCGCTATACAAAATTTGTTTTTGGACGGATTTTACAGGAAGGAATGAGGAAAGTATTAAACTTCATCAAAAGATCATTGATGAATTTCCGTATAACGACCTGGCATGGTTCAATCTCGCTGCAGCCTACCAGGGAATAAAATTATATGAAAAAGCTCTCGACGCATATCAATATGCTATTGTTATAAATGAAAAGTTTGATTACGCTTATCGTAATATGGGTGATGCATATATACGATTAAAAAAATATAAAGAAGCGATCGAGGTATTGCAAAAAGTATTGGAGCTGACAAAACCTGAGGCGCTAATTTATGAAGCACTTGGTTTTTGTTATGACAGACTTCATAATAATGGACAAGCAAGATTTTATTACAGGAAGGCATCACATATCACACCGGAAGACAGTAAACTCTATTATAAGATCGCTTGTACTTACTTTAATGAAGGGCAGTGGGAAGGTGCGGCAAAGCAACTTGAGACAGCTTTGAAGCTTCAGCGTCATCAATTAGAATATAACTTGCTAATGGGTGAATGTAAAATGCAACAAGGATTTTATAAAGATGCAATTCAATACTTTTCTGCAATTGTGACCACTCGTCCAAAAAACAAAAAAGGGTGGGAAGCACTTGTAAGGTGTCTTTACAAAGCGGAATATTTTGAAGAAGCAAAAGAACAAGTAACAACGGCATTAAAAATTTCAAACGGTCAGCCTATATTTTTATATTACCTCAGTGCAATACTTTTTGCTTTAGGAAAAACAAAAGAAGCCATTTTACAACTTGAACATGCGATGTCAAAGTCGCCAAAGCAGGTAAAACAATTTGTTGAGTTAAATCCTTCTATTCTTCAAAACCATCATGTTGTTGATGTGATCTCAAGATTCAAAAGAAAGCGCTGAATGTAAGAACTATTGCATAACCAATCGCTGACAATGTTCAGATACACTCTGGTCATTCTTTCCTATTTTTGCGGCCATTGCAACTTTACTGTTTAGGCAAAATTGCTATTCAATAAAATCAACTATGAATTTTAATTTAAGTAACATTCCTGATCGTAATCAAAAGCCTCGTACATCAGGACTTACGATGGTGATGGACAAGGGACTTAGTATAAATGAGGCAAAGAATTTTTTAAGCGTTTCGCATCCACACGTTGATATTGTGAAACTTGGTTTTGGGACTTCATATGTTACTCCTAACCTAAAAGAAAAGATCGAAGTTTATCAATCTTATGACTTACCCATTTACTTTGGGGGTACTTTGTTTGAAGCATTTCTGATCCGCAATCAATTTGAAGATTATATAGCTGTTTGTAAAGAGTATGGTATTAATTATATGGAAGTGAGTGATGGTTCAATAACAATTCCTCATTCAGAAAAGTGCGGATATATAGAAAAACTCACTAAATACGGTACAGTTTTAAGTGAAGTGGGAAGCAAAGATGCAGAACACATCATCCCACCTTACAAATGGATCGAATTAATGAGAGCTGAATTAAATGCAGGAGCCACTTATGTAATTGCGGAAGCAAGAGAGGCAGGTAATGTGGGAATTTATCGCGGTTCTGGTGAGGTAAGAGAAGGGTTGGTACAGGAAATTTTGACGCAGATACCGGCCGAAAAAATTATCTGGGAGGC
>JBIOVR010000148.1:0-2140 GCA_044867875.1 Chitinophagaceae bacterium
AGGGTTTTTTCCATCCGTCCTGAATATAGCGCTAATATAATACTCAAATCGTCAATTCTTTAGTAGTCTCCGGTAATTTTCTTGGTGATATTTTTTTTACATGTTGTGCAATGTGTTGAATATGATCAGGTGTGGTGCCACAGCAACCACCAACTATGTTTACAAAGCCTTCTTTTGCCCAATCTTCAAGGAAATGGGCCGTGTCTTCGGGCTGTTCATCGTATTCTCCCATGGCGTTTGGCAAACCTGCATTGGGATAAGCCGATACATAACAGGAGGCTAATTGACTTAATTCTTCAATATGTGGTCGCATTTCTTTCGCTCCTAAGGCACAATTCAAACCAATACTTAATGGTCTTGCGTGCATTACAGATGTATAAAAAGCTTCCAGTGTTTGACCACTCAATGTTCTTCCTGATGCATCGGTAATTGTTCCGCTGATCATTATTGGAAGCGTACTTTTCTTTGTATCTCTAAAATATTTTTTAATAGCAAAGATGGCAGCCTTTGCATTTAATGTATCAAAGATGGTTTCTACCAATAACAGATCAACACCTCCATCAACCAACCCTTTTGTTTGTTCATAATAAGCATCAACAGCATCATCAAAACTTAAAGCTCTGAAACCAGGATTGTTTACATCTGGAGAAAGAGACAATGTTTTATTCATTGGTCCTAATGCTCCTGCCACCCATGCTTGCTTACCTGATTCTTTAACTGCTTCTTTTGCAACCTTAGCTGCGGCCAAATTCATTTCATAGGCCAATGCCTGCATTCCATAATCGGCTAATGATACTTTTTGCGCATTGAAAGTGTTTGTTTCAAGGATGTCAGAGCCGGCTTCGAGGTATTGCTTGTGGATCTCCTTAACGATATGCGGTTGTGTAAGGCTAAGCAGATCATTGTTGCCCTTGAGATCAGAAGGCCAGTCTTTGAATCTTTCGCCACGATAATCCTCTTCCGCAAGTTTATAACGCTGTATCATAGTACCCATGGCACCATCAATGATGAGAATGCGTTTTTCTAATTCGTTTTTAATATCCATATTCCAAGCTTTGAGTTATGAGCTTTGAGCTGCGAGTATTGTTCAATAGAATTACAGATGATGAACGGAGCGTCGCAACAAAAGCTTTATAGCAGCAATCAGCTGACTACATAATTTAAAATCATCGAACCATATAAACGTTGGGAAACAGAAGTGAAGTTTCTTTGCGTTTATTAGTTCCGTAAAGGCCGAACAATAAACAAATCCGCCTGTGGAGGCAAAGATAAAGACTATAGAGATAAAAGGCAAAACTTATGTGAGGCTATTTGCTTACATACCTTTCAATTGGCAACCGATTCTGAAGACTGCGGGCCAGGGTCATTTCATCGGCATATTCAAGTTCGCCGCCAAATGCAATACCTCTTGCAATTGTAGTGATCTGAATATTCGTATGCTGTAACTTCTTTTGTATGTAATATATAGTAGTATCGCCTTGTATGTTTGGATTCAATGCAAAAATGATCTCTTCCGTTTTTTCTTTTTGCACCCGGTTGATGAGTGATTCAATATTGAGCTGATCAGGACCAACACCATCAAGCGGCGAAATGATACCACCAAGAACATGATAAGTGCCATTGAATTGCTGGGTACTTTCAATAGCGATCACATCACGGATATTTTCAACAACACAAATGGTTTCCTGCTTGCGCATACTGTTAGCGCAGATCGAACAGATATCTCCATCGGCTACATTGTAACAACGCTGGCAAAATTTTATTTCATTGCGCATTTTAGCGATCACTTCGCTGAACTGCTGTACATTATTTTCCTCCTGTTTTAATAAATGCAGCACCAATCGCAACGCAGTTTTTTTACCAATACCGGGCAATTTGGCAAATTCGTTGACAGCATTTTCAAGAAGTTGAGAGGAAAATTGCATGGAGCAAAGATAGTGAGTGGTGAGTTGTCAGTGGTGAGTTAGAAATGAAAAATTTACTGCTTTGTTTACTCACAATTCACCACTCATCACTCACAGTGTTATTTCAAACTCATTATCCCAATTAGAACGGACAGTTATCTTTTTATTGAGCGGTTTAACCAATTCGGGTTGTTTTTTTCCTTCAAAAAACTTACCCGGATCCCAATGTCCATTTT
>JBIOVR010000149.1:0-11227 GCA_044867875.1 Chitinophagaceae bacterium
CTGAGATTGAACCAATCACTAATACCGGCAAATTGATACGAACGAATTTGAATAATGAAATAAGTAATGTATAGTGGAACAAACAACGGGTGAAAAACGTATGAAAGAAATTTCGCTGGCAATTGTACCAGCAAAGGCTGCCGAGGCGTTTCTGGTATGCTTACTTCTTTCAGTTGATTTTCGTCGGTTATAATTAATCTGTCGGGCATGTTATAATTCTTTTCGCAAACGAGCCACAGGAATATTCAGTTGTTCCCTGTATTTTGCTACTGTTCTGCGTGCAATATTATAACCTTTTTGCTGAAGCATTTCTGTAAGATGTTCGTCACTTAGTGGTTTCTTTTTATTTTCTGATTCAATAAGATCACTTAAGATCTTCTTTACTTCTCTTGTCGAAACTTCTTCGCCACTTTCTGTACTTAATGATTCACTGAAGAAAAATTTCAAGCGGTAAGTACCGAATTCTGTTTGTACAAATTTGCTGTTGGCAACACGGCTTACAGTAGAAATATCAAGTCCTGTTTTTTCAGCAATGTCTTTCAGGATCATCGGCCGGAGTGTAGTTTGATCACCTGTGAGAAAAAAATCATGCTGGTGATTCATAATGGCCGTCATTGTATCAAGCAAAGTATGCTGTCGTTGTTTGATAGCATCAATAAACCATTTAGCCGAATCGATCTTTTGTTTAATAAATAAAACTGCTTCCTTTTGGCGTTTATCTTTTTTTGTACCGCGGTCATATTCTTTCAGCATGTCACGATAACCTTCACTAATCCTCAGTTCAGGTGCATTTCTTGAATTCAACGTTAGCTCTAACTTGCCTGCATTATTCATTATGAAAAAGTCAGGCACTACATAACTCTCTGCCTTATTTATTTCTCCAACATTCCCTCCCGGTTTTGGATTTAACCGGATGATCTGTTGCATTACTTCTTTTAATTGCTCGTCATTCAGATCAAGACCACGCTGTATCTTTTCGTAATGCTTTTTAGTAAACTCATCAAAATATTTGGAAATAGCTTTAATAGCAATACTTACATTTTTTCCTTCATCCTGCAGCCGGTTCAGTTGAAGCAATAAACATTCCTGGAGATCTCTTGCTGCTACCCCGGGAGGATCAAAATGCTGAATGCGTCTTATCAGGCTTTCAACTTCTTCTTCCGTCGTCATTACATTTTGACGAAAAGCCAAGTCATCAACAATAGCGGTAGTTTCCCTGCGCAAATAACCATCTTCATCAATACTACCCACAATTTGCTCAGCGATCTTTTGCTCTTTTTCATCCAGTTTCAATAAGCCAAGCTGATCGAGCAGCGATTCATAAAAACTTGTTTCCATTTTAAACGGAATGGTTTTTTTATCATCATCATCACTGCCGTAATTATCATCCCGCATTTTATAATCAGCGATATCATCATCACCTTCTTTTACGTATTCGCTGATATCTATATTATCGTCATAATCAGATTCACTGCCATCGGGTTCTTCGAAATTCTCTTCTGCGCTGTCTGTAAATTCATCTTTTGATTCTTCATTATTTTCATGATTTTCCTCTTCTTGCTCCAAAGCGGGATTTTCCTCCATTTCTTCTTTTATCCTTTCTTCAAGATTGGCAGTAGGTACCTGCAACAGTTTCATAAGCTGAATCTGCTGGGGCGATAATTTTTGTAATAACTTTTGTTGTAAATTTTGACTCAGAGCCATGGTTGCTTATTGTTAGTTCTTCTGGTTAATTAGCCCCTTTTGAAAAAATCGGGCCAAACATCAAAAATCAGGCCGTAAATTTACATACAATTGAATTAAAGATGCCGGAACGAATAAATATTATTCTTGTTGTCTTGTTAATGTTAACTGGAAAAGTTTTTTCGCAGGACACTTCATGCATTCAAACTCAACGCTTTTTAAAAAAAGAAATTAAGGCCGTATGGTTATGTGATCCCCAGGAAAACAGTGAGTTTGTAAAAAAAATAAGGGCAGAAAATTGTAAAAAATTTCCTATTGATTACAATACTTTAAAAAAATTTAACTATGAGAATCAACTTCGTTTAGATTATTATATTCAAAAAGATATTAGTGATTCTTTAAAAATAAGTGACCCAAGATTTTTATTTACTGCACCAATTCAATCGTCATTTTATACAGAACACCTTGGTTTCTTTTGTAAAAAGGAAATTCAATTAGAAAAGATCACTTCTGTCCCTTTACGTTTCCGCCTTGGTTCGCTTGATTACGTAAATCGGTTGGAAGGAAAGAAGTAGAGGTTTTTTCATTTGGATTATTTGGCAACCAATCCATTTGAGGCGTCGCTACCTGTAGTTTATAATAATTATTTCTCAGGCTATCACTCCATCCATTTGGGTTGTTATTAAATGATTTGCTGCTAAAATAAATACTGCCTTGTACATTGGGGTATTGTCTCAACAGTTTTATCTGGTTAGGCAATTCGTTTGGATTTCTCCATGCTGCATTGCTCCCTGAACGGTAAATACCAAGACCGATATATAAATTACGTCCATAAGAATTTTTACTCCACCATTCCAGCATTTTTGCATAATCAATTTTATCATGCCCGATCTCTAAATAAAGTTGCGGCGCTACATAGTCAACCCATTTTTCTTTCAGCCATAATAAAATATCAGCATACAGATCGTCATAATTAGTTTGCCCCGCTTTGCTATCGCTGCCTCTTGGGTCTTTGTCTTTATTTCTCCATACACTAAATGGCGAAATACCAAACTGCACCCATGGCTTTTCTTTTTTAATAGCAATTGAGATCTTCTTCATAATTGAATCCACATTACTCCTGCGCCAATCATCTTTATTCAATTTGCTTTTCGACCTTTTATAAGAATCTTCGTCCGGGAATTCTTTACCTGCAATTCTATAAGGATAGAAATAATCATCCATATGGACTGCATCCACATCATAACGATGAACAATATCGGTGACTACCTGCACAACAAATTTTTGCACTTGTTTACTCGCAGGATCAAAATATTTTTTATCGCCATAATCCAAGAACCACTCAGGGTGAATTTTGGTAACATGGTTCGGTGCAATAGAAGAAGCTCCGATCTTAAAATCCGCTCTGTAAGGATTGCACCATGCATGAAACTCCATTCCCCGTTTATGTGTTTCTTTTATCATGAACTCAAGTGGATCATAATAAGGAAACGGGGGTTGGCCCTGTACTCCTGTCAGCCATTGACTCCAGGGTTCTAGTTGTGAAGGATAAAATGCATCTGCAGCTGGTCTTACCTGTACTATCACTGCATTCATACCATTGCTCTTATGCATATCTAACTGGCGAATAAATTCTACCCGCTGGCTATCAGGATTTGTCATGCCCTTTAAAGGCCAGTCGATATTATCAACCGATGCAATCCAAACACCACGAAACTCAGGTTTGGATTGAGAAAACAAATTTGAAGTAAATAGAAAAAGGAAAATAAATATAATAGTAGGGCGGTTCGGTATTTTCATGCTTTGAATTTTGGATCAATATCAAAGCGAAGATACATTAATGATTATTTCGAAGCTTATCCAAAAGATTATTTAACGTTTCTAACTCTTCATCTGAAAGATGATTTACTACGGCATCTAATTCCTCATTTCTCCTGTCAAGATTTTCAAGCAATTCAGATCCTTCCGGAGTAATGACAACATCAACCATCCTTTTATCTTTTTCCGATACAGCTTTTTTTACCAGGTTTTTTGAAACCATTCTTTCCACGATACGGCTTGTATCACTCATTTTATCGAGCATTCTTTCCCGTAACTGTAAAGTAGATAAAGGTTCACCTGCACCCCGTAATATGCGAAGTATATTGTATTGCTGAGGAGTTATGTTCTCTGACTTTACAAAGCTCTTTATATGATCCACCATCCAGGCATGCGTAAACATGATGTTTACCATCGCTTTATTTTGTTTATTCCGAAACGTCGCCTGTTTTATTTCTGTATCTATTCCCATGGTTCGGCCTTTGTTTTTATAAAAAGTTCAAAAACCCGACCAAAATGTTTTTTCATTAAACTTAAATTCACCTCGGTGGAAAAATAACACGAATGCGGTAGCTTTTGATTGACTAATAAATGAATGCTTTCAGTAGTTTTATGTTCGATTAACCTTAAATCAAGCACCATGAAAATTATTTTCGAATCGATCCGCAGTTTTTGGGAAGGTTTTGTCTCTTTTATACCGTATTGTATAAACAAGTAAAAAACTGGAAATAGAATCACGTACTGTGTAATATCTTAATTAAATGGGGATTAATTTTCCCACACCTTACGCTTAGTTGACTAAGCATTCTCCCAAACTTTCGTACCCTCACTACAATTGGCGCAGATATCAATATTCTTTCTCCCTTTCAGTATAGCAGTCCGAAATTTTTTATACTCTCCGTTCTCCCAGATTTCTTTGAAGGACCTTTCTTTAAGATCACCTAATTGATGCTGTGCATCTTTATCAAAGCAACAGGGCGCAACCAGGCCGTCCCACGTAATTACGGGATCATGCCATAACCGCCAGCAATGATTGGCTAATTTCCCTTTGAATTCATAACCATTACTTGTTTTTTTATAGCGACTATATTTATCAAGTGTAGGAATTAATTTATTAGGGTCGTTCTCATAATCATATACCTGCGCTGTTTTAAACCATACATCATCAACACCTATTTCTTTCGCCAATTTTTTTACATCTTCAATTTGATGTTCATTTGGTTTTACTACCAAAAATTGAAAAACGATGAATGGCGTTTTACTTTTCATTTCTTTTTTCCATTTCACTACATTTTTTGTTCCTTGCAAAACTTTTGCAAGTTTTCCGCCTACGCGGTATTGTTCATAAACATCCTGTGTAGTGCCATCTATAGAAATAATTAACCTGTCCAATCCGCTTTCAATTGTCCTTTTTGCATTATCCTCATTCAAATAATGAGCATTGGTTGAAGTAGCGGTATAAATTTTTTTAGAAGAAGCGTACTTTACCATATCTAAAAAATCAGGGTTAAGGTAAGGTTCGCCCTGGAAATAAAACACGAGATATAAAAGCTGCTTATGAAGTTGGTCGATCGTTTCTTTGAAAAAATTCTTTTGCAACATGCCGGTTGGTCTTGTAAAAGCTCTTAAACCACTTGGACATTCAGGGCAGCGAAGGTTGCAGGAAGTAGTTGGCTCAAATGAAATGGAAACAGGTAAGCCCCACTGAACAGGTTTTTTAAACCACTTGCTAAAATAATAGCTGCTTAGTACTTTAAGCCCATTCCATGAACGGCGAAAAGTAAGTTTAGAGAATAAATTAAGGCTATCGTTCCAATTAAACTGCGACATCGAACGGTAAAGGTAAAAAACAACAAGCGGCAATAGGGAATAATTTTATAATTTGACAATTAATTGTATGGACCGATCACCCTCATATAAAATTTCTTCTTTGGGTGAAACTGCATTGTTCATTGATTTTGGAAATACTATTGATGAGTCGATCAACAAACTGGTACACTCCCTTTTTTTTCAATTACAAAATGATCCAATTCCCGGGATGATAGAAGCTGTACCAGGATATAGTTCTCTGACTATCTATTATGATATACTGTTTATCCGAAACTTATTAAATAAGCAAACAACCGCTTTTGAATGGATCTCTGAAAGTTTAAAGAAATTTATACCAAAAGAAAACATTGAGACCGGAGATCCGCAAATACTGATCAAGGTTCCTGTGTGCTATGAAACTGAATATGCTCCCGATCTTGATTTTATCTCTTCGCAAAATAAAATTTCTCATGAAGAAGTAATTTATTTACACACATCAGCTACCTATCATATTTATATGCTTGGGTTTCTTCCTGGTTTTGCCTATATGGGTATGGTTGATGAAAAAATTTCTTCTTCACGAAAACAGAAACCAGTGTTTGTTGAGGCCGGGAGTATTGGAATTGCTGGAAAGCAAACCGGGATCTATCCATTTCGGTCACAGGGTGGCTGGCAAATTATAGGAAAAACTCCGATAAAACTTTTTGATAAAGAGAAAATAAACCCGGTATTATTCAAGGCGGGTGATAAGGTTCAATTTTATTCAATAACAAAAGATGAGTTTGAAGATATTAAAAGCAGGAATGCTTGACAGCATACAGGATGCCGGTCGTTTCGGCTACCAGCAGTTTGGGATCAACCCCGGCGGCACAATGGATAAATATGCTGCTGTTATTGCAAACATTTTAGTTGGTAATAATAAAGATGAAGCTGTTATTGAAATGCATTTTCCTGCGCCAGCAATTTTTTTCGAGCAACCGGCAATGATCGCTTTAAGTGGAGCCGATTTTTCTGCAAATATTAATGGAACGCCAATCCCTCTAAATCATGCAGTGATCATAAATAAACACACAACGCTTCAATTTCAGACGCCAAAAAATAAAAGCCGTTGCTATCTTGCTGTAAAAGGTGGAGTAAAGATCTCGAAGTGGCTAAATAGTTATAGTACTAATCTTGTTGCAGAAGCCGGTGGATTTTCAGGAAGAAAATTATTGAAAGATGACATACTTGAACTGAATTATACCAATAATTATAAATTCCAGGATAAGGATGATTTCAAAATTTTACCATGGGGTGCAAATGAAGATTTTGGAATTCAATACAGTGAAGAATTTTTTGTGCTGCAGGGCAGTGAATGGGATTGGCTTGATAAAGCTTCACAGGAAAAGTTTTTAAAAAATCCTTTCTTCATTTCACATAATTCTGACAGGATGGGTTATCGTCTTGCAAGTGAACCTCTGCATTCAGCTACTAAAACAGAACTTGTTTCTTCTGCTGTAAATTTCGGCACCATTCAATTGTTACCCGATGGGCAACTGATAATTCTAATGGCAGATCATCAAACAACAGGCGGCTATCCAAGATTAGGAAATATTATTTCAGCTCATTTACCGACGCTTGCGCAAATGAAAGCAGGCGATAAAATAAAGTTCAAATTTACCGACCATCAAGCCGCAGAGAATTTAATATTAAAACAACAACAACACTTGACGCAATTAGAAATTGCCTGTAAATTGAGGCTCGAAAATTATATCCATGAAAACTATAGATATTAACTGCGATCTCGGAGAAGGTATTGGAAACGACGAGCTCATCATGCCCTATATTTCATCCGCCAACATAGCCTGCGGCTATCATGCTGGCGATGAAAAAACCATGAAGCAGACTGTTGAACTTTGCAAAAAATATAGTGTTGCTGTTGGTGCACATCCTTCTTATCCTGACAAAGAAAATTTTGGCCGAACTGATATGCTGCTCCATCCCGGAGAGATTTATGAGATGATCGTGAAGCAAATTAATTGCATGGAAAAGATTGCTGCTGCAGCTGATGTTCCCATTCATCATGTAAAGCCTCACGGCGCTTTATATAATATGGCCTCAAGAGATAAGGGCCTGGCGCCATTCGTTGCCCTTGCTATTTTGGATACTAATAGTAAGTATCTTTTATATGGATTAAGCGGTAGTTATTTAGTAAAAGAAGGAAAGAATCTTGGTTTAAAAACCGTGAACGAAGTATTTGCTGACCGAACCTATAAAGATGATGGTAGTTTAACTTCACGCAGCAAACCGGGTGCATTGATCGAAAATACTGATATGGCGATCGCACAAGTATTGCAAATGGTAAAAGAAGGATCGGTGACATCCGTAACAGGTAAAAAAGTCCCGATCATAGCAGAAACAATTTGCATACATGGTGATGGCGAACATGCGGTTGAGTTTGCAAAAGCAATACATGCTGCTTTGAAAAAAGAAGGCATTGAAATAAAGTGCCGATAAGGATTGATATAGTACAAGTGTGCGACCCAACGGGACCTGATAAGAATTACTTTAGCCGGTAACATGATGAAAAAAAACTCAGCCATACTTGGTGCCGCATTTTTGATGGCAACTTCGGCGATCGGTCCCGGCTTTCTTACTCAAACATCTTTATTTACCGAGCAACTACTTACAAGTTTTGGATTTGTTATTCTTATTTCTATCCTGTTAGATATTGGGACACAAATAAATATCTGGCGGATCGTGAGTGTGAGTGAAAACAGGGCGCAGGATATTGCTAATAAAATTTTTCCCGGGCTTGGTTTCTTTCTTGCGTTCCTTATTGCGTTTGGCGGCTTGATATTTAACATTGGAAATATTGCGGGCTGTGGTTTGGGTGTAAATGTTTTGACCGGGATGGATCCAAAATATGGCGCCATTATAAGTTGTGTGATCGCTTTAGGGATCTTCTGGTATAAGGAAGCAGGTAAATTGATAGATGGATTTGCGAAATGGCTTGGTTTATTAATGATAGGACTGACAGTATATGTTGCTTTTAAATCCCATCCGCCGATTGGTGAAGCTTTATACAGAACAATATGGCCGGAGAAAATTGATGTGATGAAAATAGTGACATTGGTGGGCGGTACTGTTGGTGGTTATATTTCATTCGCAGGTGCACATCGCTTGCTTGATGCTGGTATAAAAGGAAAAGAAAGTTTACACCAGGTAACACGAAGTGCAATAAGTGGGATCCTTATTACGTCAATCATGCGATTTGTTTTATTTCTCGCCGCGTTGGGAGTTGTTTGGGGCGGGGTAAAATTAGCAACGGGAAACCCGGCGGCATCCGTTTTTCAATCAGCAGCAGGAGAGTTGGGTTATAAATTTTTTGGGGTTGTTATTTGGATCGCTGCGATTACTTCTGTTGTCGGTGCATCCTTTACATCAGTGTCGTTTTGGAAAACCTTACATCCGGTTATTTTCAAAAATGAAAAGATAATTATCAGCTTATTTATAATAGCATCAACTATAATTTTCATCATCGTTGGCAACCTGGATCAACGCAACGCCGTTCGATTATTGGTTTTTGCAGGAGCTGCAAATGGGATCATTCTTCCTATCGCATTAGCCGTAATTCTTATTGCAGCAACAAAGTCTTCGATCATGAAAGAATACAAACATCCGGTATGGATGCAAGTTATGGGTTGGATAGTTGTAATTGCGATGAGTTGGATGAGCATTCTTAGTATTCAACAGCTAATTGAGAAATTATAGAAATAAAAAAATCCCGCAGTTGCGGGATTAAATATTGATATGAAGTTTTTTATTCTACCACTTTTACACCTTTGATCATCATGATCACTTCTTTTTTGGGCTCTTTTATTTTTTCGATCTCTTCTTTGCTTTTACCAGCATCTTCAGCATAATGTTTTTGCATGGCTACTGAAGTTTCTTTCAATTCAGCCTTGCCTTCAACAACTACAGTTTTTCCAACAATATCTAAAGGCATTGCAAATTCGTGGTCCTTTACTTTTATCATAATTGTAGAACCATCTTCTTTTTTCAATTTGGCCCAGCAACCCATTGCCTGGCATACTTCCACCACTTTGCCCTGGATCTTACCATCAAACTTATTATCTGTCATCTTTTTTTCAAGATCGTTAATGCTTATCGGGGTCATTCCTGCTTCTGAATATTTGCCATAAACAACACCCGGTTGGGCTGATACAGCATCCTGTGCATTTACCATGATCACTGCTGAGAAGGCAACCAATAAAGAAAATAACTGTTTCATATTCCTAAATATTTTGGACACCAAATATCGGAATTAATTTCCCGGAATTAAAATGGATTTTGAGGTGGCTCGATACCCCAAAAGTGGAATTTTAAAAAAAATATCCAAATAAATTAGTGTTGAAATACTAAAATCATTAGTTTCGCTGTTCATATAAATTTTTAACTACAGTCCCCTGAAAACCTAATTTTGATCCATGGCAAAAACAGCAAAAGAAAAAACTACCGATATGTCAACCAACAATGAAAAATTAAAAGCGTTAAAGCTGACCATTGACAAGATCGAAAAAGATTATGGCAAGGGCAGCGTTATGATGATGAATGAAAAAGGAATTCATGAAATGGAAGTAGTCTCCACCGGTTCCATCGGGCTTGATGTAGCTCTTGGCATTGGTGGGTTACCAAGAGGAAGAGTTGTGGAAATTTATGGTCCCGAATCTTCTGGTAAAACGACCATTGCCACTCATGTGATCGCACAAGCTCAGAAAAAAGGAGGCATGTGTGCTATCATTGATGCGGAACATGCTTTTGATAGTGCTTATGCGCAGAAATTAGGTGTTGACGTAGACAATCTATTGATCTCTCAACCAGATTATGGGGAACAAGCACTTGAAATTGCAGATCGTCTTATTCTTTCTGGTGCATTAGATGTTGTGGTAATTGACTCGGTAGCGGCCCTTGTTCCTAAAAGTGAGTTAGAAGGTGAAATGGGTGATAGTAAAATGGGATTGCATGCACGATTGATGAGCCAGGCATTAAGAAAACTTACAGCGACTATTTCCAAAACAAATACCATTTGCATTTTCATTAACCAGTTAAGGGAAAAGATTGGGGTGATGTTTGGCAATCCTGAAACCACAACCGGTGGCAATGCATTAAAGTTTTATGCTTCTGTTCGTCTCGATATTCGTCGTATGGCACAAATAAAAGACGGTGAAGAGGCGGTTGGTAATCGGGTAAAAGTAAAAGTGGTAAAAAACAAAGTAGCTCCTCCTTTCCGTGCTGCAGAGTTTGATATCATTTTTGGAGAAGGGATTTCTAAATCAGGGGAGATCGTTGACATGAGTGTTGAACTGGGCATTGTGCAAAAAAGCGGAAGCTGGTTCAGCTATAATAATGATAAACTTGGCCAGGGCCGTGATACGGTTAAACAACTGCTGATTGATAATCCCGAACTCGCAAATGAGATTGAAACCAAGATCAGGGAAAAGATAAAAGAAATGCAAGCTGTGTAATTTCTGTTTTTAGAATTAAACAAACATGGGTTAGTTAAGCCCGTCCTAAAATTCTGGACGGGTTTTTTTATTATCATAAGTCAAGTAAAGTTTGCAAAGACGGATCAACCTTTGCATTGCTTATTTGTTTATTAAAAGACGCAGAGGTTTTCAAGAAAATACGTCAAATAGCTTACTGAGTAATGTTGAAAAATCCTAAGAATAAGAAAGTTTTGAAATGGTTGCTGGTGGCAGGTGGTAGTTTATTGCTTATCGGCTTCGTCGTTTATTTTTATTTCGCGACACTGTCACATGATGATACGGCCATCCTAAAAGCTGATTATACTGTTGAGGCCATTCCTTTTATCAAAGAATTCGAAAAAGATCATAAAGCCGCCAATAAAAAATATGCTGAAAAAATAATTGCAGTA
>JBIOVR010000150.1:0-14072 GCA_044867875.1 Chitinophagaceae bacterium
CATAATACTTTTATGCCAGAAGAGGATGTGGTGTTCGCAAAAGAGTATGCTTACGCTAATGGATTAAAGCTTATTTGGTGTCTTTGTATAAATGCTAATCTATATATTGAGAACAAAGTGCCACCTGTAGAAATGCTGATGAAAAATGATTGCCCGATCGTTCTTGGAACAGATAGCTATAGCAGCAACTGGCAACTCAGTATTACAAAAGAGATGCAATCATTGAAAAATAAATTCCCTTCTTTATCTATTGAAACTATTTTACAATGGGCCACCAGTAACGGCGCTAAGGCATTGCAATGGGATGATGAGTTGGGAAGTTTTGAAAAAGGGAAGAGGCCGGGATTGGTTGCGATCGATTCAAAATTTGAAACATCAAAGAGAATAATCTAACAATGTCGGAGCGGGATACGATTAAAGTCTAATGAAAATCATTACATGGAATTGCAATATGGCTTTCCGAAGAAAAGCAAGCTTGCTTCTTGAACATAAGCCGGATATTGTAATAATTCCTGAATGTGAGCATCCTGATAAATTAAAATTTGAATCCGGCATTCCGGAACCTTGTGATGTATTTTGGTTTGGTAGCAATCAAAACAAAGGCCTGGGTGTATTTTCTTACAGTAACTATAAGTTTAAATTGGCTGATTCACATAAACCTGATTATCGCACAATACTTCCTCTTATTGTCGCAAACAAGAAAATTGAATTTACTTTATTCGCAATATGGGCCAACAACCCCCAGGATAGAGGCTACCAGTATATTGGCCAGGTTTGGAAAGCAATAAATTTTTATTCCGACTTATTGAAAAGCAAAAAGACTATACTGGTCGGCGACTTTAACAGCAATACTATCTGGGATAAACCAAGACGAGAGGGAAATCATTCAACAGTTGTAGACTTTTTAAAAGCAAAAGGCATCCATAGCACTTATCACGAATTTTTCAAACAAAACCAAGGACAAGAAAAACATAACACGTTATTCATGTACAGACATGAAGACAAATCATATCATATTGATTATTGCTTTGCATCGGCTGATTTTATAAAAAAATTAATCCGCGTCGAAGTGGGTGCACACAGCAATTGGTCTAAACATAGTGACCACACTCCGCTAATTGTAACTTTCAATATTTAACCCAACACTTCCTTCAATACAGGCAGCGTCTTCATCGTTCCAAAATCCTGTATATGCAAAGCATAATAAGTTTCGTATGCAAATAACAATTGCCTCCGAAAATCATGATTGAGCTTTAGCTGTTCCAATTCTTCTGGTTGCATCATTTTCAATAACTCACTGGTTACTTCTGCCTGCTTACCTTCTAAAAAATGAAAATGATCTGGACGTCCTGGAACAAACATTCCTTCCTGGAGATCAACAATTGAATTTTTATCTGAATATTCATCGCTTATTCTAAAACCAAAGAAAACCGGTAAGTGCAAAGCAAAGAACAATGGAAAGTTTGCCATCACAGAGCCACTGCTTTCATCCAAATGTATAAATGCATCTTCGCAAAATTCAAAAAGTTCAGGATTGGCTTCGGGTTGCTTCAAACATTTTGTAAGCAACTCGATCATGAACAAAGCCACTGCATTTTTCGGCACATCGGAAAAAATGTTTTTGTATAAGTAAGACCATTTAAATTCTTTGATACGGTTCAAATGTTTAAGTTCATTGTGATAAACCACCAGGTCAAGAATTGCTGTAGGCTGAAAAAGATTTGCCTTGCCACTTCCCTTCTTTGACCATGTTCTTACGCCATTTACCAAATAAGATTGTAGGCCAAAAAGTTCAGTAAAAATGGTAACGATCAAACTTGTCTCGCCATATTTTACGGCTCGCAAAACAATCCCTTTTGTTTTATGTAGTTGCGAAGACATTATTTACTTATAAAAACAATTTTTGTTGCCAGGTTTTCTTTTCTTCCTTCATCGCTTACCAATACCAAATAAACACCGCTTGATATCCTTCTTCCTTTATAATCTTTACCATCCCAAACAGCCTGTCCTCCTAAAGCCTTTGTTTGATAAATTAATCTTCCATCCATTTCAGTAATTTTTACAATTGCATTGTTCACTAAACCACGAATAGCAATGGTACCACCATATCCCGGTGGGACGGGATTGGGGAAGACCAACACATTACTATTTGTTTCACCGCCTTCTGTTGCTGTACTTCTGAAAGAACAAATACCATTTGCGGTAGCAAAAAATATCTCACCTGTTTTTCCATCGATCGCTATTCGTTTTACGTCATTACTTAATAAAGGGCTATTGGTTTCAGTAAAACGATAGATCACTTTATCTCCTTCGGCACTAACAAGCCATGCGCCATTCTTTGTTGCCACCCATTTTCTATCAGCGCCATCAACAACGATGCTTCTTACTTCTTCGCCTTTAAAAAGATATTGATTAAATCCGCCCTGCGTAACAACTGGCAGCACAGCATCGCAACCTTGTGATGAAAAAACATTTTGCGGACATTGAACAACAGCGACTCCATCATTTGTGCCGATCCAGATAAACCCATTTTTGTCTTTTGCTATACTTAATACATTATTCGTTGGCAAATTTCCAATGCCTACGCCGCTTCTGTATAATTTCCAATTATCATCAGTTGTATTGTCGATCGTTTTTTTATCATTAAAAACGATCAATCCATTTCCTTTTGGAGAAACGATCCATTTCTGACCTTCATCGTCTACTATTATTTGCGATGCAGCATTCTCATTTAAAGCAAATGGTGGAGCAAATGTTTTCCAGCTACCATCTTTTTTTCTTACGAGAATATTTTGTGCAGCGCCGTAATTAGATATCCATAAATTATTTTCTTTATCGAATGCAAGACCAGAAACTCTATAGCTGCCGGGATCAAATGTCGCTTGTCCTATTGGAGAATTCTGTTTGAAAACCTCAAAAATATTACCAGCCTTTATATGTAACAAACCGCCACCGTATGAACCCGTCCAGATCGTTTCATCCCGGGGATCGATCGCTACTGAGATCAGGTCAGGCAAAGAATCAAGTTGGGCAAAATGTTTGTTATTAAAATTTGTCCATTGCCCTTCGGAAAATTTATAAATACCGTCTTTATTATTTTGTTTTTGCCAATTCTCATTTACGCTACCAGCCGCTGCATAAAATGTATTGTTTACAAAAACAATTTCTCCTGTCGCAATTGATTGTGGTGAATTGAGATCATAATTTTCAAAACCGACTGACATAAATTTTGTTAATCCTCCACTGCTATCAGCCACCCAATGATCATTACTTATCAAAATTGTCTTCTTTGGCTGAACGATCGATCCGGGTTGTTGAATAGTCCGTGCAATTGTTCCATCGGTATTCAATGAAGTAACCTTTGCGCTACCATCATTCTTTTTTTGACAAACTGTTATTTTACCTGAAGAAGAATTGATGTTTAGAATTTTCCAGCCGGCTTCTGCAAAAAATAAACTCCAGTTAAGACCATTAAGCACAAAGACAGAATCATTTTTCGAAACAAATATTTTACTCTGAACATTTATAACATTATTACAAGCTCCCGCAGTTAATCCATTTACACCACTTATATTTTGCCAGTTCAAATAATTAGCAGGATCAACTGTATTTATAGAAGTGATCTTTAATCCTTCGTCACTAGCCGCGTAAAAAAAGGAATTGTCGGCGGTAAAGCCATTTACTTTTACCTGTCCGCCATTGTTACCAATAAACCAGGAATCTTTCACTTCATATTTATCCGCATCAATAACAATTACACCAAGACCCGTTGAGACATAAAAATATTTACCTGAAGAAAAAACATTGTAAATGGTTTTATCGCCAACAATATTATCAAGTTTGATCTCTGGCACATTAAAAATATCGTTACGACAAACAATATCAATATTGCTGTTGCGATAACCGATGAATAACTTATCACTTACTTCATTATAACTAATTGCTGAAACACCGGTTTCGTGCAATCCATTGATCTTGCTCATTCGCGAAACTGAATTTTCAGACAGGTCAATACTAAAAACACTGTATGGTGTGGCGCAAAAGATTTTATTATTTCCTGCCGAAACATCGATGGCAGAATGATAAGGCAAATGATCTCTCCATTGTCCGATCGGTGGGATCGAATCCTGGGAAAGGCCCCTGGAAAGGAAAGTAAATAAAATATTTAAAATAACTATGGATTTGCGTAAACTCACTTTTCAAAAATATCACTCTTAATCTAAATCGATATAACGGGTCTTTCAGTCATTTTTCTGTTTCTTTGCGCAGTTTCTGACTTCAACGAACAATTATGTGGAATACTCTCGGCCGGTTCATACTAAAATACAGGATCCCATTATTAGTTCTTTTGCTGGCGGCTACCGCTTTCATGGTTTATAAAGCAAAACAACTCGAATTGGGTTATGAATTTGCGAATGCTATCCCAACAGATCATCCCAAGTATAAAGCTTACCAGGACTTTAGAAAAAAATTCGGTGAAGATGGCAACATGCTTGTCATAGGTATACAAACTGATAAACTTTTTGAAGAAAAAATTTTTAATGATTATACACAGTTTGTAAATGACGTGAAGGGTGTGAAAGGTGTTGAAGATGTGATCTCCATAATTACTGCCGTTAACCTTATCAAAGATTCAGCGACAGAAAAACTCGCCCCACAGGCTATATTTCAAAAGGGACTACTTTCCCAAGCCCAGATCGATAGCTCCAAAAATATTTTTTATTCACTTCCCTTTTATCGGGATCTCTTATACAATCCAGATTCAAATGCGTGGTTACTCGGCGTGCATATAAATAAAGCTGTGCTGGCATCGAAAGCAAGAGAAGCAACAGTGGCACAGATCTCCTCTTTAAGTGATGCATTCAGCAAAAAATATTCTTTAGAAACTCATTTAAGTGGTTTGCCACTAATTCGCACAATATTGGCAAAAAGGATTGCCGACGAAATGCAATGGTTCCTTCTGATATCTGTTGTTCTTTCTGCAGTCATCTTATTGCTTTTTTTCAAATCGTTTAGCAGTATGTTGCTATCTATTGTGGTGGTTGGCATTGGCGTAGTGTGGAGCCTGGGGACAATGGTATTGATGGGTTACAAGATCACTTTGCTTACAGCCCTTATTCCACCATTAATTGTAGTGATCGGTATTCCCAATTGTATTTATTTCCTGAATAAATTTCACGTTTCGTACAATGAAACAGGTGATAAATCAAAAGCACTTGTAAAAATGGTGGACCGCATGGGGATCGTTACACTGTTTTGCAATATTTCTGCTGCCATTGGTTTTGCTGTTTTCTTTTTAACCCGTAGCCAGGTATTAAAAGAATTTGGCGCTGTTGCCGGTCTTAATATTATGGCGCTGTTTTTTATCTCGCTTATATTGATCCCTGCTGCATTAAGTTTTTTTCCTCCACCCAAATCCCGTCATACAAAATATTTAGACAATCCAAGACTGAGAAGATGGCTTGACAGGTTGGAACGATGGTCGCTGAATCACAGGAAATTTATTTATACAATAACCGCAGCCATTTTAGTTGTTGCTGTAATGGGAATATTAAGATTAGAAAGTAATGGATTCATCGTAGATGATCTTCCGAAGACGGATAAGATATATACCGATCTGAAATTTTTTGAAAGAAATTTCAAAGGAGTAATGCCGCTTGAAATAATTATTGATACCAAAAAGAAAAGAGGTGTAACACGAAACCTTTCTACACTTTTAAAGATCGATTCTCTTTCACAATTTTTGGCAGCAATGCCTGAAATAGGAAGACCACTAAATATTACTGAAGGTTTAAAATTTGCAAAGCAAGCTTTTTATGAAGGTGATACCGCAAGTTATTCTGCTCCCACCGAGTTCGATATGGTCCCGCTGAAATCTTATTTGGAGTTCAAACCTGATTCTGGCAAAAGTGAAAGTTCATTTGGAAAACTTCTTTCTTCTTTTATTGATAGCAATAAACAGGAAGCAAGAATTAGTGTAAGCATGCGTGATGTAGGCAGTTATCGCTTGCCTAAAATACTTGATACGATCCAGGAAAAAGCCGATCAAATTTTTGATACAACGAACTATCATGTACAGCTTACCGGTGCCAGTGTTACTTTTCTTACGGGTAGTAATTTTATCATCAATGGCTTAAAGGAAAGCATTATGTGGGCATTTGCATTAATAGCTGTTTGCATGGTGTACTTGTTCCGCTCTTTCAGAATTTTAGTATGTTCATTGATACCGAATATAATCCCATTAGTGATCACGGCTGGTGTAATGGGATGGCTTGGTGTAAGAATAAAACCTTCAACTGTTTTAATTTTTAGTGTTGCGCTTGGTATTGCTATCGATGTCACTATCCGGTTTCTTATAAATTATAAACAAGAATTGCCGCGTCTCCACTATGATATGAAGCGTACGGTGATCCAGACAATTCACAGTACCGGCATCAGCATTATTTATACTTCACTTGTGCTTATTGCAGGCTTTATCATTTTTTGTTTCAGTGGATTCGGTGGCACACAATCACTTGGCTGGCTTACTTCGCTTACGCTTGTCACTGCTACTATTACTAACCTTGTATTATTACCTTCATTGCTGATCACATTTATAAAGAAAAAGAAATAAGCATTGATAAATGAAAAGGGTTGCCGTTTGGCAACCCTTTTTTATTTGAGAGATACACTTCAATTCAAAAATTCCTGTAACTTTTGTTCCAATGCATTGCCGCGAAGATTTTCTGCAACGACTTTTCCATCAGGATCAACTAAAACATTAAACGGAATACCGCTCAACTGGTACATAGGCACCACTTCACTTTGCCAATACTTAAGATCACTTATATGCGTCCACGTTAAATTATCTTCCTTTATTGCTTGTGTCCAGGCTTCTTTTTGTCCGGGACGATCAAGAGAGACACCAAGTATCGTAAAATTTTTATTCTTGAATTGTTTAAATGCCTGCACAACGTTAGGGTTTTCTCTTCTGCATGGCCCACACCAGCTTGCCCAAAAATCAACAAGCACATATTTACCACGAAATGAACTTAGCTTAACAGTTCTGCCTTCAGTATCTGGTAAAGAAATTTCTGGTGCCGGTTTGCCTACCCATAAGGTTTTTGGAATTGTAGTCTCTACCGAATTTCGAATACCCGCTATGTCTGTACGTTCAGGAAATTTATTAAGTACATCAGTTAATAAAGCAACTACCTCTGTATCAGTAAAACCATTTACTCTGAAATTTGGATCACGGGCCATTCCCTGGTAAGTAGAAAGAATAAATAATGCCAGTGAAGAATTCGAGGCTTGCTGAACTGTTTGCTGAGTGAAAGTTTTTTCGTCATTTGAAATTTGCTTCTCCTGTTTGTTAAGATTTGCTGCCAATGTCGAATCACCATTATTTCGCTTGATACTATCGACCTGGAAATAGATATTAAACCGGTCCTTTTGCATCCCGCTTATTTTAGCAAGATATTCCTGTATCGATTTACTGGCTTTGGAACCAGTCACATTATAAAAATCAGTTTTGTTGTTGAAGTCTACATCAACATTGATCTTCGAAGCATCGTTTATAAGGGTTATAAACTGCGATACATCATTTTGTAAAAGCAGATTGTAAACAGCGTCTTTGGTTGCGTTCAAACTTATAGAGAACTTACCATCGGCTGCAATAGCAGAAGAGTCTTTTAATGTTTTTTTCCCGGTTGTAATATCTGACTCTTCTATATAAACAACTTTTGACGGAGCATTGTGTAAAACACCTGAAACGGTAAATGTTTTACTTTCCTTCTCCTTACACGAGGCCAACAAAGAGATCACGACTACTGATAATACAATCTTTCGCATACACTATTATTTTTAACTATTCAGTTTTTGACTTAAAATATCATTTACAACTTTTGGATCGGCTTTTCCTTTTGATCTTTTTATTACTTCGCCAACAAACAATGCCAATAAGCCTTTTTTCCCTTTCCTGTATTCTTTCACTTTGTCTTCAAACTGCAAAAGTACAGCATCGGCAATTGGGAGAATATAATCTGAGTTACTATCCATTAGCAAGTTCATTTTAGCTGCTTGCTGCAACGGATCTGTTTCCGGATCTGTTATTAACATAGGAAGTATTTTTGATGAGGCCCCAGAAAAACTTAGCTTGTTTTCCTCTACCATCTTTATAAGTAAACTAAGTTTTGCAGGTGATACAGGAAATTCACTGATGTTTTTATTCTCATCATTTAGCCATGTTTTTACTGGACCAAGCATCCAGTTAGCAGCCGACTTGGGTTTTATACTTACTTTACTTCTATTAGCATTATTTGATTGAATAAGCCGTTCAAAATAATTCGAGAAATCTTTTTCTTCTGTTAAAGCAGCCGCATCATATTCGCTTAGCTGAAACGTCGAAGTATATTTTTTTATTCTTTCTTGCTGTAGTACCGGTAAGCTTGCTTTTATTGATACAATGAGATCATCCGTAAGATCGAACGGGGTAAGATCGGGCTCAGGAAAATAACGATAGTCTTCCGCATCTTCTTTATCACGAATGGCAAAGGTTGTTCCATTACCCGCATCAAAGCTTCTTGTCTGTTGTTGTATTGTTTCTCCATTTTCTAATAATGTGATCAAACGGCCTGCTTCATATTCAATAGCGGTCTTTACATTTCGCATTGAATTAAGATTTTTTACTTCCACTCTTGTACCGAGTTTAGTATCTCCCATCTTTCTTACAGAAATATTTGCATCACAACGAAGACTTCCTTCTTCCATATTCCCATCACAAATTTCTAAATAGCGAACAAGTTTGCGTAGCTCTGTTAAATATGCATAAGCTTCATCTCCACTTCTCAGATCAGGTTCGCTAACGATCTCCAGCAATGGAACGCCGGCCCTATTATAATCAAGTGCGGTTTCCTTATCGTATACATCGTGCAGGCTTTTTCCTGCATCTTCTTCCATATGTATCCTGGTCAGTTGTACATTCTTAATGCCGGTTGCAGTTTTAATTGTTATATATCCCCCTTTACAAATAGGTGTTGTGTGTTGTGAAACCTGGTAACCTTTAGGAAGATCAGGATAGAAATAATTTTTGCGTGCAAAATAATTTTGTTTCTCAATTTCAGAATAACAGGCAAGACCAAGTCTTACCGCGAAGCCGATCGCTTCTTTATTCATCTTTGGTAATGTACCTGGATGAGCAAGGGTTATCGGACTGATGTTAGTATTTGGCTCGTTACCAAAAAACGAACTATCTCCACAAAATAATTTGCTGTGTGTAAGAAGCCTTGCATGAACCTCAAGCCCTACCACTATTTCGTATCCTTGTTTTGCTTCCATCTTTTTATAAGACGGCAAAAATACACATCAATTTTTTATGGTCTATGAAATATAAAAAAGCCGTCCCGATAAATCGGGACGGCTTAAAATATAAAATATGTTGATCTTAAAGGTCTGCTGTTTTCAGCTTGCGGGGCATTTTCACTTCAACAGTTTGCACTTTGCCATCTCTTTTTATTTTCAAACTGATAGTTGGTTTGTCTTTATTTTCTTTCACCAGTTTAGCCACTTCATCGGCACCGTTCACTTCAGTCCCATTGAAATTTGTTATGATATCATTTTCTTTCAACCCTGCTTTTGCAGCATTGCTTTCATCATCCACATCGATCACTTTTACACCTTTACCGTCATCAGTGTCCTGAACTGATAAGCCCAACCTGGGCGCACCACCAGAGTATGACCAAGCCTGACCACGCATACGTGGCATTGCCTGGATCTTTGGAGCAAGTAATTCATTATAATCCATATCCATTTTGAACTCCTTACCTGGCGAATAATTAAATGAGTTAACCCCTTTCCATTTGCCCAATTCTGTTGTTACTTTCTGTTCTTTTTTATCTCTTAATAATGTAACGGTTACTTTTTCGCCTGGTTTGTGCTTACGTACTGCTTCTGATAATTCATCGGGATCTTCAATTTTTGTATCGCCAATTTTTGTGATGATGTCGCCTTCTTTGATACCAGCTTTCTTCGCTGCGCTTTCATCAGTGATCTCAGTCACTTTTACACCGCCCTCTACTTCTTCAGTCACAACACCAAGCATTGCACGGTTCTCATCCACATGAAACATGTTAAATCCGTCTCCATTGTCCCAATTAAAATTTTGACTACCTGCTCTTGTTCTCGGAGCACCGTAATAACTTAACCCTTCCATGGTCTTGTATTTACCACGATGAACTGTAATGTCACCGTCTTTCAGGTCTTCGATAGGTTTTCCATTAACTGTTATTTTATCGCCATTGATCTCAACAACAGTTTTTGTTTTATCATCACTTTTCCGGATGATAGTAATCTCTTCAACTTCTTTTTTTGTGTCCTTACTCTCTTTTTCCTTTGTTTTTACGTCCTGTGCAAGTGACGGGATAGTAAATGTTGCGAGTAAAGCAGGGATCGCAAATCTTAGAGCAAATCGTTTCATAAAATGTATTTTTTATTTCCTACGTTTTTTTTCGTAGACCAAATATAAAGACTTTTTTCGGAATACGAAATGTTTCGGAAGTGTTAAATAGCCCTTCGCTATTCAGGCGGCTATTTTATCTGACGGACGGATTCCAAATCTCGTAGGTTTTAACAGGATAACCGTCCACTTCTTCATCCCCAATATAGGTCATCCCGCATTTTTCAAGCACCTTCCATGAGCCGATATTCTCTATTTCTGCCCTCGCCACTATGCGTTGCAAACCAATTTTTTCAAAGCCATATTGAATGGAAGCATAGGCCGCTTCGGTTGCATATCCTTTTCCCCAACCTTCCTTCCTGAAGCGATAACCAAGATCGATCTCATTTAATTCAGCCCGGTATTTAAGTCCGCACCACCCCAAAAATTCAAGAGTTGCCTTTACATGTACGGCCCAGCGGCCATGGTTATAAAGAGCATATTGAGGTATAATAACTTTTTCAAGGATCTCTGATGCATGCGCCAGGTCCTTTATTGGATCATGGGTGTAGCGGATCACATCGCGATCAAGATTTAATTCATAGATCAACGCTGCATCATCTTCTGTGAAACTGCGAAGCAAAAGACGATTGGTTTCAATGATAATATTCATCATGGTGAAATTACCAGTCGGGGATCTTGTAGTTCCTCTTACCCTAAAATGGTATTGGCCAAAAGTATTGATTTATGAAATTTGAAATATAATTCACTTTGATAATTGTATGAATGTATTGATAGCTATACTTGCTTTAGTTATTTGCATAGTCGTTATTAATATTGCTATGCGTATTTATAAAGAAAATCCGAAGATCAGGAAGAATACTGATGATGATCTATTGAATTAGTCCTTTTACAGTATCAATTACCTTTTGCAAATTGCTCGCATCCTGTCCACCTGCTGTCGCAAGTGTTTTTTGCCCACCGCCACCACCTTTAATGATTGGCGCTACGACTTCTTTAATGATCTTTCCCGCATCCAAATTTTTTGCCGCAACTGTTTTCTCATCTATACTAACTGCAACAGAAGGTTTGCCGCCGATATTAGCGCAAAGCACCACTACATAATTGTTGAGGTTGTTTTTAAGATCGAAGCAAATTTTTTTCAACGCATCAGGATTATTTACTTCTATAATATCCCCGATAAAACTTATTCCATTAATGATCTCGTCTTTTTGCAACAATTCATTGCGAACCCCAACAAGCATTCGGTTCTCAAGATTGTCTAATTGCTTTTTTAAAGAAGCATTTTCGGATAAATTGCTTTCAATCGTTTTTAAAAGATCTTTCGGGTTTTTGAATTGTTCTTTTATTGAATTCAGCTCACGCAATTTGTTATTGATATACTCTTCTGCAGCTTCACCACAAACAGCTTCAATACGTCTTACACCAGCAGCTACTGCCGTTTCATGAGTAATTTTAAAAAGACCTAGCTCGCCTGTCGATCCAACATGCGTTCCACCACAAAGCTCCACTGAATACGTTGGATCAATGATCACCACTCTTACAACATCACCATATTTTTCTCCAAACAAAGCCATGGCGCCTAGCTTCATTGCTTCATCCTTTGGCATTTCTTTTATTACAACAGGAATATTCTCCCTGATCTTTTTATTCACCAAGGTTTCAATCGTTGCAATTTCTTCATCTGTAACCTTTGCAAAATGAGAAAAGTCGAAGCGGAGATGTTCCTCATTTACCAAACTTCCTTTTTGTGTTACATGTGTTCCTAATACTCTTCTCAATGCTGCATGCACAAGATGCGTGGCAGAATGATGAAGCTCTGTATGTAGTCTTTTTACGGCATCAACTTTTGCAATTACCTCACCATTCAGGTCAGAAGGTATAGAATCTGTAAAATGAATGATCAGATCATTATCTTTCTTAGTATCAGTAATTTTTAGTTTTTCATTACTAATTATTAATTCGCCTGTATCACCAACCTGACCACCACTTTCTGCATAAAAAGGAGTTACTTCTAATACAACCTGGTATCCTTCTTTTCCTTTTGCTTTTACTTTCCTGTATTTAACCACCTTGGTTTCTGATTCCAAAGAATCGTAACCGATAAATTCATTTCTTGCATAGTCATCCAACACAACCCAGTCTTCTGTATCAACTGCAGTTGCAGCACGACTACGTTGTTTTTGTTCTTGAAGGGCTTTATTGAAACCATCTATATCCAATGTCCAGCCTTCTTCCTTAGCCATTAAGCCCGTTAAATCAATTGGAAATCCGTATGTATCAAAAAGTTCGAATGCGAATTTTCCAGCTACTTGTTTATTTTTTCTTTCTTTGAAATATTCCCTTTGAGTCGATATGTATTTGTTTTTTGTTTCTTCGCTATCGCTTATATCAGCAGTATATCCGCCAGACATTGGTGAATCAGCATATGTAGCATAATTTTTAAACCTTCTTATTCCCGAGGCAAGTGTTCGATAAAAAGAAGTTTCTTCTTCTCTTATAACATTAGTAACAAAGCCTTCTTGATTTGATAATTCAGGAAATACATGCTTAAGCTGATTAACAAGAGTTGAAACCAGTTTATAAAAAAATGGTTCTTTCAATTCTAAATACGAATACCCATAACGAACAGCACGTCGCAAAATTCTTCTGACAACATAACCAGCTCCAGTATTACTTGGCAATTGTCCATCTGCAATGCAAAAACCAACAGCTCGAATGTGATCTGAAATTACTCGCATCGCAATATTTGCATTTCCCTCATTGATGCTTCTTGGATTAGCTAAATATTTGTGCCCGCTAATCAATGAAATTTCGCCAATCAATGGAGTAAACACATCTGTATCGTAATTAGAGGTCTTGCCTTGTATCACTCTCACCAATCTTTCCAAACCCATTCCTGTATCTACATGTTTATCAGGTAATGATTCAAGACTTCCATCTTTTAAACGATTGAATTGGATGAATACATTATTCCATATCTCCATCACCATACCGGTATCATCATTGTTAACAAGAGAATGACCGTCATTGTTGGCTTTAGGTCTTGTATCAAAATGTATTTCAGTACATGGACCGCAAGGACCTGTATCACCCATCTCCCAAAAATTATCTTTCTTATTGCCCATTAATATCCTGTCCTCAGGTATCCATTTCTTCCATTCATTGTATGCTTCCTCATCTCTTGGCAACTTTTCTTTTTCATCTCCTTCAAAAATGGTAACGTACAACCTGTTCTTATCAAGTCCATAAACTTTTGTCAGTAGTTCCCAACTCCATTCGATCGCTTCTTTTTTAAAATAATCGCCAAAGCTCCAGTTACCCAGCATTTCAAACATGGTATGGTGATAGGTGTCAACACCCACTTCTTCCAGGTCATTGTGTTTGCCACTTACCCGCAAACATTTTTGTGTATCGGCCACTCTTTTATTTACTACAGGCTTATTTCCCAAAAAATAATCTTTGAACTGGTTCATGCCCGCATTTGTAAACATCAACGTCGGGTCATTTTTTACAACAATAGGCGCAGAAGGCACGATCACATGTCCTTTCGATGCGAAAAAATCCAGGAACTGTTGCCTTATTTCACTACTGGTCATCATATATTTTGATTAGACTGCTTATCGCCCGCAGGGTTGCT
>JBIOVR010000151.1:0-2564 GCA_044867875.1 Chitinophagaceae bacterium
TCTTCCAGGAATTGAATAAATATACCGAAGGTTTTGAGATACCAAAAGAAAGAACCAAGCCATGGGGAACAGCCCATGCGGTCCTTTGCGCTGATGAAAAAGTAAAAGAACCCTTTGCGGTGATTAATGCAGATGATTTTTATGGTAAAGATGGTTTTGTGAAAGCATATAATTTTCTTGTGAAAGAGTGTAATGAAAAAACATTTTCCATCATTGGTTATGAGTTATTAAAAACACTTTCAGAGCATGGAACGGTGAATCGTGGTGTTTGCGAAGTTGACAATAAAGGGAATCTTATTTCTGTTGTTGAAAGATTAAATGTCTCGCAGGTTGGTGATAAGATCGTTTGTAATGATGAACATTCCCCTAAAGAGCTGCCATTAAATACACATGTCTCCATGAACTTCTGGTGTTTTCATCCATCTGTTTTTGATTATACAAAAAGGATATTTAATGAATTTCTTTCACAGAATGCCTCAAATCCCAAGGCGGAATTTTTTATTCCAATAGTAGCAGATAAATATATTAAGGATGGGGAAGGGGTGATAAAGGTGATCCCGACTTCTGCTAAATGGTTTGGTGTAACTTATAAACAAGATGCACCAATGGTAAGAGAAAGCTTGAGGAAGCTAGTTGATGCTGGTGAATATCCCGAAAACCTTTGGGCAAAATAAAAGCTGCCGAAGCAGCTTTTATTGGGTATAGGTTTAAATGGTTTAATTCACTTTAACCATAAAGACATAATCTTCGATCTTTTTCACTTGTTGTGTACGATCCATTCCTTTCAATGAGGAAGCTGCCGGAGCTTTTACCTTCATAGAAGTGTCAAACTTTTTCAAGTCGTTTAATACAGTGTATATGTATTTTGACTGAATTGCAAAAACAACACCTTCGGCTGAAACCTGGCGGGTGCTAAGTATACCGACCACTTCACCGTTATGATTTAATACCGGGCCACCACTATTTCCCGGATTAGCTGCAATAGTTATCTGGCAACTTAAACTATCTCCATTAAGACCAGTTTTTGCACTTAAATAACCCTGGCCATACACCATTTCATCGTTACGAGGATAACCAAGAGTATAAATCGATTCAGCCAGGTCACTTGATGCCTTGCTGATACCGTAAGGAACAGGCATTAAATTTTTAAATGAATCATCTTCAATTTTTAGGATCACAAGATCTTTTGCAAAGTCAGTATAAACAACTCTTGCGTTAAAATTGTCACCCTTCTTATTTTGTACTACAACTGTTTTTGCATTTCTAACAACGTGTGCATTAGTAACAAGATAGCCTTTCGCATCGACCATGAAACCAGTACCGCCAGTTGTATAAACAATAGTCGGATTAGGTGTATTTATTTTCTTTTCAACGGAATTGATCTTTCTATCATTGTCATTCGCTTTCTTATCTACAATACCGATCTTGCGATTCAATTCTTCTAACTCACTTCCAGGGGCTTTAGGGCTAAGAGACCAAACCAGTAAACTAATAGTAAGTGTTGTAATGCCTGCAATTGAAGCAGCGATCGCTGCAACTCTTTTATATTTCTTCCACAGGTAAACAACTTTTGCATTTCCTTTCAGCCTGTCTGAATTGATCAAACCTTTTTCAGCAAGATCAGTATGAACCTCATTTAATGTGGATTTGAACTTACGCAATTCACCTACTTCATTCATTTGATGAATAAATAAAGTATGTTCAACAACCAGTTGATCAACTTCAGGATTAGTTTTACGCAACTGTTCAAAATAAACTCTCTCATCCGTTTTCATTTCACCGCGGATGTAGCGTTCAACAGCTTCTATTAATTGAATTTCGTCCATCACTTACCGTTTTTATATTGAGCGAAAAATAATTTTTTCAATCTCATAAGGCATTAGTACTTCTGGTTCTTGGCGTTGTCTGCATTTGTATATCCAAACTGGCTGGCGATATCCTGCATATTCCTCTTTTGAATATAAAATGCCTCGATCAAACTTTTACAGGGTTCGCCTAAACTGCCTATCGCCTTTTCCATCATCGCAAATTCCTGGTCCCTTTTCTCATATTCTTCTACATCCTCATCTACAGGTACTGTTCCAACCATACTTTCCACCTCATTTGTATACCTGTTGTACTGCTGTAACCTTTTTAACCAGATCCGCCGGCATACCGAATAAACGTAGGTTTTTATCTGGCAATTCAGCTCAAAATTTCCTGACCGGGCCTTTTCCAACAACACGATCATCGATTCCTGGAAAACATCTTTGGCCTCTTGGGCAGAACCGTTGTTATTGATAACCAAGCTTTGAACCATATTAAAATTATCCTTATAAATGGTTTCAACTGCCTTTTTATCCCCTAAAGCCAATCCTTCCAATAACTCTTTTTCTTTAATATCCGGGTTCACTCGTCTTGATTTAATACAATTATTTAGAATTAGTAACCCAAAGAAAACCAAAAAAATCTATTTCGGGGCGGGTTACCTTTTTCTTTGTCCGGTATAAATGCCGAATTCTATTGTTTAAACAAAATCTAAAACAGAAAACATGAAAAAGCTTTTTATCGTATTGGCGATCGCT
>JBIOVR010000152.1:0-17462 GCA_044867875.1 Chitinophagaceae bacterium
AGCTTTCAGACGCTTGCTTTGATTTGTTTTATTAATAGCCCCACTTTTAGTTTCATAATGTATTTTCAAAATGCCGTTCACCACCTCGGTTACAATTTTATCACGGAACTCAATCTCAGATGCGCTGACTGCAACTTCTTCAGCATCTCCTTTAGTTAAGGTAAGTTCGATACCAGTAGATACTTCAATTCCGTGAAAACTGCCAACTACCCTTTTTTCGGCATTAGCGTCATTTATAGTTCTTTGGGCGAAAGAGGTGGTTATAAATCCCACAAAAAGTGATAAGAATAAAAAGGTTTTCTTCATAAACAATGATTTGTATGTTATACGAAGAGAAGCGTAGAAAGGTTACAGTCCGCTGAAAAAAATTTTATCCTTAGTTTTGCGGCAGAACTTCAGCGTTTCCCCGGGGTGCCCGGCAAAGTTGCCGGAGCTGAGATAAAACCCGTAGAACCTGATCAGGGTAATGCCTGCGCAGGGAAGGTGATTTAACATCTTTCATTCCTGTTAACAGCATTCCCTCTCATTTTTAATCTTTTAAACTTAAAAAATGAAGAGGATTGCCATTTTAATTATCGCTGCTATTGTCGGCAACGCGGTAATTGGCCAAACTAAAGACAGTACAAAAAGAGACAGTTTTCTTTTGCTGGAACCTGTGGAGGTTAAAGCTACCCGAGCGGGAGAAAATTCTCCATTCACTAAAACCAATTTGACCAAAAAGCAAATTGAAAAGGTGAATCTTGGGCAGGATCTCCCATTTATTTTAAATCAAACTCCATCAGTGGTTGTGAATTCCGACGCCGGTAATGGGGTTGGGTATACAGGCATTCGGATCCGCGGCTCTGATGCATCAAGGATCAATGTGACTCTAAATGGAGTTCCGTTTAATGATGCCGAAAGCCAGGGAACATTCTTTGTCGATCTTCCTGATTTTTCTTCCTCTGTTGGAAGCATACAAGTGCAGCGTGGAGTTGGTACTTCATCAAATGGGGCCGGCGCTTTTGGAGCAAGTATAAATATTAGCACCAATGAAGTGAATCTGAAACCGTACGCCGAATTCAATAACAGCTATGGCTCTTTCAATACATGGAAGAATACGATCAAGGTAGGAAGTGGTTTAGTCGGTGATCATTTCACCATGGACCTTCGCTTATCAAAGATCAGCAGTGATGGATATATTGACAGGGCAAGCAGCGATCTGAGATCATTTTATTTTTCCACTGCTTATCTAGGTAAAAAGAATTCACTTCGTTTAAATATGTTTTCCGGTAAAGAAAAAACTTACCAGGCATGGTATGGTGTAAGCGAAGCTGATCTGAAAAGCAATCGTACTATCAATTATGCTGGTATGGAAAGACCGAACGAACCTTACGATAATGAAACAGATAATTATAAACAGGATCATTACCAATTATTCTTTAACCAGGAACTGACAAGTCGTTTAAAATTCTCAGCAGGTTTATTTTATATAAAAGGCAAAGGATATTATGAACAATATAAAGCTGATGAAGCTTATGCTGATTATGATTTGCCTGAACCAATTAATGGAACAGATACGATCACCAATTCAGATCTTGTAAGACAGCTTTGGCTTGATAACGATTTTTATGGAAGCATTTTTTCCCTGCAATACAAAAATGATAATTCACAGTTCACATTTGGCGGTGGATGGAACCGCTATGAAGGCAATCACTTTGGCGATGTTGTCTGGGCTGAAAAAGGTTTGGGATTACCCGCCAGGTGGTATGATCTTGATGCAAATAAAAATGATCTTACTCTTTATTTTAAACAACAAACAAAGATCGGTTCGTTAGTTTCTGTTTTTTATGATCTGCAATATCGTGGTGTCAAATATGATCTTTATGGCTTCCGCGATAATCCCGGTATCATTATTAATAACACTTATAATTTTTTTAATCCTAAAGCAGGGTTAAGCTTTCAAAAAAATGAATGGTCAGGCTATCTCTCCTACAGCCGTGGGCAAAAAGAACCTAATCGTGAAGATTTTGAAGCAGGAATAGATCAGCAACCCAAACCCGAAAAACTAGATGATCTTGAATTAGGAATTGAAAAAAGAAATGATAAATACAATGTTGGTCTCACGGGCTATTATATGCATTATAAAGATCAATTGGTATTAACCGGTAAAATAAATGATGTGGGTGCCTATACAAGAACAAATATTCCTAAAAGTTATCGCATGGGTGTTGAAATAACAGCAGGCGTAGGAATAACATCGTGGCTGAATGCTACAGGTAATTTTTCTTTAAGCAAGAACAAAGTGATCGATTTTGTGGAATACATTGATGATTACGATAACGGAGGACAACAAATGAACGAGTATTCAAAATCAGATATTGCTTTTTCTCCGAATATGGTTGGAGGAGCTACTATAAATTTTATTCCCTTAAAAAATGCGGAGTTTAGTTTAATAAGTAAATATGTCGGCACACAATACTTAGATAATACTCAAAATGAAAGTCGCAAACTGAATGCATATTATACCCAGGATACAAGATTTATTTATACCATCAGTAAAAAATGTTTGAAAGAATTGAACATCATTTTGCAGGCCAATAATGTTTTTGATAAAAAGTATGCACCGAACGGTTATACATTCAGTTACTATTATGGTGGCAATTTAACAACTGAAAACTATTTCTTCCCAATGGCGGGAAGAAATTTTATGGTTGGAGTGAATATGAAGTTCTGAGTTGTAAGTTGTAGATTTTAAGTTTTAAGTTCAGAGTTATTGGCTCTGAACTTATTGTTTTTGTTCTCATCAACCAACCTTCTCCTGCCAGGCAAGCATTCCGCCCACAAGATTTCTTGTGTTTTTAAATCCCATTGCATCTAAAAACATACAAGCCTGCCCGCTGCGGTTTCCACTACGACAGTATAATATAACCTCCTTGTCTTTCAGATCTTCTATTTCATCTATTTGCATGGATTGGATCTGTCCCAATGGAATCAGAACGCCACCAATATTAAAGTCGGCATTTTCATGTGGCTCCCTTACATCTATGATGTTTAATTTTTCACCGGCATCAAGGCGTTTTTTCAGTTCTTCCACAGTTATGTTATCCATAAAAAAGGTTTTATTGTTCAGGAATTTTTTGAAGTGTTGAATCTATCACAGGTCGTACTATACTTAACCTTACATTCATAGTTTGTCCGGAACGAATTTTTATATGTTTTCCATCCTCACCTATTCGGGGTGGATCTTGCCAATAGATATATGCATTTAAAGTATCTGTCACATCAGGATCGGGCATTACTGAAAGAAAGCTTAAGCCATTTGATTCCAAAAAACTTTTTGCCTCATTAAAGACCATGCCTTTTAAATTAGGCACCGTAAATTCTGTTTCCCCGAGTCCATCGCTTAAAACAAGATCAATAGCACTTCCTTGTTGAATTTTTGTACCTGGGACAATTGGCTCCCCTTTATATCTCTGTTCCTGCACCGTATTTTTTGCAAAGTCATGAACATACAAAGTATCGCCAACTCTCAATCCCATATTTCTTAATTGTAGTTCGGCATTGCGTAAACTAAAGTCTTTGAGGTTTGGCATTTCAACCATCGGTGGTACCCGGCGATTGATGGTTACGTAAACAGTACGACTGATCTTTACAGTGGCATCTCCATCGGGCACTTGTCTTAATACACTCCCTTTTGCCACTGTATCTGAATAAATAGAATCCTGTACTTCTAAATCAAAGCCACTATTGTTAAGGATCTTCTGAGCTTCTTCAAAAGATTTACCCACAACATTCGGAACAGTTTTGTTTTTTCCATGACGAGTCAGGGGCCCCAGGAAAATAGAAAGTATAAATAATAATACGACCATCAGGATCAATCCTGCCAACAGGTTTAGCCAAAGCGGTTTTTTCGTGATAAATTGAAACATTGGATCTATTTAAATTAGAAATCTTGAAATCGGTAATTTCTTCTCCTCATTCCATGCTCAGTGATCAAAACATTCTTCCACCAATTTTGTATAAAATTCTTTTAAGCTCCACCCCATTGCTTTTACCTGCTGTGGCACTATGCTCGCATCACTTTGCCCGGGTATTGTATTGATCTCAAGCATGTACGGATACTTACTGTTTTCTTCCAAAATAAAATCTATTCTTACAACTCCCCTGCAATTGAATACTGCATAGATCTTTTTTGCGGCATCCCGTATTTTATCCGCCGAAGTTTCATCCAATTCTGCCGGCGTTACTTCGGTTGAAGCTCCCTGGTATTTTGCTTCATAATCAAAAAAATCTTTTTTACTTTTTACTTCAGTCATTGGCAGCGTTACAATATCCCCTTTTGTTTTAAATACGCCAATAGTAAACTCTCTTCCTTTAATCATTTGCTCTACCAATACCTGGTCGTCTTCCTTAAATGCTTTTTGAATTGCGCCTTCTAATTCTTTGGATTCGTACACTTTGCTCATACCGATACTACTACCGCCGTTGTTAGGTTTTACAAATACCGGGAAGGATAATCCATCAATTATTTGCTGTATTGGAACAACAGTATGCTTGAACAAATGAAACGATCTTGACACATGGATACCTGCCATTGCAGCAACAGCCACGGTATATCTTTTATTGAATGTGATAGCCGAAGAAGCCGCATCACAACTTGTGTAAGGGATCTTTAATGTATCAAAGTAACCCTGCAATTTTCCATCTTCACCGGGAGTGCCGTGCATGCCAATAAAAACTGCATCAAACTTTATTGCTCCATTCCCTGTTTGTATTGAAAAATCGTTTTTGTTGACCTCACTTCTTTTCCCATCAACTGACTCATAAAACCAGCCATTGGGATTTATGTCGATCTTATAAACATTGAACTTTTCCCTGTCAAGGTGGCTATCAATAGTAGTGGCTGATTTATAGGATATCGCCGCTTCACCGGAAAAACCTCCGGTTACGAGGGCTATGTTCTTTTTCATGTGTGGTTTCAGGTGATTTACAGGTACAAATATTGAAGAAAAAATGTTGTAATAAAAACTAAACAGCAGAAAAAAGAAGATTATAACATGGTTTTAAGCGACCGTCATTAAAATAATAAAGGTGAAGGAACGTTCTCCCTTCACCTTTTTACAGCGGAACATATCACCCGCCTGATTTCGCAGCTCACTTGCCGCTTTTTATTTGTACTAAAGTTAATCTATTAAAAAGCTCATCGCATCAATTATGCTGAAATCTTTTCCACATCATCAGCACTTATTTTAAATATGCAGCTTCTCTTTTTTAACCAATAACTCATCAACTGTTTCCTTATACATTTCATCTGGTACACAGCAATCAACAGGACAAACAGATGCGCACTGTGGCTCTTCATGAAAACCCTGGCATTCGGTACATTTATTAGGCACTATATAATAAATGTCAGTAGCAATAGGCGCATTCTTCTGGTCTGCATCCATTGTACTGCCGTCCATCAATGTGTATGTACCTTTTACTGTGGTCCCATCGGACAGGGCCCACTCCACGCCGCCTTCATAAATCGCATTATTCGGACATTCTGGTTCGCAGGCGCCGCAGTTGATACATTCTTCTGTAATCTTAATAGCCATAAAAATTTTATTAACGGGTTGAGAATTACTTTTGCCCGACAAATATAGATTGCTGAAATGAATTTACAAATGCGAATTGAGCTGGCGACCCGACTTGGCCAATATATTTTATCCGATTCACCTGAATGGTTGGAAGCAAAACACAGGGCAAGTTTGATAAATCCCTGGTTTACGCAGGAATTTATTAATATAGCAACTGGAAGTATAGCGACCCATTTTTTGGATAAACAAAAGCTGGAAAGCTGGACATCCTCCTATAAAATTGAGACAACTGCTCCAAAAAAGGTCGGTATAGTTATGGCCGGTAATATTCCGCTGGTTGGCTTTCATGACTTCTTGTGTGCTTTTATATCCGGGCATAAAGCCATCATGAAGGCTTCCTCAAAAGATGAGGTGCTGATCAAACATCTTGCTCAGAAGCTTATTGAATGGAATAATAGGTTAGATGAAATGATAATCTTCCAGGAAATGCTGAAAGACTGTGACGCATATATAGCAACCGGCAGCAATAATTCAGCAAGATATTTTGAGTACTATTTTAAAAAATATCCGCACATCATTCGGCGAAACAGGACATCTGTAGCGATCTTAGATGGCAATGAAACAGCAAAAGAACTTGAAGAATTAGCTGATGATGTTCATCTCTATTTTGGAATGGGCTGTCGTAACGTGACCAAAATATTTGTTCCTAAAGAGTATGATTTTATTCCCTTGCTTACTGCATTTAAAAAGTACGATCATTTCAAAGATCATAACAAATACAAAAACAATTACGATTATTATTTAGCGCTGCATATTCTGAATGGCAAATTTTATATGGCAAATGAGTCATTAATTTTATTAGAGAATCCATCCATTTTCTCTCCGATCAGCCAACTGAATTACGAGTTTTACACAGATAAAAAGACAGTAGAAGAAAGTTTAAGATCGTTGGAAGATCTGCAATGTACCGTTGGTCATGGCCATATCCCATTTGGACAGGCACAATTGCCATCCTTAAGCGATTATGCTGACGGTATTGACACAATAAACTTTCTTACCAAACTGTGAAAATCTTCTATTAGTATCAATCAGGAAATGTTATTAATTTTAATCTTCAGAAGTACGAAGACTCTGGTAAATTAATTGTTAAACTGACCGAAAGGTCATTTTTTCAGGAAACTACTTCGTTATTTTGTATAGGCATGTAATTTGAAATAGTAAAAAGAAAAAAATAATTAACACCATGAAATTTAAAAATGTGCTTTTAATTGTGGCGATTAGCAGTGGATCTGCTCTTGCCAGTGTATGGGGTTATTCAAAATTTGCTCATAAAGACTTTGTAGCAATTCAATCAGAGACAAAGGTGCCTGCCAATTATGCAGGTTTTTTCGATGGCAATATAGCGAATGCTCCAATTAACATAGATTTTACTCAGGCCGCCAGTACTTCTGTTCAGGCTGTTGTTCATATTAAAACAAAAATAGCGGCTCAAAAAGTTAGTAACGAGCTTCCCCGTAGTAATAACCGTAACCGCGGTGGAATTGATGACTTGTTTGATCAGTTTTTCAATTTTGGTCCGCAGATGATCCCGGAGCAAAGAGCTTCTGGTAGCGGTGTATTGATCAGTGATGACGGTTATATTGTTACCAACAACCACGTTATTAGTGATCAAAATGGTGGTGTAGCCGGTGAAATAATGGTAACACTCCATAATAAGAAAACTTACAAAGCAAGACTGATCGGTAAAGATCCAAGCAGCGACATTGCAGTCTTGAAAATTGATGGATCTGGATTACCTTATATGGTTTATGGTAATTCTGATGAAGTAAAACTTGGACAATGGGTGCTTGCAATTGGATACCCGCTTACATTGGAAACAACTGTTACAGCCGGAATCGTTAGTGCAAAAGGAAGAAGCATTGGAATTAATGAAAGACAAACCAGGGGTACCAACGTTTCTCCTGTAGAATCATTTATACAAACAGATGCTGCAGTAAACCAGGGAAACAGTGGTGGCGCATTGGTCACCACGGATGGTAAGCTGGTTGGTATTAACTCAGCGATCTTAGCACCGAATGGCACTTATGCCGGTTACTCTTTTGCTATACCTGTAAACATTGCAAAGAAGATCGTTAATGATATAGTGGAGTTTGGCGATGTACAAAGAGGTTATCTCGGTATTCAATATGCCAGCAACCTTAGTGAAGATCAAATGAAAGAACTTGGCGTTAAAGAAAATGAAGGTGTTTATGTATCAGCAGTTCCTACAGACGGTGGCGCTTATGCAGCAGGTATAAAGAAAGGCGATATCATTACTAAAGTAAATAACACTCCTGTTTCCAGCGGAATTGAAATGAGTGCACAAATAGCCAGTTTCAGACCAAATGATAAAGTACAGATGTCTTATTTGCGTGGCGGTAAAGAATACAACACTACTGTTACGTTGAAAGCTACGGTAAGTGCTATAGAAGTAGCAAATGCCGCTGGCGATATCATCGGGGCAGAGCTTACTAATCTTGATTCAAAGAAAGCTGATGAATATGATGTAACTGGCGGTGTAGTTGTAAAGAAAATAAGAGAAGGTGGCAAATTGAGTGAAACAAAAATGGATGAAGGTTTTGTTATCACTAGTGTGAATGGCAGAGCAATTAAATCAATAGATGAATTGAGCAAAATTCTTAGCAATGCAGTTGGCACGGTAAAACTGGAAGGATTTTATCCAGGTTTCAGAGGAAGCTATACTTATCCGCTTGACCTGACTGATTAAAACAATAAACAATAGAATCATAAACCGTCTCGTAACTGGGACGGTTTTTTATTTTTCAAAAACTAAATAGTCCCATGCTTTCATAACCAGGCTTCTATTGTCAGTAAGATCAATAATATCACCTGTAAAAACATTTCTGTAAATACCTGAAACGTTCTCTCCCGATATTTCAAAATGCAGATCGTCTATTGCTGAAAGATTTAGAATAACAAGAACTTCTCTCTCCCCTGTTTTACGCAGGAATGAAAATATTTTTTCATCTTCTGAGGTTGATACCCTGTATGTCCTTACATTTTCATTAGCAGCACGTAATGCCGGGTGATCACGATGAAGCTCTAATAATGTTTTATAAAAATTATGCAGACCAAAGTTTCCCGTCCATTGTATTTCATCTTTTTCGAAAAATCTCAATCGTTGTGAATTAGGTAACTCCTGCCCGCTATAGATCATGGGAATTCCATTCCAGGTAGCGCAAAGAACAGCAAAGGCCTTTGCCGCATGTCCCATCCTTTCATATTCACTTCCGCTGTGTGAGTTCTCATCATGATTTGAAGTAAAGAACATCCTTATCGCATTTTTAGGAAAAGCATTTTCATAGCGTCGCAAAACTGTATCAAGACCATGAATATTGGTTTCTCTTTTCCAATAAGATTCCATTGCGTGAAGAAATTCCCATGTATAACTTGCATCAAACGCTTCATGATAATTAGCTTCTTCTGTTTCTGCTAGCCAGAATAACTTCTTTTCATTATCAAGTTCCGTTCTGGCATATTCCCAAAAATCCAGGGGCACAAGATGCGCCATATCGCAGCGAAAACCATCGATACCAAAATTCCTTACCCAAAACTTCATGGCGTTTACCATTGCCAACCATAATTCTTTATTCTCATAATTTAAATGAATGACGTCTTCCCAATCAGGATAGGGTGGACGAAAATTGCCATATTCATTCTTTGAAAAAAAATCCGGATGTGTTTGCGTCCATACATGGTCCCACGACGTGTGATTTGCCACCCAGTCAATGATCACTTTCATGTTATAGCGATGCGCTTCCTCAACTAATAATTTAAAATCATCAAGCACGCCATATTCAGGATTTAAAGAAATATAGTCGCTGATAGAATAATAACTGCCGAGTATTCCTTTACGATGTATTTTACCAATTGGTTGCAATGGCATAAACCAAAGTGTCTCCACTCCCATATCTTTCAGCCGGGGTAAATGTTCAGCAAATGCGTTCAACGTTCCTTCATGACTATACTGGCGGATATTGACCTCATAAATATTAGTATGATATGTCCATGCTACTGGTGTGAAAGAGTTTTTCATTATTGATCTCAAGTTAGATTGCTTGTGAAAATATGAAGTTCGGTAACGATAACCAAAGTGAGTATATTTATGCGACCGATCATTATTTAAAATTTACATCATTCATTATGATCTGTAGTAATTGTGACAGGGCAAATGAGAACGACAGCAATTTTTGTAAATATTGTGGCGATAATTTAAATCCAACAGATCCAAATCATACAATTTTTGGCAGGTCTTACGGTAGCTTATCAAGATCAAATATAGATCTTGGCTATTTGGTTATAGCGATTCTAATATTGGTAAATGTTTTTATGTGGTTTTTTTGGAGTTTCATTTTTGGCGGATCAGGTATGGACGACAACAGGATGTTATATAAAGGGATCAGGGTTCTTAGTACACTATTATCCATTGCACAATTTGTTGTGATGTTTATTTTCGCAAAACGGCAATCTTATAAAATAGTTATTGGCGTCATAGCGGCTATTATCATTATTTATGATCTTTATTATCTTATGCAAACATTGACAAACAGATCATATTAACTGATTGTTGAAATAAAAAAGCTTTTAAACGAATTGCTTATGATAAACAAATTAAATTGGGAAACTGTTCCAACAGAAGATGTGAATCCTTCCATGGCCCGAAAAATTATTTCCGGCGAAAAACTGATGGTCGCTAAAATGAAATTTAAAGATGGTTTTGTGGTGCCGCTTCATCATCATGTACATGAGCAGGTGACTCAACTTGTGTCAGGGAAAATGCGATTTTGGTTTGGAGAAAATAAAGAACAAATGATGGACCTCTTTCCCGGCGATGTTGTTGTGATTCCGTCAAACCTTCCGCATGAAGCATTGATGATTGGTGATGTGGAAGAAATAGATACATGGGCACCACCCCGCCAGGATTGGTTAGATAAAACTGATGATTATTTAAGAAAATAGAAATATGGAACTCGGATTAAAAAATAAAATAGCTTTTGTTGCTGCCTCAAGCCAGGGACTTGGAAAAGCTGTTGCAATTGAACTTGCAAAAGAAGGAGCTAAACTTATTATAAACGGCCGCAATAAAGAAAATCTTGAAAGCACAAAACAGGAGATCGAAAAAATAAGTGGCGGTGAAGTGCTGGCTTTTGCCGGAGATCTATCGAACCATGATGAAAGGGAACGGATTATTAAGGATTCTTTACAAGTTCATGGCCATGTAGATATTCTAATAACTAACACCGGTGGTCCTCCTTCCGGAAAGTTTGAAGATTTTAAACAAGAAGATTGGGACAAAACATATCAAAGCCTGCTTCTAAGTGTTATTGGATTGATCAATGGTTTTTTACCCGGCATGAAACAACAACGCTGGGGACGCATCATTGCCATAACATCACAGGCAGTAAAGCAACCGGTGAATAACCTGGTGCTATCAAATTCTGTGAGAGCTTCCGTTGCCGGGTTAATGAAAACACTTTCTAATGAAATGGGTATTCATAATATTACGGTCAATAATGTAATGCCCGGTTATACAGAAACAGACAGATTAAAAAAATTAGTTGAAAAGAATTCATCATTTGCAAATGCAAAAAATGAAATACCATTGGGACGATTCGGAACACCAGAAGAATTTGCCGCAGCCGTTACATTTTTAGCAAGCGAAAGAGCTGGCTATATCACAGGTGTTTCCCTGGCAGTTGACGGCGGATGGATCAAAAATATTCTTTAAGCCATCCATATGATTCTTTTGTAATTTAGTATATGCTCCGGCAAATACTGATAGCTTGTATAATACTCTCACTCGGATGTAAGAAGAATGAAAATTTAAATTTTGCATACAATGTTCCCGCAGAATTTGAACCTTGTGTACAAAAATTCATCGCTGAAGCTAAGACAAGAGGTGAGAGTATCAGCATTGATAACCTGATAATAAAATACGACTCTACTTTATCATTACAATACTGCGCTACTTCAAATGTAACTTCTAAACGAAATGATATACAAAAGATCATTTTATTTAACACACATAAATGCTGGCAGAACGCTGCCCAACTTGAGTGCCTTATTTTTCACGAACTGGGACATTGTATCCTTGGAAGAGAACATGATTCGAGCCTGATGCCAAAAGGAGACGCCAAAACAATTATGTATCCTGATGACATCGCTTTGTACTCTCCGTGTGTGTACAATGTCGGTAGCACTTGTGATTTCCTGTATAAAAGGCCTTATTACATTGATGAGCTATTCAATCCCTCTACACCTGTACCGGATTGGGCAAAATGATTTTTTTACTGATACTGTATATAAACAGGCTGTGGTTTCAAATTCAAAAGTTCTTTGTGAGTTAGTAAGCGGCCATTGCCCTTTGTATCATTTTTATAAAAAAGCTTGAACCCTGTATATTCAACAGGTTCTTTATAAATAAACTGCTTGTAAGTATTGATCTTCTTCGCCGGGAATCCCCATCCATCCATATGCATCACAACCTGCACCTCGGGCAATGTTTTAATGTTCTTATAATTCTTTACCATTCCCTGTGTAAATCGATGCACCACCAAAACTTTTGGAGGCAGGTTATTATCTTTTATAATTTTTTGTAAGTATGCACTCGTATAATTAATATCAGTGGCATCAAAGCTACCAACCACTGAACCGGGTTTTTGTCCACCTTTCATTGAAAATTCCGGATCAATTCCGAGATGCACATTCGGTAGCTTGAGATATTTTTCAAGCTGCGGAACTTCTTCTTCTAATGTGCTTAATGCAACTTGTATATCAAGAAAAACAATGGCATTGATCTTCTCCGCCATTTTCAACACTGAATCAATTTGAGAAAAAGGCATACGAAGCCTGTACTTATTTCCTTTTCCGGGCAGCATCTGCGCCGTGACAGCGATATAATGAAGGGCCGGTTGCACTTGCATAACAGTATCAGCTTCTTCCCACGTCTTTACTTCTTTCTGCAGTTTATCCAACACTTCTTGCTTAGGTAGTTCGCCTAAAATGCCCATATTCTTTGAATACAGGTTACCATAAAAAGCAATAATTCTTTTATAAGGAAGAATGGCGCCAGGCAATGGTTCAGATTCTTCCATTTCCCATTTGCCGGATGAATCACCATTAATGATATGATCCATTTTCTCTTTATAAGATAATGTTGGCTCAAATCGCTTCGGTGCTACTTCAGCCTCACTCGTATCCTTTTTGTTTGGAACAATAGCTGCGCTTACAGTTGAATTTCTGAGAAAGGGATAATAGGAAAAGATCAAAACCAAAAAGAGGGTTGCAATTGCAGCAAATAGAATTTTCTGAACAAATGTCTTTGACCTTGTAGTCATAGGTTGTACGGCTTGCTGTTTCATAGAGTAATTGGATTCCAAAAATTAAACCAAAATTATTTCAATCTATAGTAACGAAAGTAACATAAAAATATTGCAGACAGTCTCTTAGAGATGATGTTTTTTTCGGTTTCTACATCGAAGTTGACTCAACTTTTGCAAGTGGCAATGAAAAAGAAAACACAGATCCTTCATTCAATTTACTTTTTACATTTATTTCTCCATTGTGCTCTTTTATGATCTCTGATGAAATATAAAGTCCCATGCCAAGACCAGGCATTGTTGATTCATGAACGTTTGCCCTGTAAAATCTTTCAAAAACCAGTTCCTGGTCAGAATTGACCATACCTATGCCATAATCTATCACCGATACAACCGCTGACTCTTTATTTTTTTCAGCACGAATGGTGATCTCCTTTATATGGGGAGAATATTTAACTGCATTGTTTATTAAATTCATTAATACCTGTTCTATGCGTTCATCATTTCCGTAGACCATGATATCTTCCTGCAATTCCTTGTTTATTTTATATGCCGGGTACATATAAGTACAATTCTCAACAATGAGAGATACAAGTTCCGTTAGATTAAATTCATGTTTTTGAAATTTAAATTTACCAGCTTTTATCTTACTTGCATCCAATAGTTCATCTATCAAATGTTGGAGTTTGTTTATGGAAGAAGTTGCTTTTGTAACATAGATCTTCGCCGCTTCAGACAAGTTATCCTGGAATTCCATCAATTGAATATATCCTTTCAGGCTTGTCAATGGAGTTTTTAACTCATGACTAGCTACGCCAATAAACTCATCTTTTTTCTCCAGCTCTTTTTTCTGATCATCTACATCGATATTTGTTCCTATCCATGCAGTTATATTCCCATGTTCATCTTTAAATGGTATAGCCTGTGAATGATGCCATCGATAAGCTCCGTCTTTTTTTCTTTTAAGCCGAAACTCACCTTCATATTTTCTTTTTTCCTTTAAAGCTGTTTGCCACTCCGAAGTACTTCTTTCCACGTCGTCAGCATGTAGTAGCTCGTCTTGTTTTGTTTTTGATTCCTCCACATCAAAACCTGTGTATTCAACCCACCGGCGGTTAACATAATCAAGTTTCCCATCAATAGTAGAAGTCCATATTATCACAGGTATATTATCAGCTAAAAATTTGAAATATTCACGACTCACCAGCAAGTCTTTTGTTCTTTCTTCAACAATACTCTCCAACTCTTCGTTCATTTTGTAAGCTGCTAACTTTGCTTCTTCCAATTGCTGATTTTTTAACTGCAATTGCTTTTCGTTTTCCTTTTGAATAGTAAGATCAGTAAGAATAATGCTTAACGCTATTCCTTCATCCAGTTCCAGGGAAGTAACAGATAGTAAAAAAGGTACCAGCACTTCGTTCTTGTTTTTTAAAAATATTTCTCCTTTGCTATCAGTCTTCCACCCTTGTTCTGCTATATTTTTAAACTTACTCTTGCTCTGTTCGGGAATAAAATTCATAATAGGTAAACCAATAACCTTTGCCAATGGCATATTTATCATATCCGCAAACTGCGAGTTACAATATAAAATGATCCCCTTGCTGTTAAGTGTAACTGCGCCTTCTTTCATTTTTTCAATGAATACCCTGTAGGTATGATCAGCGCTTTTTAAAGTATATAGTTGCGGGCCGTCTTCTGTTTCCACCACCAATGCATCTATCTGCCCTGTACGAATAGCATGGATAGTTTCATTGGCTTCTTTAAGTTGGAAACTTAGATCTTCCAATTCTTCCAAAAGTTCTTCGTAAGTTTTAGTTTCTTTCATTTATAATCCGCCATTTGATACTCCAATACTTTTAAGTACCCTCTCCATATCAGACATGTCTCCGATCAATCGCTTCTCGGGCAAGGGATGCTTTTTTATAAGCAAAGGCAATGCAATAATGTTCTCTTGTTTCGCAACAGATGGTTGCTGATGCACATCAATTATTTCCAATTCGTAATTATCATTAAAATGTTCTTCACATAATTCTCTTGTATTTGCAATAGCCCGAAGAGAATTGGGAGAAGCCCCTGTTACATACAAACGGAAAACATAAGGATCTTCATTGCTTTTGCTCTTACCATTTCCATTTACTAAGTTTTGCTTCATTGCATTAATTGTTTCACCGGGCGGATATTTAAGCCTACAAGTACTTTTTCTTCATTTGAAAGATCACCAATTATTTTTCGAATTGGTTCAGGTACTTTTCTTACCAGCGTAGGGATTGCGAAGATCTGGTCGCCTTCCGCCAACTGGGGATGTACCAACAAATCGATGACTTCAATTTTATATCGCCCCTTTAAATGGGTTTCGCAATATTTCTGAAGATTTTGTAAAGCAGTTACTGACTTGGGTGTTTTGCCTGCAACATAAAGTCGCAGTTCCCATGTATTTTGCTTTTTTGCCATGGTTATTTTCCGATCTTTTGTTTTGGTTGTCTGATAACTCCGTTTTCCTGTCTTCTGCGAGCCATCTCCTTCCTATCTTCCTGATCTTTCAATTCCTGGCCCTTTAGCTTCTGCAATTCTTGTTCCTTTCTTTCTGAACCAAGAAGAATTCCTTTTGGCCCAAGGTAAACTTCGACAAGGGTCAAGCCGCGATTTGAAATTATAAATTCTCTTACCTGGTTGGAATGTTTCATTCCCCTTGATTTCATTATAGATAAAACCCTGTTACGTTCGCCATTTGATTCTACATCTTTTAAATTGATCCACGTATCTACCAAAGAAGAAACTCCCTCATCCATTCGGTCATCCATCACTTTCATTAAAGCTGTAAGCATAACAGTAATGCCTTCTCCCTGTAAAAAATCGATCAGGCGCAGCAGCATTGAGTTCACTTCATTGATCAACCCCACAGAAACAAGATTTGTGATTGGGTCAAGCACTACTGTAGTTGGTTTGAATTCTCTTACAATTTTATAAATAGTCGAAAGGTGCATTTCAAGGCCATGCAAAGCAGGGCGGGCAGAATGAAATTGTTACAATCCTTTTTTTACATACGGCTCAAGATTTAACCCGATCGATCTCATGTTTCGGATAATTTGGGGTGGCGATTCCTCAAATGCAAAATAAATTGCTTTTTCATTTCGCTTACAGGCTTCATTGACAAAATAAGCAGCTATACTTGTTTTGCCAGTACCTGCCATTCCTGAAACAAGAATACTGCTGCCTCGATAAAAACCTTTTCCGCTAAACATTTCATCAAGAGTCGGCATACCAGTACTTATTCTTTCTGATGAAACTGCCCTGTTGAGTTTTAAAGAAGTTACGGGCAAAACTGAAATACCGTCTTCATCAATTAAAAAAGGGAACTCATTAGTGGCATGTGCCGAACCCCGATATTTTACAATACGTAATCTGCGTGTTGAGATCTGGTTTATCACACGATGATCTAATAAGATGACACAATCAGAAACATATTCTTCCAGGCCATGACGTGTAAGTTTACCATCACCTTGTTCGCCTGTAACAATAGCGGTTACTCCTTTGTCTTTTAACCAAAGAAAAAGTCGACGAAGCTCAGCCCGAAGTATTCCCTGGTTTGTTAATCCTGCAAATAAATTTTCGATCGTGTCAAGCACAACTCTTTTTGCTCCGATGCTATCAATTGCATGTTCCAGTCTTATAAATAACCCATCAAGATCATACTCCCCTGTTTCTTCTATCTCACTTCTTTCAATGCGGATATAATCAAGCCTAAGCTTTTTTTCTTTCTGCAATTTCTCCAGGTCAAAGCCCAGGGAAGCTACATTCATTGTAAGTTCTTCAGTTTTTTCCTCGAACGTTACAAAAACCCCTGGTTCTTTGAAACGTGTAGCCCCGTTTATCAGGAATTCAATTGAGAAAAGTGTCTTGCCGCATCCCGGTCCCCCACAGATAAGTGTAGGTCTGCCCTGAGGAATTCCTCCCAAGGTTATTTCATCAAGGCCACTGATTCCCGTTTTAGCTTTAGTTAATGCCTTCATATGCTCAGATCATTAAATAACAGTAATAAGTTATAAATGTATTTTTCTTTGATTGGATAAAAAAATTCATGCAAAAAATATTGAATAATAAACAATGTCCGAACTTGCTACTTGCATATTAATTGTAAGAATACTATACCATGGCAAAAAGGCTATTTTTTGGGGCAAAAATTCCTCACTTCTGATATAAAGGAACACTATGAATGAAATTAAAATTAGAAAGGCCTCGCTACTTGATTTGGGGCAACTGTTGGTTTTTGAGCAAGACCTTATAAAAACAGAGCGACCATTTGATCCAACTTTAAAACCTGACCCTATTAATTACTATGATCTGAAATCGCTGCTAACTTCTCCGCTTGCTGAAGTTGTGGTTGCTGAAGAAGACAATAAGATCATCGCTTCGGGTTATGCAAGGATCGATAGATCAAAACCATTTTTAAAACATAGTAGCCATGCATATTTAGGCTTTATGTATGTACTCCCTGAATACAGAGGCCGCGGAATCAATAAAAAAA
>JBIOVR010000153.1:0-22346 GCA_044867875.1 Chitinophagaceae bacterium
GGGACCAGGAAATTCATCGACACTCGGTTCTGTGAATGGAAAAAAAATTGATTATATCAGTTTTGAAACCAAACTAAAAGCAAGAGATGATCAGCAACAAGCCGCTCTGCAACAACAGCAACAGGAATATACCGAAGCGCAAAAACATCAAACGGCTGAAGCATTGTGGAATCAGGAAGTGGAAGAAATTATTATGACATCCGAATTCGATAAAGTCGGAATTGATGTCGGCAAAAAAGAGTTTAATGATTACCTGTTTGGACAAAATCCTCCCCAGGATCTTAGACAACGTTTTTCTGACCAGCAGGGAAATTATGACGGCGCCGCTGCACAGAATGCCATCAACCAATTAAGAAGAAGTCCCAACCAGGTGGAGAGAGATCAGTTAGATGGATATCTCGCATCAATGGAGTATAACCGTAAAATGGAGAAGTACAATTCACTTCTTACCAATTCTGTTTATTATCCTAAATGGTATGTTGAAAAACAAAATACCGAAGCAGCAGGGCTTGCAAAAATTTCTTTTGTAAGGTATCCGTATTCAAAAATTTCTGACAGCGCTATTAAGATCACAGATAAAGAGATCGAAGACTATGTAAATAAAAATAAAGATCAGTATAAGCAAACAGAAAGCAGGAGTATTGCTTACACCATTTTCAACGCAGCGCCAACAGAAGCAGATTCTGCACAGCTAAGAAAACAGATAGCTGATCTAAAACCAGAGTTTGCAACTGATACCACACCGGCAAGATTTCTATCACGTTACGGAAGTACGATCGCTTATTCTGATGTGTTTGTTGGAAAGACCTTTATGAAAATGCCTGCCAAAGACAGCATTACAGCCCTTGCAAAAGGCCAAGTTTATGGTCCATACCTGGATGATCATGCGTATGCATTAGCAAAGATGATCGAGATAAAAACACTGCCAGACTCTGTAAGATGCCGCCACATATTGATAAGCAATGATCCTTCACAAGGAGGAGTTGTAGATAGTATAGCGAAAAAACAAATGGATTCTGTAGAGGCTGCGGTAAAAGGCGGAGCATCATGGGCAGACCTGGTGCAAAAGTATAATCCGCAAAGTGATGGTAGCAGGGCAAAAAACGGGGAAATGACATTTAGCTCATTTGATATGCAGCAACCAAACTTTGCAAAAGAATTTGCTCAGTTCGCTTTATTCGATGGGAAAAAAGGAGAAAAGAAAGTTGTGAAAACAAGCTTTGGATATCACCTTATTGAAATTCTTGAATTGAAAAATCCAGAGTCACATTACAAGTTTGCTCAATTTGCAAAGAATATCATTGCAAGCGATGAAACAGAACGTGTCGTGCTTGAAGATGCCAGCAAGTTTGTAAGTCAAAGCCCGGACTTAAAAGCATTTAACGACAACATTGCTAAATCAAATGGGCGCATTGAAAAATTCGAGGCCTCGAATATTGGCCCGAATGATATTTCTATCCAGGACATCGATCAAAGAATGGCTGGCGGGTTTGGCCAGGCAGTACCATGCCGCACATTAGTGAGAGAAATTTATAAGGCTGACAAAGGAGATGTGATCAAACAGGAAAGAATTGGTGATGCTCAGTCAGGCTATAAATATGTTGTTGCTGCGGTCACAGATGTTTTAAAAGAAGGAACACAGCCAGCATATATTGCAAGAGTAGGATCCGCCAATGCACAAGGTGTTGAAAGAATACTTAAGGATAAAAAGAAAGCTGAGCAAATAAAGCAAAAGATTGGAACGGCTTCAACACTTGAGGCGGTGGCAGCAGCGCTACAGGATTCTATAATTACAGCAGATAGTGTTCGGATAACGGGTGGCGGAATGATCACAGAGCCCAAAGTTCTGGGTGCGGCATTTAATATAGCCAATAAAGGGAAAGTAATTAGCGAGCCGATAGCAGGCAGAGATGCCGTTTATGTTGTAAGAGTTGACGACCTGACCACTACTTCAGTGGCGGTAGCAGATATTCAAATGCAAAAGGAACAAATGAGACAAAGAGCAAAACAAATGCAGAGCTTTTACAGTTCACCGGTCAAGCTAATGAAAGATCAGGCAACCATTAAAGACAATCGAAGAAACTTTTATTGATAATATAAGGACCAAGGAGTTAAAAGCCCGTTTCAACTTAAGTGAGACGGGCTTTTTTGCGCCGCTTTTCGTAAACAAAAAGATCAAAAGCTGCGTTATTTTTGCAATAGCATGAGTGATGAAATTATAAATAAGGTTGCCGAAAGCGGGTTAGTAACGATCGATCTTGAAAAATATCTTCCAAAAAAAGAGTCAATAGCTGTTTTTGATCTGAAAGAATTTCTTTTTATGGGAATGATATTAAAAGAAAAAGATTTTCGCGAAGCTCTGAAACAACAGGATTGGGAAAAGTATAGAAACAAGAACGTGGCGATAGTCTGTACGGCTGATGCGATCATCCCTGTTTGGGCTTATATGCTTGTTACAACATATCTTCAACCCGTAGCAAAAGAAACCATTGTAGGAGAAGAGAAAGAAATTTACAAAACGGTTTTTTTAAAAAACATCTCTTCAATACAAGAAGCAGAATTTACTGATAAAAGAATCGTTCTAAAAGGCTGTGGCGAAACACCGATCGATGATTTTGCTTATGCAGAAGCTACACGGAAATTATTGCCGGTTGCAAAAAGCATAATGTACGGAGAGCCGTGTAGTACCGTTCCGGTTTACAAAAAGAAATAACCGATATTGAACTTTCACTGATAACAGGGAAATATTTACCTTACCGCTCATAAAGAACCGTGTAAATGAAAAAAAGCTGGTGGGTTTTAACGCTTGTCATTTTAATTGGTGCCGCGGCATCCATATTTATTTATGCAAAGAATAAACCCAAAGAAAAACTTCCTTCTCACGTTGATTATAATATTCATATAAGACCGATACTTTCTGATCGTTGTTATAAATGTCACGGTCCTGAACCCACACAAAGAAAAGCAAATCTTCGACTCGATATTGCAGATAGTGCATACGCGGCATTAAAAGAAAGCCCGGGAATGTTCGCTATTGTTCCAGGAAAACCAGACGAGTCCCAGGTTTATCATCGTATCATATCAGAAGATACGGCCGAACGAATGCCGCCTCCATCCTCCAATCTTGCTCTTTCGGAATATGAAATAAAACTTATTACAAAATGGATAAAGCAAGGCGCCGAATACAAACAGCACTGGGCTTTTATTGCTCCGCAACCCCAACAGCTTCCAGAAACAGAAAATACAAAATGGGCAAAGAATGAGATCGATCATTTTATACTTGCTAAAATGGAATTAAAAGATCTTTCACCCAATGAGCAAGCAGATAAAGAACGACTATTAAAAAGAGTTTGTTTTGATCTGACCGGTTTGCCGCCAACCCTTGAAATGCAGGAAAAGTTTTTGAATGATAATTCTGCAAATGCATATGAAAAAATTGTTGACGAACTTTTAGCCAACCAACATTATGGAGAAAAAATGGCCGTGCAATGGTTGGATGCTGCACGATATGCAGATAGTCACGGTTACCAGGATGATGGATTAAGAACAATGTGGCCATGGAGAGATTGGGTGATCCATGCCTTTAATGAAAATTATTCTTATGAAAAATTTGTTACATGGCAGCTCGCAGGAGATTTAATTCCTGAACCAACAAAAGAAATGTTGCTGGCAACGGGTTTTAACCGCAATCACAAAATAACACAGGAAGGCGGTGTGATAGATGAAGAGTATCGGTTAGAATATGTATCTGACCGCACCAATACGTTTGGAAAAACATTTTTAGCAATGACATTTGAATGTGCCCATTGTCATGACCATAAGTTTGACCCCATTTCCCAAAGATCTTATTATAGCACATTTGCTTTTTTCAATCAAATAAATGAGAAAGGATTGCTTGGTGATATTTCCCTTGCTTCGCTTGCCGACCCTCCGAATATGAAGATCAGCGATGACGACGTAAAAAATGTTTTACAATTCATCAATAAAAAGGACACCGCCGCGGTAGCAGTCATGATCATGAAAGACAGCAGCGAAGTAAGGTGTACGCATATTTTAAAAAGAGGAGTGTACGATCAGCTGGGAGAGGAAGTTTCTTTTAACACACCTCCGAAAATTTTTCCGTTCGATTCAACAAAGCTGGAAAAAAACAGGCTTGGATTAGCAAAGTGGTTGTTTGATAAAAAACACCCATTAACATCAAGAGTTTTTGTAAATCGTATGTGGCAGGAATTTTTTGGAAGAGGACTTGTAAAAACTTCTGGTGATTTTGGAATGCAGGGAGAACCACCATCACATCCGGAATTAATGGATTGGCTTGCGTTGGATTTTATGAATAACGGCTGGAATATAAAACGCCTGGTAAAACAAATCGTAATGTCTGCTACCTATTGTCAATCATCCGTAGCAACAAAAGGAAAACTTGCAAAGGATCCCGATAATATTTTTCTTTCAAGATCTTCAAGAATAAGATATGGGGCAGAATTTGTAAAAGACATTGTTTTATCGAGCAGCGGATTAATGAATGATGAAATTGGCGGGCCAAGTATAAAACCATATCAGCCAAAAGGAATTTGGGAATCATCAACATCGGGTCGTGGCCAATTAGCAAGATATGTACAAGATCATGATGAAAAATTGTATCGTCGCGGAATGTATACGTTTATTAAAAGAACCGTTCCGCCACCATCTATGTTGACCTTCGATGGATCAAACAGGGATCAATGCGAGGTAAAAAGAGTGAGAACCAATACTCCGTTGCAGGCATTGGTCTTATTAAATGATCCGCAAGTATTGGAAGCCGCAAGAGTGTTAGCTGAGAAATTAGCAGCCGAAAAAATCTCAGAAGAACAACGAATTGAAAAAGCATTTCGTTTGATCATTTGCAGAAAAGCAAGCGAGAAAGAAAAAGAAATTCTTTTTGATTATTATAAGAAAGAAAAAGATGAATTTGTAAAGCAGTCGGGAAAGGCTGAAGGCTTTTTAAAGGCAGGGGAATACAAACACGAAGAAAATATAAATAAAGCAGAAGCAGCTGCACTGATGCAGGTAGTTCATACAATTTATAATATGGAGGAGGCGATAACGAAGACGTAAAACCCCCTGTTCCCCTAAAGGGGAGACTTAGGTGGAAGACTCTTTTGTTTATTGATGATTACTTTATCCCGTAGGGGTTCAACACAGCAAAGATAAATGGAGCGTAGATTAAATATGTTGAATAGGATTACCGAACGTACAAGAGTGCGACGCAAGTGAAGACGATAGTAGTAACAATGCTGACAACAAAAAAATAAATGTCATGGCAAACGAATTTTTCGAAAACAGGTTGAACATTACACGTAAACATTTTCTTGGCAAGCTTAGTCTTGGCCTTGGCAGTGTTGCATTGGGTTCGCTGCTCGTTAAAGATCTATTCAGCAGCGGGTCTTCGGAAATGTTACCGCCTGTTGGACTTCCACATTTTGCGCCCAAAGCAAAACGAATCATTTACCTTTTTCAAAATGGGGCGCCATCACAATTAGAAAGTTTCGATTACAAGCCAACATTGATCGCAAGAATGGGAGAAGATCTTCCTGCTTCTATAAGAATGGGACAACGACTCACGGGAATGACGGCGAACCAGGATAAATTCCCAATGGTGGGTTCGAAATTTAAATTCAATCAGTACGGAGAGTCCGGAACATGGATAAGTGAATTGTTTCCAAACATTGGAAAAATTGCCGATGATATTTGCGTAATAAAAACAATGCACACGGAGGCGATCAATCACGATCCGGCGTTGACATTTATACAAACTGGTGCACAACAAGGTAATCGCCCAAGCATGGGCTCGTGGTTGAGCTATGGGCTGGGAAGTGAGAATAAAAACCTTCCTGCATTTTGTGTGTTGTTATCGAGAGGAAAAGGAAATGGACAAGGAGTTTATTCAAAACTGTGGACAAATGGTTTTCTTGACAGCATTCACCAGGGAGTGCAATTCAGTAATAGCGATGAAAGAGTTTTGTATTTAAATAATCCGGAAGGGGCAGATAAGTTGGACAGAAGAAGAATGTTAGATGAATTGGCAAAACTGAATGCATTATCATTCCAGGAATTTGGCGATCCTGAAATAAAAACAAAAGTTGAACAGTATGAAATGGCATACCGCATGCAAACGGCGGTACCAGAACTTACCGACTTGTCAAAAGAATCGGATCAAATAATAAAAATGTATGGTCCCGATTGTTTGGTGCCGGGAACTTATGCTGCAAACTGTTTGCTGGCAAGGAAACTTTCAGAAGCGGGAGTTAGGTTTGTTCAATTGTATCACCAGGGATGGGATCAGCATGGAAATCTTGTTGGTGAAATGCCGGGGCAAGCAAGAGATACCGATCGAGCATCGGCTGCGTTGGTAATGGATCTTAAACAAAGAGGATTGCTCGATGAAACATTAGTGATATGGGGCGGCGAATTTGGCAGAACAAATTATTGCCAGGGAGCTTTGACAAAAGATAATTATGGTCGTGACCATCATCCAAGATGTTATAGTATTTGGATGGCGGGTGGTGGCATCAAGCCCGGAATTTCTTATGGAGAAACAGATGAGTTCGGCTATAATATTGTAAAAGATCCGGTCCACATAAACGATTTTCACGCAACAGCGTTACACCTAATGGGATTGAATCACGAAAAACTTGTTTATAAACACCTGGGTCGTCGTTATCGCTTAACAGATGTTGCCGGAAAAGTTGTAAACGGAATACTTGCATAAAAAAGCAGCATGAAATTATTCCAGCGCATTTTATCCAATCTTAGTTTTTTTATCATCGTGATGCTTTTGTTTTTATTATTTTTTCAAAACAAAGTATCACTTCCGGCATCGTTACAGGCGGTTGGGAGAATGCATCCGCTGTTACTTCATTTACCGATCGGGCTTCTTGTAATCTCGTTTATATTATGGATCGGAAGAAGGAATATTGAACCAGCATCTTTTCAAAAGATATTTATTCTTGTGTTACAAGTCACAGCATTTACTGCTGCGCTTACTGCACTAATGGGATTTTTTCTTTCGAGAGAAGGTGGTTATGATGAAAACATTCTTTTGAAACATAAAATACTTGGGATCACAACCGCAATTTTATCTTATACACTTCTATTGATCTATCGATCTTATCCTGAAAAGAAATTTGTTTTTGGAACGGCCATCACCCTGTCACTTGCCGCAATGATCATTGGAAGTCACTTCGGTTCTAATCTTACGCATGGCGAAGGATTTGTATGGCAACCATTAAGAAATGAAAATACTGAAGAAGAAAAAATCACGGATAGCAGTTATTTATTCACAGCGGCTATACAACCAATTCTCAGATCAAAATGTTTTTCCTGTCACAATGAAAAGAAGGCAAAGGGGGGATTGATCATGACGACAGAAGAAAAGATTATGGAAGGCGGAAAGAATGGACCAATTTGGAAACCCGGAGATGCGCTGACCAGCCACATCATTGAAAAGATCAATTTGCCAGAAGACGAAAAAAAACACATGCCGCCAAAAGGCAAACCACAGTTGAGCCAGGAACAAATCGATCTTTTATTTGCATGGATACAATCAGGGGCAGACATGAAAAAAACAATGAAGGATTATGCAGATGATGATACTGTAAAGGTTCTTGCTTCAAAATTTATTCATTTGCCAAAAGCAGAAACAGAAAAAACTTATTCATTCGCAGCAGCATCGACCTCAACAATTCAAAAGTTGAGTGGTCCGTTTTGTTCGGTATCTCCAATATCACAAAACTCACCAGCGCTGCAGGCAGACTTCTTTGTCAGGGAAAAGTTTGACAGGAAAAAACTGGAAGATCTTTTCAAGGTAAAAGAGCAACTGGTTGTGCTTAATCTCGGCAATATGCCCGTTAATGATGCAGATATGAAAACGGTCAATCAATTTTCAAATCTTGAAAAGTTAATATTAAATAATTCACTGATCACAAACAGCGCATTAGCTGAGATCAAAAAAATAAAGAGCCTTCAATCACTTTCGCTTGCAGGAACTCAAATTGATAAAAATGCAGCGGAATCATTTTCGCAGTTCGATTCATTGAAAGAAGTTTTTATCTGGAACACAAAAATTTCAGCAATTGAAGCTAACGAATTACAAAAGCAAAACAAAAAAATAAGATTTGACCGTGGCTATATTCCTGACGAAAACGAAATACTTACGTTGACACCGCCAAGTGTAAAGAACGAAGAATTTATTTTGACAGCAAATGAAAAAATAGAATTAGAACAAAAGATAGCGGGAACAACAATCCGATATACTGTTGATGGCACCGATCCCGACAGCACAACATCGCCAATATATAAAAGCCCCATTACCGCTGACGGATTTACGTTGATCAAAGCGAAAAGTATAAAGACGGGTTGGTATAGCAGCCCTGTTACTACATTTTCATTTTTTAAAAAGGGTATAAAGCCATCGGGAGCAGAATTAATAAATAAGCCAAATGAAAAATATAAAGGTAGCGGAGGCGCCACATTAATTGACGGCAAGAAGGGATTGGCAGAAAATTTTGGCGATGAAGCATGGCTTGGCTTTAGGGAACAACCATTTGCTGCATCCTTCTATTTTGATACTGTACAAACTATCAATAGCATTTCGATAAGCTATAATGAAAATGTGCAATCGTATTTAATGCCACCGGCAGAGGTCGAGATTTGGGCTGGGGAAAGCAAAGACAAATTAAAATTATTAAAGAAGGCAACTGCACCACAGCCAACAAAAGAAGAAAAGAATATTGTTAGAGTTGAGGGAATGAAAATTGATATTCCGCAATCAACCTACAAGTACTATAAAATAATAGCAAAGAATGTTTTAAAATTACCAATATGGCATCCGGGCAAAGGAGATAAAGCCTGGATCTTTATTGACGAAATATTTTTTAACTGATCAATATGAAAAGAAAAGAATTTATTCAAAACAGCAGCTTGCTTATTGCCGGCAGCATGATCGCAAGAGAGAAATTATTTGAGATCGTCGATGGCGAAATTGTTTATGGACAGCATGAAAAAAGATATAAACTGGTGAAAGATTGGGTAAAGGCAGATGCTGCAACATTGCCCGTAAATGATTGTCATGAAATGGTGCAGGATGCCAAGGGAAGAATTGTTTTATTAACTAATGAAACAAAAAACAATGTTATCTTTTTTAATAAAAAAGGAAAGCTGCTAAAAACATGGGGCCATGATTTTCCCGGTGCACATGGGCTGACCCTTTGGGGAGATAAAGAACAGTTTCTTTTTATAACTGATACTGCAAAAAATCAATTCTATAAAGCAACGATCGATGGACAAATTTTACAAACATGGGATTACCCGGTTGAAACCGGTAAGTATCCTGATGCAAAGAGATTCGTTCCAACAGAAACAACTATAACAAAAGACGGAGAAATATATTTAGCCGATGGCTATGGTATGCAATACATTATGCACTATGATGAAAAGGGAAAGCTCAAGAACGTTTTTGGTGGAAGAGGAAATGAAGAAAAAAATCTTGACAATGCACACGGCATTACGATCGATCATCGCACAACCCCCGAAACTTTAATTATTACCGACAGAACCCGTTGTTGCTTTAAACGATTTTCTATGGCGGGAGAATATATTGAAACAATTTCTTTGCCCGGAGCATGTGTATGCCGGCCTGTTATAAAAGGGAATTATTTATATGCAGCAGTTCTCCGTTCGCCCAATCTTGATACTGTTGACTCAGGGTTTGTTATTATTCTAAATAAAGAAAACAAAGTTGTTTCGGTGCTTTGCGGATCGGAAACGGCATATGAAAATGATAAATTAAAACCTTTTCATCAAACAGATAAGCTTTTCAAGCATCCGCATGATGTGTTAGTAGATGATGAAGAGAATCTTTATGTATGCCAGTGGAGCTCAGGCAAAGTGTATCCTTATAAATTCAAGCCGGTAAAATAATTTTATGGTCATTCGCAGGGCAAAGAAAAAAGACATTGATAAACTTTCGGTGTTATTTGACAAATACAGGATATTTTATAAACAATCATCGGATATTGATAATGCAAAATCTTTTTTAAAAAAGCGAATGAAAAGAAAAGAGTCGGTGATCTTTGTTGCTGAAGAACAAAAAGAATTGATCGGCTTTACTCAATTATTCCCAATATTTTCTTCTGTAAGTATGAAAAGAACCTGGTTGCTGAATGATCTTTATGTAAATGAAAAAGCAAGAGGAATGGGAGTTGCCAGAAAATTGTTAGATGCTGCAAAGGATTTTGGAGCAAAGACAAATTCAAAATGGTTGATACTGCAAACAGCATCAGATAATTTTACCGCACAAAAAGTGTATGAAAAAAATGGCTGGATAAAAGAAACAGACTTCTTTTATAGAAAAGATATTTAGAACCACCCTCTTTTCCGAAAGAACCAAAGCATCCAAATTGGAATAGCTAACATTACAATAACGGCACCGAAAAAGCCATAAGGATTATGCAGCCAGGGGATAGTATCAAAGTTCATCCCGAATATACCACCGATAACTGTTGCCGGCGCAAGTAAACAAGTTACTATTGCCATTACCTTCATCACTTCATTCATCTTCAGGTTAACATTGTTAAGATAAAGATCATGCATGTTGATCATCATATCACGATAGGTTTCACTCAGATCATTTGCCTGCACAATATGATCATAAATATCTTTAAAATATTTTGTGCTTCTATCATCAAGCAGATCGCTGTCGCTTCGAATAAAACCATTAATAAGATCCCTAACCGGCGATATATTTCTTTTTAAAACAATTATCTCTTTGCGGAACTGGTTAATTTTTGCTAATGATCGCTGGGTGGAACTTCTTACCACTTCTTCTTCCAACGCTTCTATCTGGTCACCGATATTTTCCATTACAAGAAAATAATGATCGACGATAAGATCGAGCATCGTATAGCAGAGATAATCGGCACCTGCCTGGCGAAGACGACTGCTCGCCAACTTCAATTTTTCCCTCAATGAATTAAAAACATCACGGGTTGGGTCTTCCTGGAAACTGATCACAAAATTTTTCCCAAGTACAATGCTGATCTGTTCCTGCTCTACGGTGTTCATTTCCGGATTATAGTAAAGCATATTTAGAAGGCAAAAAAGAATATTATCTATTTCATCCATTTTTGGCCGCTGGTTGATACTCATAATATCTTCCTGTATCAGTGGATGTATGCCAAAATAATTGGATAGGTTTTCCACATCAGCTTTACGAATACCATCAATATTGATCCATGTTATGCTGTGCCTGGATAAGAATTGGAAACATTCAGTTACGTCTTTCCCCTCATACACTTCCATCGCCTCTGCATTATAATCATATATGGTGATCCTTATTTCTTTCGAATCTTCCCGGAGCGGAATTATAGTTGGGTTCTGGCTTAATATTTCACGGGTGCGGCGTGTGCCAAATAAATTTATCGGCACTAAATACTTAAGATATTTTTCCGGCTTAAGCTTGACACTCATAACATTGGTAAGTTAGCAAAAGAAACCCATCAGTAAAATAATGGAGGGTTAAAAATAACAAATCGATTATTCTTTTTGTGAACCTGTTATATTTGGCACTTTGAAATCAAATTAAAAATATGCCATCTCAAAAACAAGATTTTTCGTTTCCGGGATTGACATCAGAGCAGCTTTTATTGTTTTCTTATGGAGCTTTTTTAGAGCTGGGCTGGACGCCAAAATATGCCGGCCCCAATGCAGTTATTGGATATACGCCCCGCAGTTGGAATAAATATGATGATGAAATATTAGTGGAGGCGGCTGACGAAATAATGTCGGTTAAAAGCAGCCTTGTACACAATGAATCTTTTGATATGATGGGCAGGAATAAAAAGCATATCAAAGATTTCATAGAGGCCTTTGAAAAAGTAAGATCATCAGCGCCTAAACCAGAATGGACAACGGCAATCGAAAACTTACGAACCCAAACCGTTCAGACAGTAACAGAAGAAGCAAAACAAGCGGAGGAAATTAATAAAGTAATGAAACTTTCAGGTTCGAATTTGTATGCGACCTATGGTATTATTGGAATAAATGTTATTGTATTTATCCTGATGGCAATTAACGGAGCAGGAATTTTTGCTCCGAATGCTTTGGTGCATATTGATTGGGGAAGTAATTTTTCACCACTCACTTTATCCGGAGATTGGTGGAGGTTGATCACTTGTATTTTTTTACACTTTGGCATAATTCACCTTGTAATGAACTCTTATGCATTGTACATGGCAGGGGCATATCTTGAACCCATGCTTGGAAAAACAAAATATATAATCGCCTATTTAGCCACGGGAATTTTTGCAAGCCTTGCAAGTCTTTGGTGGCATAGCGAAGCCGTGAATAGCGCAGGCGCCTCCGGCGCCATCTTCGGCTTGTATGGAATTTTTCTTGCTTTGCTTTTTACGAATCTTATTCCAAAACAAATGAGAACATCACTATTGCAAAGTATAGGCGTCTTTGTTGTTTTTAATTTAATTTATGGGGTAAAATCAGGAATAGACAATGCGGCTCATATTGGCGGACTATTGAGCGGCCTGATCATCGGGTTTATTTTTTATCCATTATTAAAAAAAGAAGACAAAGGCGTTAAAAGCAATCTTGTTTTAGTAGCGATAGTTACCGGTGCGGTCCTTTCAGCATGGATATATCTCAATAGTCCTGAAAATAAAGTAGATCCAGAGAGACGTGCTGCAGAATTAAATTATTTGAAGGAAGTAAAATTTCCAGATGGAGAAAAGTTATTTGAAAAATATAGAGAGTATGTGCAAAGCGATGAAAAGATAGTTACTATGTTTAATGATGGAACAGTTTCGTTTAAAGAATGGCTCGCAAAGAATGAGGAAAACATCAACAACGAATTTGCAAAAGCAACATCGACTGTTGCTGCCATGAAAAATTACAATGTGTCTGAGTCAGCAAAAAAAAGGATCAGCTTGCTGGAACAATTATTGGATGCCAGAAAAGAACAAGTATCTATTGTCAAACAACTTGCACAGGAGGACGGTCCAGCAAACCAACTAAAGCTGGCGGAAATAAGAAATAAACAGGAAGAAATATTGACAGAGTTAAATAAGAAGGATAATTAAATCATAAAGAACTCTTTGCTTTTTCCAGGTCTTCCGGTGTATCGATAGCAATATTGTTATAATCCGTTTCAGCCATTTTTATTTTAATACCATTTTCCAAATAGCGGAGTTGTTCTAATTTTTCAATTTTTTCCAATTGGGATTGCGGCAATTTGGTAAAAGTTATCAATGCGTCTTTTTTATAACCATATACACCAACATGCAAAAAATATTCATTATTCATTTTTTCCTCTCTTTGATAAGGAACAAGGCTTCTGCTAAAGTAAAGAGCATAACCTGATCTATCGGTGACAACTTTTACATTATTTGGATTAACGGCTTCTTCTTTTGAAATTTTTCTCATCAGCGAAGCAACCTGTATGCTATCATCATTAAAAAGGCGAACTAATTTTTCCAGCGGTTCTTTTTTTATAAAAGGCTCATCACCCTGCACATTTACAATGACATCAATATTCCTTTCAGTAATTGCTTCGGCAATTCTATCACTGCCGCTCTCGTGTTCTTTTTTACTCATGATCACTTTGCCACCGTTATCTTTTATCTCTTTATAAATTATATCGCTGTCGGTTACCACAAAAACATCACTGAATAAACCTGTTGATACAGTATTATCATACACATGTCGAATGATCGTTTTATTTCCCAGCATCTGCATTAGCTTACCCGGAAAACGAGTGGCCGCATAGCGGGCAGGAATAGCGGCAACAATAATCATTTTGGGAAGTTAATAAAACCTTTCAACCATCAAGTTTTTGAAATGGTTTTTTTAGCAATGCAACCAAGTCCTCGTCTTTTTCATTGGGATAATAACGATCGAGACCATAGCGAATGCTTTTGGGATCAAGTGTTTCAAAAGTTCCGAATAACCTGTCCCATATCGAAAAAACAGCACCATAGTTGGTATCGGTATAGGGTTGCTTCCAATGGTGATGCACCTTATGCATATTGGGAGAAACCAAGACATAGCTAATGATCTTATCTACCGATTTTGGAAGAGAGATATTTGCATGAGTAACCCCCGTAAAAACTGTTAATAGTGTTTGATAGATCATGATGCCATACATCGGGGCGCCGCTTATAATTATAGCAATTAAAAAAAATAAACCACGCCAAACACTTTCCAGCGGGTGATGGCGCAGGCCACTTGTTACATCAACATTATTATCGGCATGATGAATAATATGCATGCGCCAGAATAAAGGAATTTTATGTTCTACAATATGAGAAAGCCAGCCGCCAAAAAAATCGAGGACTAAAGCTGAAATTACAATACTGCCAACCACTGATGCATTTAACCAATATACAAGACCGAACTTTTCTTTAGCAGCCCAATCGGAAAGAAAGACAATTAAAACACCAAAGCCGGTATGAATAATAAGATGTAATAATGTAAAAAAGAGATTAACACCTGCGTGCCGGGCCTTATTTTTTTTATACTTGAGTGGCAATAATGGAATGGCTCCTTCAATGATCCATAAAATAAGCAGGCTTCCTACAATAAACGCCAGTCTTTCCAGGGGTCGTTGTTCAAGGGAATCAAAATACTCCTTTAAGGAATGCCACATTAGACTTATTTGATGAAAAGTTACATCAAAATATGTTAAGCAGAAGTGTTTGTTTCATTACTATTTGTAAATTCGTTTCCGCAATCAAAACAATGATTGACTTTGTCAACTGACAAAGCATAATCTCCAAGAAAAAAAGTAAGAATAGCGCTAAACCAGTTTGCGGCTTTACGCGGAGTACTGACTAGTTCAATGTTGTGACCTTTGCATTTTGGACATTCAATTGTTTTTTTTCTGTTGTTTTCAACTTCCCAGAAAATTTGGCGAGCACGGGAAAGATCGTTTTTATTAACAAATAACTTTATTCCACCAACTGCATTTGTCAAAATCGGATAGAGAGTAACCGTGTTCTCATCCTGCAGCCAGCATTGAATATCCTCACTTTCCAATTTAGCCATTAGTAAATGAGCATCCAGGTAATTATTAAAAGATTGCAGAATGACAAAGTCCATTTTATAAAAATAAAAAAGTCCCGCCTAAAGCGGGACTAAAAAGATATTTTATATTTCAAAAATTATTGATTCAGCATTAGTGGCATTACAAGCATCATCAGCTCTTCATTATCTTCCTGTTCAGTAGGTTTTATTATTCCCGCTTTTGTTGGAGTGGAAAGTTCAATTTTTATATCGTCACTATCTGCTGCGTTCAGCATTTCTATCAAAAACTTTGCATTGAAAGCGATCGCAAGATCCTCGCCATCATAACGGCATTTCATTCTTTCATCACCCTCAAAGCTGAAATCAATATCCTGTGCGGTCAATTCAAGTTCGCTGCCAGCAATGCTAAGAACAACCTGGTTGGTGCTTTTGTTACTAAAGATGGCAACACGACGCAATGCTCCCTGGAAATCATTTTTATTAACCACCAATTTATAAGGATTATCAGAAGGAATCACCACTTTATAATCGGGGAAACGGGCATCGATAAGGCGGCAACTCATTTGCGTAGTGCCGTGTTTTACAAAAAAATGATTGCTGTTATAGCTGATGGAAATTTCATCTTCATTTGCAGGCAAGGCAGATTTTAAAAGTGTTAATGGTTTTTTAGGCACGATAAAGTTGTCGCTCTTCGGACAGCTTACATCAACCCTTTTATATTTTACCAAACGATGTGCATCGGTGGCCACGCATTGCATTCCTTTTTTATCCAATTCAAAAAATACACCTGTCATTGCCGGACGCAGATCATCATTGCTTACAGCAAACAGCGTTTTATTAATAGCAGTGATCAAAGCCAAAGAAGTTGCTTTGAATGTGGTAGTGTCATCGGCAGAAGGTTCTTTCGGAAAATTATCAGGGTTCTCCCCCATTACTTTATATTTTCCATTATCGCTGGTGAGTTCAATACCAAAATTTTTATCGATATTAAATGTCAACGGCTGATCTGGAATATTTTTCAAGCTGTCCAAAAGAATTTTTGCAGGAATACAAACCTTACCGCTATCCTTGGCCTCAATATCCATTTGAATGCGCATCACGGTTTCAAGATCTGTCGCTACTACACTCAGTTTATTCTTTTCTACTTCAAACAAAAAATCTTCCAGGATCGGCAGTACTGTATTGGCATTAATAACTCCAGAAATATGCTGCAGTTGTTTCAGTAAAGCCGAAGAGGAAACAATAAATTTCATCTTGCATTTGGTTTGAGGCGAAGCTAATGATTTTTGTATAATGGCCAACATTTATAAAAACACTGTGGATTATTAATTAGCAGCAGGATACGAGGCTTACATTTGAGCCCTGAATTAGAAAATGCTACCCAAAAAATCATTGACAAAAGAACAGGCCTATCAGAAATTAAAGCATTACTGTGCCTACCAGGACCGCTGCCATAGCGAAGTGAAAACGAAAGGCTATTTACTTGGGTTAAGAAAACCGGAGGTAGAAGAATTCACCTCAAGATTGATCGAGGAAAATTGTCTTAATGAAGAACGTTTTGCAAAAGCATTTGCAGGGGGCAAATTCAGGATAAAGCAATGGGGCAGGATAAAAATTAAAGCAGAACTAAAGAATAAACAGATCAGTCATTATTGCATTACAGCGGCGTTGGATGAAATAGATGATCGTAAATACAAGGAAACACTTCATAAACTGGCAGTAAAAAGATGGAATTCTATAAAAGGAGAAGGAATTAACCTGTATGTAAAAATGACAAAAACTAGAGACTATCTTTTGCTTAAGGGATACGAATCTAATCTTATAGCAATAGAAATTAGATCTCTTGCAGAAAAACAAAAAGGCGCCGGTTAGCGCCTTTTTATAAATAGAATCGATTTTTTTAAAACGGTTTTGGAGTTGTCTGTGATGCTCTTACCTGTTCGGCAGTTCTTCCACCGGGCGGGCAATTTGCCCTAAGAAATTTAGAATACAACTTGCCAAGGTGCTGAAAAGTGCCCTCACCCTCGCTGATGTTATGTGTACGATTTGGATAACTCATCATCTGGAACATCTTTCCATTTTTCACTAATTCATTTACCAACTTTTCTATATTTTGATAATGTACATTATCGTCGCCTGTGCCATGCATGAATAATAAGTTTCCTTTTAAATTTTTTGCATAAGTTAACGCGGCTCCTTTTTCATAATCACTCATATTTTCTTGTGGCAGCCCCATATATCTTTCTGTATAAATATTATCATACAATAGAGAACTTGTAACCGGAGCGATCGAAATTCCTGTTTGATATTCATCAGGATATTGAAACATCAGGTTCAGTGTTGATGAGCCACCGCCACTCCATCCCCAAACTGCTACACGGGTTGTATCAATAAAATTCCATTTCATTACTTCTTTAGCACCAAGTGCCTGGTCTTTGATATTTAGCTGACCTATTTTTTTATAAATGGATTTTCTCCACTCCCTTCCTTTGGGAGAAGGTGTGCCACGGTTATCCAATGAAACCTGAACATATCCGTCAGCAGCCATATCACCGTCATATAAAAAATTACCGGCAGCACCATAACTATCATCTACAGTTGTAGAAGCGGGTTCGCCATATACGTAAAAAACAACTGGATACTTTTTTGTGCTGTCAAAATTATTTGGCAAAATGCGCCACCCATCCATTGTCACACCCTCTTCTGTTGTTACCTGGAAATAAGCGATATTACTTTTCTCTTTATTTTCTTTTTTTATTTTTTTCACCATGTCGTCGCCCTCTTTAAACGGCTTGTGATCGGGCAGGGTGACCCATTCAGCCATTGGCGGTGTGTAGTAATTTGAAAAACTATGACGGGCAAATTTTCCATTGGGAGAAATTTCATAAGTATGTGTTCCTTCTTCACCCGCAGGAGACATTCTTTCAGCGGGAGAAGAGCCATCTAATTTTGTAGCATATAAAAAACGTTGTGTTGCATTTTTTGGAGACGCATAAAAATAAACGAGTCCATTCTTTTCATCAATGTTAAGAAAGTCAATCACATCATAATTTCCCCTTGTGATCAATGTTTCTTTTTTTCCATCCTTACTTACACGGTATAAATGACGCCAACCATCTTTTTCACTCGACCAGATAAACTCACTTCCGTTCGAGATCCAATCCCAACCTCTCACTTCACTTCTCCATTCGTTGATCGTTGCCACCCAAGCCTTGTCAGTTTCTGTATAAATAATTTTTGCATCACCAGTATTGGTATTGCAAAGCATAAGCCTGCTTTCATTTTGTTTACGGTTCAGTTGTTGTAAAACAATCTCACCAGCATTAGCCCACTCCATTCGTATCAAATAATTCTGATCAGGCTCACCCGGAACCTTCATCCACTTTGTTTGTGCCGTTGTTATATTTACCACACCGATACGTGCCGGTGAAGGAGGTTCGCCGACTTTTGGATATTCAACAGGAATTACTTTGCTATAAACTGAATCAGTTGTGTTCAACATATAATAATCGCGGATCTTATTGGCGTCGATCTGCCAGTAAGCAATGGTTTTACTGTCAGGACTCCAGCGAAAACCATCGCGACAAGAAAACTCTTCTTCATATACCCAATCAAAGGTTCCGTTAATTAATTTCTTTGTTCCATTGTCGCTGGTAAGTTTTTTAATGACACCGGTTGACAGGTCTTCCGAATAAATATTCCTTTCACTTACATAAGCTACTTTTTTATTATCAGGAGAAAACTTAGCAAACTGCAATGTTGCTGTCGGTCTTCCTTTGCCCATTTGTTTTAGAGCGCCGGTTGCTAAATTCAATAACCAATAATCACCACGTGTAGGATAACGCCACACTTTTTGTGCATTTGCATAGATCAAAGCAAGATTTCCATCAGCAGATAATTGAAAGCTGCGGGGAACAACCGTATCGCCATTTTTTGTGATCAATTGTTTCCGGCTTATGAAAACTGTTTTATTCTGTGAAGGCAATTCGATCTTTACTATCTCCTTTTTTTCAACGGTATAATAGGAGCCGCCGTCGGCGGTCCATTTGGTTATTGGTACGCCGGGTTGAGCAAAAAGGATAATAAAAACAAGCTGTGCAACAATTAGTAAGCTGAATTTCTTAGCATCTTTTTTAAACAGCATATTGAAGTATTTAAGACGGAAAAATACAGAAATGCTGTGAGATGAAAAGGTTAATGTGATGGGTGGACGAATTGATTTATTATTTTACATCATGGATGGACTAACTGAATAACTTTACAATATGTCAACTCTCACAATCACAGGTATTCAAACATCTCTTCACTGGGAAGACTCGGCAGCAAACCGAAAAATGTTTGAAGAAAAGATCAATAGTATTACTGAGAAAACGGAGATCATTATTCTTCCCGAAACCTTCAGCACCGGCTTTAGCATGAAACCAAAAGAGCTTGCTGAAACAATGGATGGAGAAACTATAAAATGGATGAAAAGAGTTGCTACAGAAAAAAAAGTTATTCTTACCGGGAGTGTAATCATAAAAGAAAATGAAAATTATTTTAACAGGTTGATTTGGGTGTTGCCAAATGGTCAAACGGGTATTTATGATAAAAGACATTTGTTTGGTTATGCAGGAGAAGACAATGAGTTTACTCCCGGCACAAAGAGATTAATAGCATCAGTTAAAGGATGGAAAATTAATTTACTTGTTTGTTATGATCTTAGGTTTCCGGTTTGGGCAAGGCAACAAACACAAGATGATGGTCCCGAGTATGACCTGCTTATCTATGTTGCCAATTGGCCAGAAAGAAGAATTCATGCATGGAAAACATTGCTGCAGGCAAGGGCGATCGAAAATCAATGTTATGTTGTGGGAATAAACCGTGTTGGCAATGATGGAAATAATATCTATCACAGTGGTGATAGCATGGTTGTTGATCCGATGGGTGAAATATTACATACTAGATCACACGAAGAAGATATTTTTACTATAACACTTCATAAGGAAAAACTGGATGAAGTAAGAAACAAGCTTCCATTTTGGAAAGACGACGATAATTTTATGATACAACCATGAAACAAGTAATAACTAACGCAACTATTTATACGGGCAAAGAGATTCTTACAGGCAGCGCAATTCTTATCAATGATGGCGTCATTGTTGGATTTGTTTATGATACCGATATTCCGGATGACTATGAAGTAAGAGATCTTGGAGGAAATAATATTGCACCTGCATTAATTGATCTGCAGATATACGGGGGAAATGGATATCTGTTTTCTGCCGATCCTTCTATTGAAGCAATTGAGGCTACTTATAAATATTGTTTGCAAGGCGGCGCATCAAAATTTTTATTAACAGCAGCAACTAATTCTTCAGAAGTTTTTAGTAAAGCGATTGCAATTACAAAACAATATTTGAATAGTGGCGGAAAAGGAATGCCCGGTCTTCATTTGGAGGGACCATGGATCAATCCTGAAAAAAGAGGAGCTCATATCCTGGAATATATTCATCGGCCAACATTAGATGAAGCAAAGAAATTGATCGATGAAGCGGAAGGAGTGGTAAAAATAATAACACTTGCGCCGGAGATGGTGGATGAAGAGATCGTTGACTATTTACAAACTAATGGAATTATTGTTTCTGCCGGTCACACGAACGCTACCTATAAACAAGCAATGAAAGGTCTTGAGAAAATAAATATTGCAACACATTTATTCAATGCTATGTCGCAGTTCCAAAGTCGTGAACCGGGAATGGTTGGTGCCATTTATGATCATTCATCTGTTTGTTGCAGCCTGGTTGCCGATGGAGTTCATGTTGATTATACCGCGATTAAGATCAGTAAAAGAATTTTAGGAGAAAGGATCTGGCTGATCACTGATGCTGTATCTGCAACATCAGATGGCCCGTATCAACATGTATATAAAGACGACAGATACACTTTGCCCAATGGAACATTGTCGGGTTCTGCATTAACAATGATGAAGGCTGTGAAAAATTGTATCGATCATGTTGGCGTTGATATACAAGAAAGCTTAAGGATGGCTTCATTATATCCTGCAAGGATCCTGGGAATTGATGATAAAACCGGGCTTATAGGAAGAGGCTATGAGGCTTCTTTTGTTGTATTTGACAATGAGATGAATGTTATTGATGTGATTTGATCAGCTCCATCACTTTATCCATTTTATAATCGGCCCCACGACGTATTGCGTCGGTTGTCGGCACGGCGATCACTTCAGGCTGAACACCGCGACCATCTTTCGGAATATCTTTATCAATTACTAAACGAAATAAAGGAAGTCGAAAACGAATGCCTGTTTCAGGCAACGTAAGATCAGGAATTAACCAGGCTGTATTTCCGTAAGCGCCGCCGCCGGTTTCCTCTCCTACTACGAAAACATTATCCTGCGGTTTTACAGTTTGTGTAAATAATGTTGTTGCTGAAAAAGAATTCCCCCCCGTTAAAATATACACGTTGCCGGTGTAATGATCCTTCTTTTTAGGCTTGAAGTAGTGACGTTCAAAATAACCGAAGTGGTATTTTCCATCTTTCTTTTTTGCTGTTACAAAGAACATAAAAAAGCGATTAAAGAAATAGCCTTCAATATATTTTTTATAACGGCTGTTCCTTGTATTTGCATAAAGCGAATCTGCCACTTTAAATTTTCTATCAGAAATATACTTTGTTAAGAAAGTAGAATTGGTCACGCTGCCGCCGCCATTTCCACGAACATCAACAACAAGATTCTTTGTTCCCTTATGCTGCATTTCTTTAAAGGACTTCCGGAAAAAAGATTTGAGTTTTAAATTTCTGCCAAAAGAACCGAGATCCATAAAGGCTGCATTGTTCGTTGAATCAATCCTGAGGCTTCTTGTTGCTTTAGTGATCTGTTTTTTTCTTTCTGCACGGGTTGTTTTTGCAAAACGGGATATAGCGATCCGGTTGACAGTGTCTGTTCTTGGATTATAAGAAGCGATCCTTGCTGTTTTTTCTATACCATCATTGCCGAGATAATCTATAAAATAATTTTCTTTTTGCCCATATATAGAAGTAAACGCTGCTCCAAACCCGCCACGGTTACTTAAGCTCTGGAATTTGTGTGTCATATTATGACCATCGCTTGAAATATACTGGAAAAGCGTATCAATAATAGTTTCGATGGGCCGGTTGTCTATTTTCTTTACAACGACTCCTCTTGTGAGTATTGTATCTCTTCGAAAAAGGTTAGCAGCAACAGTGGCTGTATCCTCCGCAACAGAGGTGCCCGGCCAGATCTTTAAGCTAAGCGG
>JBIOVR010000154.1:0-7036 GCA_044867875.1 Chitinophagaceae bacterium
AAACGGCTATAAATATTATCATCGCTTTCATCAGCAAATGCGGCACGCATTTCTTCGGCATTATCAAAACAAAAACTACTTGTAAGAAAAAGCGGAACGGAATGTTCCATTTCATCTGTTTTGTTCACCTGGGTTCTGATCGCTTTTGTATTCGGATGCATATTTACTTCGATTGCTTTAAAATTTCAAAGTTAAGTAACGAGGCTTAAGCCTGATTCTTTATTTTTATATAATGACACCTGAACGTCGTGAGAAATTACAAACAGTTTTAAATAAACGTCAGGACGATATAACGATCGTTTTGGAAAACGTTTTTGATCCCCACAATATATCTGCTGTAATGAGAACCTGTGATGCTGTGGGTGTGCAGGAATTATATGTACTGAATACAAAGATCCCCCGGCATAAAAAATGGGGGGCCAAAAGCTCTTCCAGCGCTGCAAAATGGTTAACCGTTTATCAGTTTGAAAATGCAGAAGAATGTTTTTCTGAACTGAGAAAGAAATACTCAAAAATCTTAACTACTCATTTAAGCAGCGATGCACTAAACTTGTATGAAATAGATCTTACGCAACCAGTAGCTCTTGTTTTTGGAAATGAACATAGCGGTGTTTCAGAGGAAATAAGAAATTTGGCTGACGGAAATTTTATCATTCCACAAGCAGGTATTATAAGATCGCTGAATATAAGTGTGGCTTGCGCTGTAACTTTATACGAAGCTTACCGGCAAAAAACTTTAGCCGGACATTATAATAAAGCAAAACTAAATGGAGATGTTTTAAAAGACCTGATGGATAAATGGGGTTATGAAGAAGAAATTAATCACTAGCGATGACAATAAGCAACTATAAAATGATCAATAAACCATCCTGGCATTTACTTTTTGTATTTGTTATATTCTTTTCCTGTAAGCAAGGGAATTCTCAAACAATTCCCAAATGGAAAGTAACTGACCTGGAAAAATATATATCAAAAAGCAACACTCCCACAGTTGTAAATTTTTGGGCTACCTATTGCGGGCCTTGCTTAAAAGAGATCCCGTATTTCTTAGAAGTGGTGAAACAATATGAAAAGAAAGGAGTCAAGCTTTTATTGGTTAGTCTTGATTTTAAAGAATCATTTCCTGATAAGATCAGCAGTTTCGCTGATAAAAGAAAATTTACTTCACCTATTGTTTGGCTCGATGAAACAAATGCCGATTATTTCTGTCCAAAAGTGGATAGTAAATGGTCGGGAGTAATGCCCGCAACATTATTTATCAATAATAAAAAAGGGTATCGCAGCTTCTTCGAAGAAGAAATGTCAAAAGATAAATTTGAAACTGAGCTAAAAAAGATGCTGAGCGATCAATAAGTTTCAGACATTTCCTCAGTATCATTTTCAGACTGCATCTTATTAAGTTTATATAAAAACATGCTCCACGCTGCTATAGCCAGCAGTGCTAATACAATTCCAATAAAACTACCATAATAGAAACTGCGGGCAAGCAAATAACCTGCAATTACAAAAACGGAAAGAATAAGCGTTTTGTTGATAATAGCTCTGAAGTTCATAAGCGGGGTTTAAGTTAAAGAATTGGTGTGAGGGAACGGATTTCCTGCTTAGATTCAGTTTTCAAATTAATCCACACAAAGATTAAAAAAAAATCCCCCGAAAGGTTGGGGGACACAAAAATCAGTTTTATAAATGCCTATTCTTTTCTTTTGATCTGGCAGCCCATTGAGCGGGATTCCTTTACTGACACATCCTTTCCAACTGTCATTTCATCCATTGCCATTTTAAGGTGTTTGCGGCTCACACTTGAGGCATCACCCGGGTTATCATCAATAGCGCCATGATAAACATGCTTGCCCTCTGCATTAAATAAAAAGCATTCCGGAGTCCGGTTAGCCCCGAACTCATCGGCCAGTATATTGTTGGCATCAACAGCGTAATACCATTTGTATCCCTGGGTTGCAGCATACTGCTTCATTTCAGAATAAGAATCTGCATCATCCCGTGAACCTTCATTTGAGTTAAGAAGAATGACCCCAATATCTTTTGAAAGGGCATAATTAGCAGCCTCAATAGTCCTGGATTGATTCTTGACAACCCATGGACAGGTATTGCAGCTAAACATGACCAGTAATCCATTTTTCTTCTTCGCTTCCTTTAGGGAAATCTCTTTACCAGAAATATCCTTCAGTTTTAATTCAGGCTTTGGAATGGTTGCGCCGATAGGTAATACATCATTGAATGTGGTGAAAGCAAATGATAAAGTGGCAACTGCTGTAAAAGCAAAAAGTATTTTTTTCATAATTAAAAGCTTAATGGGTATAAAGTTCCAACTTTTTTTGAAATTTTGTTAGCCGCCCGACACAGAATTTTTCCTTTGGTCAGCCAGTTTTCGCAGGGAAGATATACTAACGTTTAATTCGAATCCTATCAATAGTACCAGGGAATTAAAGAAGATCAGCAGCATGACGATTAGAATAGTACCAATAGAGCCATAGAGCTTGTTATAATTGCCAAAATTGGCGACATAATAGGAAAAACCAAGTGTAAAAGCGATCATCAAAAATGTAGCAAGAATGGAGCCTGGATTAATAAGTTTCCATTTCTTATGCATGGCAGGAGCGTACCGGTAAATAAAAGAAATAGTGAGAAAAAATAAAAGTATAATCACTATCCACCGCACATTAAAAATAATCGTTCTGATGGTAGGATCTTCAATACCCAGCCAGGTAAGAACAGTTCCTCTTAATATTAAAGCGACAATAGAAAGCAGTATGATCAAAAATACTATAAGCGTAAGCTTTATAGCCACCCAGCGATCATGCACAATGTGACGCTGGGAAAACCCAACATAATTCAAATTATTGAATGAATTCATTATTCCGATCATTGCGTTTGAAGAAAAATATAATGCCAGTAAAAGACCAAAAGAAAGAAGTCCCCCTTGTTCATTAGATATAAAATCGTCTATAAAATCAATAATAGGTTGATAATTTTGCCTGACTGGAAATACATCACGTATAAGGTCATACAGTTGTGGCTTAAACTCTTTTATCGGCAAATAAGGTACAAGTGTAAAAATAAAGATACAGGCGGGTGGTATAGCTACCAGTAAATTGAATGCAATGGATGCAGCTCTTTCATTAAGACTCGTTTTCCCTATTTGAATAAAAAAGAACCTGACCACATCAAAAAGCGGAATGCCGGCGAAACCAGGAAGAACAATATTCTTACTTTTTCGGATAACAAATTTTACCGGAAACGATGTAATGAATCTCCGCCTTATCTGGGTAAGCAGATGCATTTGCTTTTAGTGGTTTGCTTTTCTGATCGAATCCTGCTTGTCTTGTGCCTCTGCGAATTTCTTAGCAAATTTTAAATGATCGGCATAATTAGATGTGTAAATATGCGTACCTGAAAAATCACTGTTCGCAACGAAATAAAGATAATCTGTTTGAGGTGCATTTAATACGATATCAATTGTTTCAGGCTGAGGAGTACATATAGGGCCCGGTGGCAAACCTCTGTTTTCATAAGTATTGTATGGCGATTCTACTTTGAGATGTTTATAATAAAGTCTTGTAAGTGCAAAATCCCTTAATGCATATTTTACAGTCGGACAAGACTGCATTTCCATATTTTGATGCAGCCTGTTTAAGTATACGCTTGCTATTTTTTCCTTTTCAGTTTTAAGGTTAACCTCTTCATCTACTATTGAAGCAAGCGTGGAAACCTGGATAGGAGTAAGCTGAATCATCGCGGCTTTCTTTTTTCTCTCATCATTCCAGAATCCTTTCCAATGATCAAATAATTTTTGATACACTTTTTCTGGACTGCTGTTCCAAAAGAAAGAGTAAGTATCTGGCATCACTACTGCCATCACGGTATTACTATCGACACCGAAATCTTTTAATGAATCATTATTTGTAAGAAATTGAAAAGCAGCTAATGAATCGAATTCAAACTGCTGACCAAGTTTGCGGGCAAAGTCTTCTTTTAATCTGAGTTTTGTGATTACAAGTTTTACAGGTGTTTGTTTTCCGTTTTTAAGAACACGGATCAGGTCAAACAAGCTCATGCTTTTTTTGATCTCATATTTTCCTGCCTTTACAGAATTAAATTTCATAGCGCCGGCTACCCAATCAAACCAATGAGCTGAAGAAATGATCTTTTTGGAAATAAGATCTTCCTTAACCTGTCCAAATGTTGAACCGGTTTTTATATACAAAAATTTTTCTTCGGGTGTAGAAACAGAAGGGCCAAAAACTTTCCAGGCTGCGAAGAGAACAAGAATGAGTACAAATATCAAAATGAATCGAACGGTCTTTTTCATAGTGTTCTAATTAGCTGAACAGAATTATTGGACGTACAAGAGTGCGACGCAACGGTGTCAAATACATGCACAAAAGCCGACTAACAAAATAAATAAAAAACCCCGTCTTTAAGACAGGGTTCGTGAATATCTTTTATTAAAATTAGTTGGCTGGCTTTTGAGCTGTGGTGGTTGGATTCGCTTGTGGCTGCAGATTCGGGTTGGTGCTTAAACCACTCGAATTAGCGGGTGGTGCAGTTTGAACAGGAGTGGTGCTGATCTTGTTGGATGCACCGTTGCTGCTTGATGAGCCGCCGGAAATAAACAAAGTTGAAACAAGGCATAAAACGCCAATAACTCCGGCAAAGATCCATGTTCCTTTTTCGAGTACATCGGTCGTTTGTTTTACTCCCATAAACTGGTTGCTGAAACCATCAATATTGCCGGCTAGACCACCGCCTTTGGGGTTTTGAACTAGTACAATTAAACCAAGAATCACACTGGCAAGTATCACAAGAATTACAAAAAGTGTTGTCATAATCAGGTTCTCTTTAATTTTTCAATAAGGAGTGCAAAATAACTGCTTTTAGAGGGATTGAGCAAACTTAGTTTCTCATAAATCCTGATGGCTTTTTCGGGCTGATCCTGCTTGATCCAGACCTCCGCCATGGCCTCAGTATCCACATTTTCTTCGGCAAGAGAATGGGTGGCTAATTGAACGACTTTTTCTTCAGAACCAGCATCGTTCATTGATGCTATTTGCTGTGGAGGCATTTGCCTGATCGTTTTAAGCCATTCAGTAAAACTTTTTAATTGCTGCCCCAGACGATCCTTTGGTTTTTCTTCAAGAACAGTTTTTATACCCTGTGATGCAAAATAGTCGACGGTATAATATGGTTCAAAAACAAGTGCATCATCTTTGGGTTCAGCTTTTTCAACTACTGGAAGTGATGGGGCGGAAGTCGGGGTCTGTTTATCTTCGGGTTGCGAAGCATTGACAAATTCATGTCTTGATCTTTCTAACACTAATTCATCATTATTCGGCTCTTCATTAACTTCTGTTGCAATGATCTTTTCTCCAATGACTATTTTTTCAGATGATGTACTATTTAAAAGATAATCTAACCAAAGTGGGTGGTTTACATGCAGAGAAGTTGCTATCAATTGTTTTTCAAAATCAGAATGATCGGTTTGCTTTTGCTTTGCAACTAATAAAAGTTGAGCAGAAGAAAAATAAGGATACTGCCTGGCAAGATGTCCTATCTCTTCAATACTACATTCTTCTAAATTATTTTTCCTGAATAAAGAGAAAGCCAGTTTGTTTATCAATTCATGCATAATAGCCGGGATATAGGATTACCAATCGGAAAAAAGTTGGTTAAAAATCTCATCCGCAAGATTACGGACAATTTCATCATTCAACTGTAGTTCGGCCTGTGGCAAAGTTAATGACGCTGAAAAATCAAAACTGCGGCTCGCAGAAATATTTCTTGGCTCTTTCCCTGTTTTTCTATCAAGCAGCGTAAGAGTAACGGCAACAGTAAGGCGGTTAGTAGCAACTTTTTGATCAGATATCGCGGAAGTTGAAACATCATATTGTGAAATATAACCAGAGACATCATAATCAGCATTATCATTATTTACTTGTGTAAGTCTTGTTTGGCTAACTATTTTCTGGCGTAGCTTATCTGTTAGTTGTGGACTTAATTGTGGATTATTGTACCGGGCTTTGTTGTCTATAAATCGAACATATATAGTTTTAATTTCTGGTGGAATTGAAGCCTGGTTAAATTTATAAACATTACAGCCGGAGAGGAGTGACATAACAAAAAGAACAAGAAGAAAAATTCTTGTAATGCGAAGACTATTCAAGCTTGTACCGTGTATTTTCTGTCTTACCAGCATTTTATTCTTCTATGTTATATTCTTTTAATTTCCGGTAAAGGGTTCTTTCACTTATACCCAAGTCCAGTGCTGCATCCTTTCTTTTACCACGATGTTTTTTCAATGCCTTAATGATCAGTTCTTTTTCCTTGTCCATTATATTCAGGCTTTCTTCTACTTCAGTATGCTCATGTATATCCCCATTCATTATTACCGGTTGCGATGGTTGTACGGTTGGTTGCACAAATACCGGCTGCATTACTTCATGTCCTTTTAGTTCTTTAAGTTCATTAATAAGGGCCGGGTTTTGTATTGCATTCGGATTTTGCAATACTTCAAAAAACATTTTTTTAAGTTCTGTTACATCTTTCTTCATATCAAAGAAAAGCTTGTAAAGAATTTCTCTTTCGTTTGCAAAACTTTCTGTGCTGCCACCATTAGCATGAGCCAGAACTGGTAAACGATTTGCAGAATATGGTTGTAAAAACTTACCCAATTCTTTTGAACTTATTTGTTTATCCTGGGAAAGAACTGAGACCTGGTCTGCAATATTCTTCAATTCCCTCACATTGCCCGGCCATGGATAGTTAATTAACAGGTTTTTTGCTTCCTCATCAAGTTGTACCGGTGCCGTTTTATATTTCTCGGCAAAATCAACAGCAAACTTTCTAAATAATATTGTTATATCCTCTTTACGATCATGCAATGCAGGAACACGAATTGGAACAGTACTGAGACGATAATAAAGGTCTTCCCTGAATTTTCCATTTTGCACTTGCTCCAGTAAGTCTTTATTAGTAGCTGCGATCACTCTCACATCTGTCTTATGTACTTTGGATGAACCCA
>JBIOVR010000155.1:0-10149 GCA_044867875.1 Chitinophagaceae bacterium
CGGCTTCAGTGCCTGCATATTTTTTTAATTGGAAACCCATGTTCTTTGCAACTAACGAAACTGAAAAAAGGTTTGCTGTATCTGAATATAAAACGCCAAAATCCATTGCAATGCCATTTGACCTGTAAACGCCATAGTTCGAAGAAATGAATTTGAAACTGCCTCCATAACTCCATTTTTGCAAGTAACTGCGGGATGCCGATACCTGCATTACCCAATCAGTTGGTTTTAATGCTCCAAGAATGTTACCCATAGCATCCGTTTCTGAAATTTTTCCATAATCAAAATAGCTAAGCCCCCATCCAAAATTGGTTTTCAATTTTTCATGACTGTATCCAAATGATAAATGATAAGCATTTATACCCGCATAAAAGTTATTGAACACCGCATTCATTTGTGTATGCATTTCCTTTTTAAGAAGCGAAGGGTTATTAAATGCAAGACCAACATCATTCGATGGCACTGATACATTTACTCCGCCTAATGCAGTAAGCTGAGGTGTATGTGGAAGTTTTAAAAAATTAAATACTGGGCTACCCCCAATAGTTTGTGCAAACAGGGACGAAGAAACAAGAACGGATAATATTATTATGAGCAGCCGCAAAGAGCTAAGTTGAGGAAACTTAAGCAGAGTATAAAACCATGCAAAAAAGAAATTCCCTGGAGAGACAGGGAAATTTCTTTTTTAAACCCTTAAAACAACCAACATGGAAATTTGTATATAATCTAATAACAAAAAACACCAGTAAAGGTTGCCTGTAACTGGAAATATTTTTAATCTAATGCGAAATCCAGGACCTGGCTCATATTTTTAACATAGCGAAATTTCACGCCTTTTATAAAATCAGGGTCAATCTCGTCAACATCTTTTTCATTTTGTGAGCAAACGATCACTTCTTTAATGCCGGCTCGTTTAGCTGCAAGCACTTTCTCTTTTATGCCACCAACTGGCAACACTTGTCCGCGAAGTGTGATCTCACCGGTCATTGCAAGAAACGGTTTTACCTTTTTTCCTGTAAAAGCGGATGCAATCGAGGTCATCATTGTAATACCTGCGCTTGGCCCATCTTTTGGTACAGCTCCTTCGGGCACATGTATATGAATATTTCTTTTATCAAAAAGTTTTTGATCGATGCCGTATTTTTTTGCATTTGCCTGTAAATAACTCAGTGCCGTGCTTGCGCTTTCTTTCATCACATTCCCAAGATTACCGGTGATCTTTAATTCGCCTTTGCCTTCACTAAGACTTGTTTCCATGAATAATATATCACCACCAACATAGGTCCACGCAAGACCAATTGCTACACCAGGAATATTTACTGATTTATACAGATCATTATTATATTTTGGTTTGCCAAGTATTCTTTCAACATCATTGGCTGAAATATTTGTTCTTACTTTTTCATTCAGCGCAAGTTCTTTTGCCTGGTTACGCATTATGGATGCTATATGCCTGTCCAATTCACGAACACCGCTTTCTCTTGTATACTCCTGGATCATTTTTTCGATGATCTTATCATTGATGGTAAAATTGGTTGTCTTTAATCCATGAGCTTCTTTTTGTTTTGGAATTAAATGACGCTTTGCAATTTCCAATTTTTCCTCAACGGCATACCCTCCAAGATCAATGATCTCAAGCCTGTCACGCAATGCAGGCTGAATGTTTTGAAGATTATTAGCCGTTGCAATGAAAAGGACTTTGCTTAAGTCATATTCTAATTCGAGATAATTATCATAAAAAGTATTGTTCTGCTCCGGATCAAGTACTTCCAATAATGCAGAAGAAGGATCGCCGCGAAAATCATTTCCCACTTTATCTATCTCATCAAGTATCATTACAGGATTTGAAGTCTTTGCTTTGCGAATAGATTGTAAAATACGTCCGGGCATTGCGCCTATATAGGTTTTGCGATGTCCTCGTATCTCACTTTCATCATGTAGACCACCAAGGCTTTGTCTTATATACTTTCTTCCGATAGCATTTGCAATACTTTTTCCCAACGATGTTTTGCCGATACCCGGAGGACCAACAAAACAAAGTATCGGACTCTTCATATCGCCTTTCAATTTTAGTACGGCTAAATATTCAAGAATTCTTTCTTTGATCTTTTCCATGCCGTAATGATCGTTATCAAGCACCTTCTTTGCTTTTCTCAGATCATATTTGTCAGCCGTGTATTCTTCCCATGGAAGATCAAGCATAAGGTCAAGATGATTATATACAACTGAATAATCCGGTGTGGTTGGATGCATTCTTTCTAACTTCTCAATTCCTTTCTGAAACATTTCTTTTGCTGCTGCCGTCCATTTTTTAGCATCAGCCTTTTTTTGCATCTCTTTTATCTCCCTGTCATTTGAATCGCCACCCAACTCCTCTTTAATGCTCTTCATCTGTTGTTGCAAAAAATAATCCCTTTGCTGCTTCTCTAATTCTGTTTTTGTTTTTGTAGTTACTTTATTTTTTAATTCAGCAAATTGCAATTCACGTTGCAGCATCTTCATCAGTGTATCTGCTCTTTCCCTGATATTATTTGTTTCAAGAAGCTGTTGCTTTTCTTTTAGTTCAGCGCTAAGATTGCTTGAAACAAAATGGATAAGAAAAGCTGGGTTTTCAATATTGCGTAAAATAATAGAAGCTTCTGCGGGAATATTTGGTGAAAGCTGGATAATTTCAGATGCTGTTTCTTTTATATTTGAAACATAGGCCGCAAAATCTTCATCATTCGGCGACTCTTCCTCTTTAATAATTTCAATACTTGCTTTGAAATAAGGATCATCCGAAAGAATGCTTTTTATCTTAAACCGATTTTTGCCTTGTATAATAACGGTAGTACCGCCATCAGGCATTTTTATAAGCTTTACAATCCTTGCTACCGTTCCAATATTTTCTATATCAGGAATTCCCGGGTCTTCTACATTACTGTCTTTTTGCGCAACAACGCCGATCAATTTGTCAGCCTTGTAAGCATCGTTTACAGCCTTAATGCTCTTATCCCGGCCCACAGTTATCGGAAGCACCACACCCGGAAAAAGTACAGTATTTCGAAGCGGAATCACAGGCAATTCATTCGGAATATCAGTCCCATCGCCAGTTTCACCATCACTTTCATTCAAAGGAATTATTGGTATAAAATCCATTTCATCTTCAGGACGCAGAAAAAAATTAGAATCTTTCATTAGTTGATCTTCGTTTTGACAACCTGACACAAAATTGGTCAAGGGGTTAAAAATAAGCAGCGAATCTATAGTTGTCAAGTTTTATGCCTGCTAATCGGGATTTCCACAGATTCCGAGGGATTTTGGTGAAATCCCTGAAAGTATATTCCCAAGCAACCCCGATCAATATTTATTACAATATGACGGCAAAAAAAATCCCTCCGCCGCAGCGAGAGGGATAGCTTCAAGAGATATATGAACTTAGAGAGACAATCCGACTGATAATTGTATTGCCTGGCTTTTCCATTTGTCCTGGTTATCGATGTCATTGATATTGGCAAGGCCAACAACATAACGACCCGATAAATAAATTTTTGCTATTCTAATTTGTGCACCACCGATCATTGAAAAATCTCCATTCTTAAATGCTTCGCCACCATTTTGCAAAAAGTTCTTATCCTGATTCATTAAGATGCTAAATGCAGGGCCAGCTTGTAAGTAAAGAGGTCCGATCAATCGATAATTAAGTAAGATCGGGATAGTAAGATAATTGAGCTTTACATGAGCTTGTTCTGAGCTGAGTACATTTTCATAAATTGATTTGAAATTACTGTCGAGAGTTGTAGAATACTGGTTAAATAAAACTTCAGGCTGAAGGGTAAGCTTCCCGTCTCTTGTGAGACCAATTTCAGCAAACCCACCGACATGATAGTTATATCTAAACTCATCTTTGAAAGATTTTCCATCAACCTTTACAAGATTAGCCCCGGCTTTAGCGCCAAGGTGGAATTGGGCTGATGCTGCCTGCACTGTAAGCAATGCAATGGCCATGATAGCAAGTTTTGTTTTCATGTAAGAAATTTTTGTTTGGTGTGTAAAACTTCAACTATAATGCCACCGGGAGTTTTGTGTTGTTAATAATCTTTAAAAGACAATGCTTTAACTCTTTTAATAAACTCTTATTGCTTTCTAATTGGTAACAAAATGTAAAAGTCTCAGAATATCATTCCAAGATTAATGGAGAAAAGGGTACTGAAATTATCCTTATCTGTTGGGAAGTAATAATCAAATACAAGCTGGGGCTGAATAAAGAATTTGCCAATAGAATATTCCGTTCTTAAAAACATAGTAAGTGAAAGCGGTTGAAATTTCAATTGGTCATCCAAAAAAACACTTTCAGAATTATATAAAACATTGGCGCCGGTACGAACAATGGTAGCATAGGTATTTGCTGATTGATTGAAACCAAAATTTTGCGTACCGCTGATAAAAGCAAGTTGTGGTGTGATACGTAAATGATCTTTATAAGAAAGTATACCGAGCCAATAAAAATCATGACGTAATGAAGTAATGACGGAAAAATCGGTGATTGATTCCTTGGAATTGATCCTGGTAATCCCTCTACGACGTAAACGAAGATCCTGTATCAACTCTTCTCTTTCTTCATAATCTGTGCGATTACCCCATCCATAGCTAAGTGCGATTGTTGGTCTGATCCACCATTTACGATAAGTAAAATAAGCAAACAATTCATTTTGTAAAGGCGTGGTATAAAACGAGAGTGTATCTTTTGTAAAAAATCTTGTATAGGTAATACCTGTTGCCAGGTCCCTATTTTCAAGATAATCATAACCAGGACTTACGGCTATTTGATAAAGATTTGCTTTGTTGTTTTCAGTAATTATATTACCAGTTGTATTTATGCTTAACCCGGATTTATGATAATACCCAAGAGTTGGTATGTAGGTGAAGTTTTTTCTCGTTTCAAGTAAAGTGGTTGATTTACTCGTGTAGTTGAAATAACCTCTGCCTGCTGCAAGACTTCCGATGAGATAACTATGAGGCAATAAAATTGAATCAAGAAAAGAATCCATGTCCTGCAACAAAAGATCGTAATCAATTGTTGTATCAATGGCCCACTCTTCAGCTTTTTCTTTCTTCTTCGTAGTATCAGAAGACGAGACTTGCGAAAACACAGTTACGCCCAAAAATAATAAGGGAAGTATGATGATAAGCTTTTTCAACATACGGCAGTGGTGTCCGGAAATTATTATTTGGCCAAATAAATTCAAAGGCTGTGACTTATAAATACTTAGATAGTTTAAAATCTATTTTATCAGACTTAAAAACGCCGGTCATGGCTGCTTTATTTAGTTTTTTCACTTAATTATTCATCAAACCAGCTCGATCACAGTGATTTCTGGTAAAATACCAACCCGACCGGGATAGGCCAGGAAACCGAATCCCCTGTTGATGTACAACTGTTGATTGCCCTCCTTGTAATGGCCGGCCCATTGTTTATAGACGTATTGGACAGGACTCCATTTAAACCCTGGTATTTCTATGCCAAACTGAAAACCATGGGTATGGCCCGAAAGCATAAGGTCAATATCAGCGTATTTCTTTGTTACCTCAGCATCCCAATGTGAAGGATCATGGCTCATCAGAATTTTAAAATGAGATCCTTCAACGCCCTGGTAGGCTTTTGCAAGGTCACCATAGCTATGAAAACCTCTTTTGCCACTAATATTCTGAACTCCGATCAAAGAAATTTTCTCGCCGTTTCTTTCAAGCTGGGTATTTTCATCAAGCATCAGCTGCCAGCCCAATTCCTTATGGATCTTTTTTAGCCGATCAAGATTTGCGATCTTTTCATCCTGTGAATTCCATTTTGTATAGTCACCATAATCGTGATTACCTAAAATTGAATAAACCCCCATCGGCGCCTTCACTTCTTTAAAAATCTCCATGAAATCATCCATTTCATCGCTGCGGTTATTTACAAGGTCGCCTGTAAAAAGAATGAGATCCGGCTTCTCTTTTAAAATTTTCTCCACACCTTTTTTCACCGCATGTTTATCAGTAAAACTTCCGGAATGAATGTCTGAAATGTGTACAACCTTTAATCCTTTAAAAGATGCAGGTAATTTTTCAAAAGCAAGTTGCATTCGCCGAAGTTGGTAACGGTATTTGTTTCCAAACCCATAAATAAGTGATCCAAACAGACCGCCTCCTATCAACATTCCTACCCAGCTAAGAAAAAGTGAACGGGAGATCTTTTCACCTGCCTGGTATCCTTCGCCTTCAGTATTTGAAAAGAAAACTTTACCGGCAAGCCACTGTATTCCACGCCGAATATCATCAACAATAAAAACTGCCGAAGCTACCAGCTTTGCAAAAAATAAACCGGCGATCAGGGCAAATAAAGTGTTCCTGAATAATTTGTTCTCAAGATTCAAATAGGGCAATATTAATAACACTACAATAGCACTGATAGAAATGGTCCAGTAACAAATAAAAATGATAAGCCTTGCTTTTGAACTTGCAGTTTGAGAGATAGTTTTCAAAGCTTGGAAAAAATAAAGATCAAGCAAAACCATAAATGCAATTAGTACCCACCAAAAAACTGAGTTTCTCATAGTTCTCAAAATTAGTATAATTACATATCGATGCAATCCGTTCTTCACTCACAAAACTTACATTTGCCCGAATCTCAAACATTAGATATGAAATTTACTTACTGCGGCCATTCCTGCTTCATGGTAGAAACATCCGGGAAAAAGATCTTGTTCGATCCGTTCATTACTTATAATGATCTGGCGAAAGGAATTAACATTTCTACGATCAAACCACATTTTATTCTTTTATCACATGGTCATAGCGATCATATTGCAGATTGTATTGCCATTGCGGAAAACTCCGGGGCCAAAGTTGTTTGTAACTGGGAAATTCATGAATGGCTCAATCATCGCGGCATAAAACATACACACCCGATGAATACCGGGGGCAAGTGGAATTTTGGTGAGTTTACTGTAAAATGTACGGCGGCCCAACATTCAAGTGGATTGCCGGATGGCAGTTATGGCGGAAACCCAATGGGTTTCATTGTGACAAGTAATGAAGGAAGCTTTTACTATAGTGGCGATACGGCCCTTACAACCGATATGACATTGGTCCCAAAATGGGCAAAACTAAATTTTGCCGTTTTACCGATCGGAGACAATTTTACCATGGACGCTTCTGATGCTGCGGAATGTGCGGACATGATCGATTGCAAAAAAATCGTTGGTGTGCATTATGACACTTTTGGTTTCATCAAGATCGATCATGAAAAAGCTAAAAAAACGTTTGCAGATAAAGGAGCCGAGTTGTTATTGATCAATATTGGAGAAACTATTACAATTTAATAAAGCATGGGAAGAATTATTGGTGTAGCAAATCAAAAAGGTGGAGTAGGAAAAACCACATCAGCCATTAACCTGGCTGCCAGTCTTGCCGTACTTGAATTTAGAACATTGCTGGTTGATGCTGATCCGCAAGCCAACAGCACAACCGGTGTTGGTTTTGATCTGCATAACGTGACCCAAAGTTTATATGATTGCATGGTAAATGAAGCATCTGCAAAAGATGTTTTATTAAAAACAGAGATCCCAAATCTTGACCTGATCCCTTCGCATATTGACCTGGTTGGAGCAGAAATTGAAATGATAAATTATCCTAACAGGGAGCTGGTTTTAAAAAACATTCTTGATCCTATCAAAGATGATTATGAATTTATAGTTGTTGATTGCTCCCCTTCTCTTGGTTTAATTACGGTAAATGCATTGACAGCTTCTGATTCCGTTATCATACCTGTGCAATGTGAATTCTTTGCATTGGAAGGTTTAGGCAAATTGCTTAACACAATTAAAATTGTGCAAAGCAGGTTGAATACCAATCTGGAGATAGAAGGAATATTGATGACAATGTATGATGGCCGTCTTCGTCTTTGCAACCAAGTAGTAAGTGAAGTAAGAAAACATTTTGAAGATATTGTTTTCAATACCATCATTCACCGTAATTCAAAACTAAGTGAAGCGCCAAGTGTAGGTAAACCTGTTGTTTTATATGATGCCAATAGCAAAGGCTCAGTGAACTATCTTAATCTCGCCAAAGAAATTCTGCAGAAAAACAATAAGACAAAAATTTCGCAGGAAGAAAGAATACTCGAATTGTAGATTGCAGATTTTAGATTACGGATCTACGTTCGTCAATCTAAAATCCGAAATCCGAAATCTAAAATTAAATGAACCCTCAAAAGCCCAATCAAAATAAAGAAGCCTTAGGTAAAGGCATACGTTCATTATTGCAAAGTATAGATGCAGATCTGAAAACAGGTAGCGGACAATTGAAACCTACTGTAGTAGAAACCGCTACTGGCTCTTTCCGAATCCCGCTTGATGATATCGATATTAATCCGAAGCAACCTCGCCGCTATTTTGATGAAGAGGCATTAAATGAACTGGCTTCATCTATTAAATCGCATGATATTATTCAGCCAGTCACTGTTTCCAAAATGCCTTCCGGCAGGTATCGTTTAGTTTCTGGTGAAAGACGTCTGAGAGCATCAAAATTGGCGGGGTTAAAAGATATTCCTGCATACATTCGTCAGACCAACGACCAGCAATTATTGGAGCTGGCTTTGCTTGAAAATTTACAGCGTGAAGATCTGAATGCAATGGAAGTAGCACTCAGTTTTAAAAGAATGATGGAAGAATTGGATCTGACTCAAGAACAAGTTGCAGAACGAATGGGGAAAGACCGAAGTACTATTGCAAATTTTATTCGTTTATTAAAATTACCGCCAGACATACAAGTTGCGGTTCGTATAGGAGAGATCAGTATGGGTCATGCCCGTGCAATTATTAATGTTGATTCTATTGATAAACAACTTTTCGTTTTTGATCAGATAAAAGAAAAAGGATTATCGGTTCGCCAGACCGAAGCATTGGTTCGTAATCTTTATAAAGACAATGGCGTCGTTAAAAAACATACAAAAAGTGGCCTACCCGACGGCTTTCAACGAATTGAGGATAAATTAGCATCTCATTTCAGTACCCGGGTTAAAATGAAGCACAGTAAAGACAACAGCGGTTCCCTCACTTTTGAATATTATTCAATGGATGAGCTGAATAAAATTCTCGGGCAATTGAATGTTCCATTAGATTAAAATATTTTTGTACTAAGCTGTTTTGCTACTATTAAGATTTAGTTGCACAGTTTATCCAGAGCGAAGCGAAGGACACTCTTGTACTGCAACAAGGCTATTCAGCAGATCAGAACTAACAGATGAAATTCTTTTACTTACTCATATCCTTATTTTTTTTAAGCAATGCTTACTCGCAGGTGCCTGCTGAAAACACTGTGACGATCAAAGATTCATCAGCATCAAAAAAATCGAAGACAGACACCACAAAGAAAAAAATTTATGACCCAAAAATTGCGGCAAGGCGTTCTGCAATAATACCCGGGTGGGGACAGGCATACAATAAAAAATATTGGAAGATCCCCATTATATATGGGGGACTTGGAGTCACTGGCTATATATTCGTTAATAACATAAAAATTTATAAGGAATATAAGTTTGCATACTCTGCAAGAGTCAAAGCGGAACCTCCTGATCGAGATTCCACAGATTATGATCAATTAGATCCCATCTATAAAGTTCTTAGTCCAAATTCCATTCGCTCTGCCAGGGATGAATTTAGAAGATATGTAGATTATTCTGCACTGATATTTATAATACTCTGGGGTTTAAATGTTGTTGACGCTGCTGTTGACGCTCATTTAAAAAACTTTGATATAAGCCCCGATCTTTCCCTTCAATTAAGACCCGGTTATAGTGAACTTGCGCAGACGAATGGCGTGAGTCTTGTATTAAAGATCGGCCGGTAGTGATAAGTTGTAAGTTTTAGGTTCTAAGTTTTGGCAACCGATCCGAAATCATTTATCAATTACCTTTGAGTATTACTTACAACTTATAACTTAACACCTATAACTCTCCAAAATGAACATTGCCTTAATAGGATACGGCAAAATGGGAAAAGCGATCGAAGAGATTGCATTGCAGCGTGGCCATACCATTGTTTTAAAGATTGATGTTGATAATGCCGATCAGTTTACAAAAGAAAATCTTGTAAAGGCTGATGTTGCAATTGAATTTACAGGTCCTCA
>JBIOVR010000156.1:0-4315 GCA_044867875.1 Chitinophagaceae bacterium
ACCCCATTTATGTTGAGTTTGCGGTGCTAACTTATTAATGCGTTCAATAATATCTTGTTTGACAACAGGGTCAAACATATTCTTAACTTCCATGATCTGTTAATTAAAGTTTCTTTTCGTAATAAGGAATCTCGTCATGACTTGAGGATTCCTTTTGATACCAATATGCCTGTGTTACGATATGTCCATCTTTTGTTCTTAATAACCTTCCAAAAATAGCATTGGTAGGATTAAAAGCAAGATTAGTTACTCCGATAGTAAATGTTTCGGGTAGGGGCGGAGGAGCTAAAATAATAGGAGCGGCTTCACCTTCTACTGGCTTTGGAGGTGGCGCAGCTTTAGGTGGAGGAGAAGGAACAACAACAACTTCAAAATTATTTGTTTCCAAAAGATCCTTTAAAAAAGCAACTCTCTCTTTCGATGCATTCTTTTCTACGATGGCGCATTTAACTCCACCCAACTCTTCAAATTCATGATTTTTATTAATTGCCATATCGTAAAATTATTTCACAAGCGAATGAATATATTGATACACTCCGCTCATTAATCCGACAACGATGATACCTGCCACACAAATGATCATCGCCAATCTTGGTGACCAACTTGTTTTTACTTGCTCAATAGGATCATCATTTGCATCCATAAAGATCGCTTTGATCACTTTTAAATAATAATATAAAGAGATAACCATGTTCAAAGCAGCAATAGTGATGAGTAAATAGTTTCCCCTGCCTGCACCGGCGAGTAACAAAAAGAATTTACCGAAGAAGCCTGCAGTTGGCGGAATACCGCCTAATGAAAACAATGCGATCGCTAATACCCAACTCAGACTGCGATTGTTTTTATAAAACCCTTTATAATCATTAATAGTTTCCCGACCTGTTACAGCGCTAACTAAATTAATAACCCCAAATGCGGCAAGATTGGAGAAGATATAGATAAGTACAAAGAAAATAACTGATGCACTTCCTTCTGCCGAATAACCTGTGATACCTATCAAAATAAAACCGACCTGCGCAATAGATGAGAATGCAAGGAATCGTTTCATATTTTGCTGTCGCAAAGCAAACAGATTACCGATGATCATTGTCAGCATAGAAATAAGGAATAATATATTATACCAACTTTCATTTAAAGGTGCAAATGCATTGTATAAAACGGAAACGAGTACAAACAATATTGCTCCTTTTGAAATAACGGATAAATAGGATGTAACTGCCACCGGGGCACCTTCATATACATCGGCTGTCCATAAATGAAATGGCACTGCAGAAATTTTAAACCCAAACCCTGCGATCAATAAAATGAATGAAAAGATTTGCAGCGGGTTACCATTTAAATGTGCAGGTAACTCGGTAAAATTTAATGTACCTGTGCTTCCATATAACATAGAAATACCAAACAATAATAATCCAGATGAAAATGCTGATGAAATGATCATCTTGAATGCGGCTTCTGATGAACGTTTTTTCTCCAGGTCAAAATTGGCCAATGCTGCTAAAGGTATAGTTGAAAGCTCCAATGCCAGGTAAAACATCAACAGATTGTTACTGCTGATCATAAAGAACATGCCGAGTAAAGTTGATAGTAACAGAATATAAAACTCCGGTACATGTTTGTGGTCTTTTAACCAATTGTATGATTGAAGAGAAATGATCAGTGTTCCAAGATTTAGTAGATTTTTTTCGAATGTAAAAAGCTGGGTTGTACGAAACATATCGCCAAATAAAGTTCCTGACTGTTGAAAAACAAACCCCGAAACAAGATTAAGCGTCAATAAAATATTTACAAGATTGATCAGCGTTTCATTCTTTGTTTCTTCTTTGCCCAGTTTTACAAATAATAAAATGAAGATGATAAGTGTTATTACCAACTCTTGTTTCATCAATATGAGAAATTCGTTTACCATGTATTACTTTATTACAGCAGCGATTTTTTCAATTATAGTATTTGTTCCGGGACTGATCAGATCTTTTAATAAGAATGGTGCAATGCCGATCACAACAATTCCAAGTATTAATAAGCCTGCAGCCAATCTTTCATTCCATCCTGCATCACCCAATGATAAATGTTCATTATTTACAACCGGTCCCATGATCGCTTTACCCGTTGCTCTTAAAATATAAACAGCCGTCACCACGATCGAAGCACATGCAATAATTGTTGCAATACGATAAAATGCATCTGCCTTTTGCCATGAACCCATGAATACGGTCATTTCAGCAACAAAACCACTAAAGCCTGGTAAGCCAAGGGAACACAAACCTGCAATTACAAACACTGTTGAAATAAATGGCATCATCTTCATCAATCCTCCCAGTTGTGCAACTTGTCTTGTATGTGTTCTGTCGTATATCATTCCAATGACGGCGAAGAAAAGGGCAGTCATTAATCCGTGCGACACCATTTGCATTACTGCTCCATCAATGGCAGTTTTTGTTAGCATACCGATTCCTAACAAAACAAAACCGCAGTGACTTACTGATGAATATGCATTGATATATTTAAGATCGGTCTGCATCATGGTAGCGAAGGCGCCATATAAAATAGCAATACAGGCCAACACTATTATAATTGTTGAGTATTCATGCGCCGCATCAGGCATTAAGTAAGTAGCAACTCTTAAACATCCATAACCGCCCAGCTTCATGGATATGCCTGCAAGAAACATGGAGGCTGCTGTCGGCGCCGATGAGTGACCGTCGGGCACCCATGTATGAAATGGAAATAAAGCTGTAAAAATTCCAAAGCCTATAAACGCAAATGGGAAAAACAATTTCTGCACTTCAATAGGAATATTCATTCCTGCTATTTGCGTAAGATCAAAACTGTGCACACCATTTACGTTTGTATTGAAATAGATCCCTGCCAATCCTACAAACACCAGCGCAGAACCACCCATCAGCATCAATGCAAGTTTCATGGCGCTATATTCTTTTTTCCCACTGCCCCAGATCCCGATCAATAAGAATTTTGGAATGACAGCCACTTCAAGAAAGAAGAATAAGGTGAAAAGATCGAGAGCAATAAAGAATCCATAAGCGCCAAGACTTAAAAATATCAACAGGAAGAAAAACTCTTTGCTAAGTTTTTCCATTTTCCATGAAACCAATACTCCTGCTATTACCACAAATGCGGTTAAGAGGATCATAGCAATTGAAATTCCATCTACACCAATATGATAATTAATATTCAGCGGTTCATACCATGTATAATTATTTTCAAAAATAAAATTTGCGGTATTGCCACTGGCTCTTTCTTGCTTATAGAAATAAAATAAAACAAATGCAAGGATCAATTGAGCAGCAGAACCAAACAGTGCAATAGTTCTTACCTGCTTCAATCCTTTCACAAGCAAAATAGCTACTGCTGTGATCATTGGAATAAGTATCAGTAATGAAAGATTCATATTATGTTATCAACTTAAGTAATTCTGTTCATCTTTATTTCCACAAATACAAAAACACAATTGCCAGTGCAACAATACCACCAAAGAAATAAATGGCATAGCTCTGAACTTTACCCGATTGAATGCCTTTTATAAAACCAGAAACTGATGCTGTTGTATTTGCTATTCCATTCATCAGTCCATCGACAATGTTCTTGTCGATCCACGCTGCCGGACGACCAATGAGATTGAAAATTATTTTCTGAGTGATGAAAAGATAGATCTCATCAATATAAAATTTCTTATAAGCTGCTTTGTACAAACCACCCAATGATTGTGATATCCTTTCGGCTTTCAAACTTTCTTTTTTGTACATCCACATAGCCAGTAAAATTCCAATTACTCCGAAAGCAACAGGTGCTATGGAAAACATAGGATCAAAATGAGATTGCAAGGCTGTTCTGTCTGCCGAAACATATTCACCAAAAGGAATAAAGCCTGCAAGAACAGATAAAATGGCAAGGATCACTAACGGTAATTTCATTGAAAAAGGTCCTTCGCCATGATGGTTATGAACTTCAGTTGTTTTATTCCAGAAAATAGAAAAGTATAAACGGAACATATAGAAAGCAGTAAGGCCAGAAGTGAACAACGCCGCTCCATAAACTATTTTATTGGAATGATATGCTGCTAATAAAATTTCCTCTTTACTGAAGAAACCTGCAAAAGGAGGAATACCGGCTATTGCCAAACAGGCAACAAGAAAACTAAGATTAGTGATCGGTAAATATTTTCTTAGGCCACCCATATCTTTCATTTCATTGCTATGAATGAAATGGATCACTACTCCAGCACCGAGGAATAACAATGATTTAAAGAAAGCATGAGTGAACAAATGGAACATAGAAGCAGTATAACCCAAGTCAT
>JBIOVR010000157.1:0-3636 GCA_044867875.1 Chitinophagaceae bacterium
TCTTTACCGTTACTTTCAATTTTTTCTTTTCATCATTCACTTCTTCGATCACTCCATTAAAGTCATTAAATGGTCCTTCAATGATCTTGATCGTTTCACCTACTATAAACGGCTCACTCATGCTTACACCACCAGCTTCTGCCATTTCATCCATTTTGCCGAGCATCTTATTCACTTCTGCTTTCCGTAATGCGATCGGATGTTCTTTGCCAAGAAAATGAATAACATTCGATGTATTCTTGATCGTATCACGAAGATCATCAGAAAGCTTACCATCCAGTATTTCGATCATCACATAGCCAGGGTAATAGTTGCGTTCACGCATCACCTTTTTACCATTTTGCACTTTATATACTTTTTCCACAGGTAAAAAAACCTGCTTAACGATCTTATCCCATCCTCCACGTGATACTTCCTTATCAAGGTATTCTTTTACCTTTCTCTCCTTACCACTTACTACACGTAATACGAACCACTTTGATTCGGCAGCTTGTGGAGTTTCTGTTGTATTTGTTGTTTCCATCTTAGAAAATATTATAGATGAATTTCAATGTCACATTTGTTATAAAGTCCATTCCCGCAACCAGCGCTGTAATAACTATTGTTGCCCCAATTACGATCATAGTTGATTGCTGAAGCTGCTGCCATGTAGGCCAGGTCACTTTTTCCATCAACTCTTTATAACTCTCTCTGAAATACGTTGCGATCTTGTTCATGTTTCAAAATTTGAAAATTTGAAAATTTCAAGATTGAATCTTGAAATTATAAATTAGAAATTCTCTCGGCACGGGTACTAGGATTCGAACCCAGACTGAAGGTTTTGGAGACCTCTGTACTACCGTTATACTATACCCGTAGAAAGCTAAAAGCTATTCCGTGTTACCGAAACAGCTTTTAGAATCTTATTTTACAAAGATAAAAATCTTTGTATTTCTATCAAAGCTAAAAGCTTACAGCTTATAGCCTATTTTTTATTTCAAGATCTCAGTTACCTGGCCTGCACCTACTGTACGACCACCTTCACGAATCGCAAACTTCAAACCTTTTTCCATCGCAATTGGCTGGATAAGTTTTACAGTCAACGATGTATTATCACCAGGCATAACCATTTCAGTACCTGCTGCTAATTCTACTTCACCAGTCACATCGGTAGTTCTGAAATAGAACTGAGGACGATACTTTTGGAAGAATGGAGTATGACGTCCACCCTCTTCTTTGCTTAGTACGTAAACTTCGCATTTGAAGTCAGTGTGCGGAGTGATAGAACCTGGTTTGCAAATAACCATACCACGACGGATCTGGGTTTTTTCAATACCACGGAGCAACAAACCTGCGTTATCTCCAGCTTCACCTTCATCAAGCAACTTGCGGAACATTTCCACACCTGTTACAGTTGAAGTCAGTGGAGTTGGTATCAATCCTACGATCTCAACACCTTCACCAACTTTCACACGACCTCTCTCAATTCGACCAGTTGCAACAGTACCACGACCAGTGATTGAGAATACGTCTTCAACAGACATAAGGAACGGTAGATCAACCGGGCGAGGAGGCAATGGTATATAAGTATCAACTGCAGCCATAAGCTCATCAATTGCAGCTAACCATTTTTCTTCACCAGCTAATGCGCCAGTTGCAGAACCTTTAATAATAGGTGTATTGTCGCCATCGAAACCGTAGAAAGTCAACAGTTCGCGGATCTCCATTTCTACCAGTTCCAAAAGTTCAGGATCATCAACAAGATCAACCTTGTTCATGAATACAACCATACGAGGTACACCTACCTGGCGGGCAAGCAGGATGTGCTCTTTAGTTTGCGGCATCGGACCATCGGTAGCAGCTACTACGAGAATAGCTCCATCCATTTGGGCGGCACCGGTAATCATGTTTTTAACATAGTCAGCGTGACCAGGACAGTCAACGTGAGCATAGTGACGATTTTTCGTCTGGTACTCAACGTGAGCCGTATTAATCGTGATACCACGTTCCTTTTCCTCAGGTGCAGCATCAATTTCATCATACTTTTTTGCTGTTGCTAGACCACTTTTTGCAAGAATGGTTGTGATGGCAGCTGTAAGTGTTGTTTTACCGTGGTCGATATGGCCAATGGTACCAACGTTAACGTGGGGTTTATCCCTCTTAAAGGTCTCTTTTGACATGTTATCGGTTTTTAAAGTTGTTTTTTATAAATATGTGCCCGGCATTGTTGCTACTATTTAGCTTCCGTTGCGTCGCACTCTTCTACTTTCTATAATTCTATTCGACATCCAGGCTTATCCAACGATAATCGGAGGATGAGCCGTTAAAGGGAATTGAACCCTTGACCTCTTCCTTACCAAGGAAGTGCTCTACCACTGAGCTACAACGGCTAGTAACACTGCCGCCGTCGCAGACAGTTTAGTAAGAGCGGGAGACGAGGCTCGAACTCGCCACCTATAGCTTGGAAGGCTATCGCTCTACCAAATGAGCTACTCCCGCTGTTGTAATTCTCATCAAGTAAAGAACTTTTGTGGGCAGAGAAGGATTCGAACCTCCGTACTCGTGAGAGAACAGATTTACAGTCTGTCGCCTTTAGCCACTCGGCCATCTGCCCATCGCAAATACGAATTGCAATTCGGATATACTGAGCCACCTGCCAGAATCGAACTGGCGACCTACTGATTACAAATCAGTTGCTCTACCAGCTGAGCTAAGGTGGCGGATTACTGTTTCCACAACTACTGGTCATTGATGCGGAAATGGTAATAAAGAGCTACCCCTAATTCTTAGGGGAGGCAAAGGTAAGGGAATTTGATATTTGGAAAAATCTTTGGAGCGAATTTTTGTGCTGATAATGAGAAAGAAAAAGGTCCCGTGTTTGAGGGGACCTTAAAAATTTAAGCTGCTTGTTTTTTCTTTTTCTTTTTTATTTGACTTAACAAGGAGTCAAACGCTTCATCAAATGACTCCTCGAATGATTTAGTTGTTGTTTTTGCAAAAAAATAGTGTCTGGGTACGTGTACTCTGATCTCTGCGATCTTGTCTTTAATCGTATGAATTACGTTATCGAGTTTCAGAAACACATCAACTTCTACAATGCGGTCATTAAAAATTTTTAGCTTTTCTAACTTTTGATTAATGTATAACACAAGTTTTTCGTCCGCATTGAATCGAACAGTTTGAATCTTCACGTTCATAGAATCGCATTTTTTAGGTGAAACAATAAATAAAGAACTAAATAGATTTCGGTTTGATTTTTTTATTACATAGGCTTGTTTTTTGGTTCACTACAAGTTAAAATTAAAATGAGCCTTTTCCAAAAAAAATTTGCTCGAAATTTATTGCAGTTACCATGTTAAAATCAAGCTTTAGGATGAGCCTTTTTATACACGTTTTTAAGCTTTTCAATAGTATTATGTGTATAAACCTGGGTGCTCGCAAGACTGGCATGCCCAAGTAATTCTTTTACGGCATCAAGATTCGCTCCGTTATTCATTAAATGTGTAGCAAAAGTATGTCGCAGTACATGTGGGCTTGTTTTATCAAGTGTTTTTACTTCTTCCTTTAAAATGTTTCTTACCAGGTTATATGCATACTTCGGATATAATTTTTTCCCTTTAGAACTTACCAACAAGGCGTCATCAGTTTTCTCGAATA
>JBIOVR010000158.1:0-9629 GCA_044867875.1 Chitinophagaceae bacterium
TCCATTTACCGGGCATGCTTTGATTTGCCAATTGTCAGCATGAATTGTTTTAGGCACAGTCCATTGATCATTGACATACCGGACAATTGACATGTCCCTTACTTCATCATCTGAACGGTCACGATAAACAACAACCAAACCATCACTTGTAACAGTAGCGGTTGTCTGGCAACAATCACAAACCCTTCCATCAAGTTCCCATTCATTTATTTTATTCCCTTTTTTATCAATCAATGCTCCACGCAACGTCATTTCACCATGATGACCATGACCACCATGATCTTCTTCACTTGCGGTTTTTCTTCCATCTAACCATGTTACAAAAAACTGATCATTATATGGAATGATCGATACAAATCCATGTTCTGCTTTTATATTATCACCATGTAAGATTCTTGATGCTGTCCACGTTTTGCCACTATCTGATGATGAAGTCAGTCTTACATCATAAGTGAATTTTGCTGTGTCACTTTTTTCCAGAAAATGTGCAATGAAATTATTATTACCGTCTGTTGAGATTACAGGGTAATCAGCCCAATTCACGAACCAGTTGTTGCCAGAAGCAATTGGTAACGGCGTCGACCATTGATCATCACCCGATAAGGAAGAGAACTTTAATGTACTTTTCTTTCCAATCTTCTCTATCCAAGATAAATAAACAACTCCTTTGTTATTCGTGAATAAATAGGGTTCTGCACACGAATCGCTGGCTGGAGATGCAAGCATTGTTACACTTGACGACATTGTACTTTCTTTTTCCTTTTGGTTGTTATTATCTGAGCAAGAAATGATAACTGCGGCAGTCGTTAAAAGAATCAGTAGTGTTCTCATTTTTGATTTATAATTTTTAAGAGAAGATCAAGATTAGATTTATCGTTCCATTTTCGATAGCCCATCTCAGAAAAAGCCTGGCCACCGTTTTTATTAAACACAAACGTGGTAGGTAACCCCATTATCCCTAACTCTTCCATATTATTTCCTTTTACATAATTGAATTTATATTTATGTCTTTTTTCAAATTCTTCAATTTCATCTTTGCTCTCATCAGATGCAAATAAGAATACAATTGAATTACCCTCCAATGAGTCGATTGCATTTCTGATCGTGGGCATTTCTTCAATACAGGGCTTGCACCATGTAGCCCAAAAATTGATGAATACAGTTTTACCGTCATATCGTTTTAGATCGATAGGCATGTCTTTCAAATCAGTTAGTTTCACTTTATCGATTTCCTTGTCAGGCCGTGTAATGGGAATAGGTTTTTCCTTATCCTCTCCGTTGCAGCTCAATAATCCAAATAAAAATGCAAAACTGATTGTTTGTATAACCGTCATTTTTTCTCTTTGACTTTTGTGCAGTTAAATTTATGGATGGTGTAAATTATGAACCTGATGTAATGAATCCATTGTATGATGATGACATATATGATGTCCTGGATGATGATCACAATCAATATGATGATGATTGTTCAGTGTAGTAACCAATGAATCATTCGGATGGCCCGGATAAGTGTGATGATAATGGTGGGAATGATTAATAGCAGGATCATAAGGTAACCACTGGTGACCATGATCATCGTGAACGTAGGTATTGTGATGGTAAATATTATGATGATGCCAGAACAAGGAATCATGATGATGATATGCACTGTCCCAATAAAGACGCTGTGTAGAATTTGAAGCGGCAATAAGGTTACTTACGGATTGTTGCATCGCAGTTAATTCATTTGTCATTGCAACAGAAGCAGCGAGATCCTCCTGCTGAATAGTTTCTGCGGATTCATTATTCTTGTCGCAACTTATAAATAGCAAAATAACTATTAAAAAAGTGAAAATTGTTTTCATGCTTTTGTTTAAATCATAATTCTAAAAATACTATTTTAAAGGGGGCTTCCAAAGTTTATGTACTGGACTTTTGTATAAATTCATTTCACCTTTAATAGACTTGCATTAATAGCTACGACAACAGTACTTACACTCATCAACACAGCACCCGCAGCAGGGCTTAACAATATGCCCATTTTGTATAGTACACCTGCTGCCAGCGGCAAGGCCACAACGTTGTAACCTGTTGCCCAAATTAAATTCTGAATCATTTTACGATAAGTAGCTTTCCCAAATAAAATCAAGTTCACCACATCTTTTGGATTACTGTTCACTAAAACTATACCTGCTGTTTCGGCAGCTATATCACTGCCACTGCCAACAGCAATGCCAATATCTGCAATTGCCAAAGCTGGTGCATCGTTTACACCATCACCTGTCATGGCGACAAATTCTCCCTTGCTTTGCAATTCTTTTATCTTTTCGAGTTTTTGATGCGGCAACACTTCTGCAAAAAAACTATCCATGCCCAATGTTTTACTTACACTTGCTGCTACTTTATTATTGTCCCCCGTAAGCAATATTGACTTGATATTGTTTTGCTTCAAGGTTTTAATGGCTTCTGCTGATTCAGGTCGTATCTCATCTGACAATGCAATGTATCCTGCCAATTCATTATTGATAATTACAAATACAACCGTTTCTGTGTCATTGGCGGTGAAGCCATCGGGAACAGTAATATTATTTTCCTTTAAATAGCCCGGACTAACAACCAATATCTTTTTGCCTTCTACTATGGCTTCAACGCCTTTACCAGTGATTGCATTGAAATTTTCTGTTGCAGGAATTGTGATGGACAAGTCTTTTACTTTTTGCAGGATACCTGTTGCAATTGGATGTTCTGATTTTTGTTCTAATGCAGATGCCAAACGAATGATTTCATTTTCGTTGAGATCTTTCTTTAGCGTTACGATTTTTGATACTTCAAATTTTCCGACAGTAAGCGTTCCTGTTTTGTCAAAAACAATGGTGGTTATTTTTCTTGCATTTTCAAATGCTGTTCTGTTCTTAATGAGCAATCCATTTTTAGCTGATAAGGCAGTGGATTTTGCCACCACCAAAGGGACTGCCAGGCCCAAAGCATGAGGGCAACAAATAACTATTACTGTTACCATTCTTTCCATTGCAAAGGCTAAAGACTGTTCTGAGAGATACCAATATAAAAAGGTGCTAATACCTGCAAGGAGTGCAATAATGGTTAACCATCTTGCAGCCGTATCTGCCAATAATTGTGTTTTTGATTTTGACTTTTGTGCATCATCAACCAGTTTTATTACCTGGGAGAGATAAGAATCTTTTGCAGCATGAGATACGGTAACCTTAATGGCTCCATTGCCATTAATTGCGCCAGCAATAACTTTATCGCCTTTTATTTTTTGCACCGGTTTTGATTCTCCGGTAAGCATGGATTCGTTCAGATAACTTTCTCCTTCCAATATGATTCCGTCTGCCGCAACTTTTTCACCCGGCTTTACAAGAATAATATCGTTCTCTTTTAATGTGTCGGTCTTTACATCATGTACCATATCAGGCATTACCATGTGAGCATCCGATGGCATCAGTTGTACTAATAATTCCAATTCTCTTGATGCACCTGCAATGGATTTCATTTCAATCCAGTGACCTAATAACATTATTCCGATAAGTGTTGTCAGCTCCCAAAAGAAATCCATGCCCTGCAAACCAAACACAATGGCAACGCTGTAGATGTAAGCTACTGATATGGCAAAGCCAATCAGGAACATCATGCCGGGGTTCTTTGCTTTTACTTCATCAACCAGTCCTTTTAAAAAGGGCCAGCCTCCATAGAAGAAAACAACAGACGATAATGCAAGCAAAATATATTTTGAACCGATGAAACTGATATGAAGATTTAGCCAGTGCTGTATCATTTCTGATAAAAGCATGATAGGAATAGTTAGAATCAATACCACATAAAACCGTTTTCGGAAATCAGCAATCATCATAGCATGATGATTATGTCCTGCATGACCCATAGATGGATTAGTGTCATGCTGGTGAGGCGAAGCAACAGTTTTGCTTTCTTCTTCTTTAGCCAACACTAAAGTCATTCCGCAAATTGGACAATTCCCAGGTTTATCCTGTTTAATTTGGGGATGCATTGTGCAGGTGTAAATAGTACCTGTTTGCTGATTGTTGTTCTGATGCTGATGCTCCATATCTGACTTTTTTATTTGTGAAACCTGTAAAGAATTAATGCAATTGCCCAAGGCAGTGTAAAAGTTAATAAAAGCCATTTAAAATCTGAAAATCATAAAGTTCACAACAGTCATTGAACCTATTGAACTTATCCCAGTAATGGCAACAATGGCAAATGCTCCACTTGCACGTTTTCGAAATGATGTAAGTGAAATAAAAATAGTCAGTAATCCAGTTGCGAAAATATAACCTCCCATTACCCAAAATACTTTTTGAAGCCAGGCAGATAAACCTGGGGAAGAATCATGAATGACTGATAAATTTGTTTTCATATAGCGCAAATCTTCCGGTAATAAAGCAGGACGCAACAAAACAAAATAAATGCCCATTGCAATAAGAAGAAACCCTGCGAATGCAAGTAATGATGCTGAATATGGTTTAAGTTTCATCATTTAATCAGTCAGCACTTTTTCGAGATTACTTTTCGAATCATTAAGCATATTATTTAAGCACCAGTTGCAATACCATTTCACAAAAAAGAAAGAAAGGATTTTATAGTACCATTGCTTTGGCGGCTGATAACTGATTGAAAGTTTTGCTTTGGATCCGTTTTCAGCCGGAGCAATTTCAAACCACATACGATACCAGGACATGATAATAATTTGTGCTTCACCAACTGTTTCCCATTCTTTTAATACAGGTGGTTGCCACTTAGTAACTGTTTCGCTGAAATCCATTGTCATTCCCATCATCCTTCCATACGAGCGGTATTTTGCACCCACTCCTGTTGGGTTTGGTGAAAGTTGCTCCAACTTCAATTTACTTCCCATCATCATCATTGAACTTTCGCTCATGTGCATTCCTGTTTTGGAAAAATCATCCATCTGGGCAAATACTTTTTCAGATGTTGAATGAATGAATATAATTTTTGTTTTGGTTTTCATAACTAAAGATTTTTTAAAATGAACTCCACCCGTTCTTCCGGCGGAAGCACAGGGACTTGAACGATTGGAAATCCTAAGGATTCGTAAACCTCGACAAGCAATGCATGGATTTTTTTCTGTGACACCTCATCTTCGGTTCGGGCATAATCTTTCACCAATGACAGGCAATCGAGAATGAAAACTTTTTTGTAGGAAACAGTACGCAATGCCTCTGTCAGTTTTTCATCTTCCGGAAGATTTAAAAAACGATAGTAGGCAAGTGCATCAGGAATTGCCCGGTCAAGAAAGACAAGAACATCGGGCAAAATCTGATTCTCCTGTTCAATCTGCATATCTAAAACTCCCAATTGAAATTCTATCTGATGTTTTCTAACATCTTCTATAGTTTTTCCTTTCAGACGCTGTGTATCGAGGTAATGCCGGGCATGTTCAAAGGTTGTTATATATCCTCTTTCTTTAAGCAAGTTGACTGTGGTAGTTTTACCCGAGCTCGGACCTCCTGTGATTACATACCAATTTGTTTTCCTTCTAAGATTATTTATAATACTGTTTGTCATTAGTTCATTTTGAATGGTTTTTTTAAGGTTGCGGCACGATTTGAGCCACTCTGAAACTGATTCTTTCGGAGTTACATTTTCATTCCTTCCATCGGGTTAGCTCCTTTCTTAAAAATATATTCGCTCTGTAATAAATAGGCTCCAGAAACCACTACCACATCACCGGCACTCAACCCTGATTTTATTTCGATCCTGTCTTCGCTTTCCAAACCAACTTCAACCATTTTATTTTTATATGAATGAGGTCCTGTCTTAACCCAAACTGTTGCACCTTTTCCATCCCTTATCACTGCATTAATCGGAAGGGTTAAAGATTTTCTTTGTGGGCTTTTCAATATTACGTAAGCAGGCATACCCGGTTTCAGTCGATTGCCAATGTTTGGAATACTTACACGAATCAAATTGATTCTTGTATCAGGATTGATTTCAGGATTTACAAATTCAATTTTTCCTTTTATTTCCTTTCCATCAAAATCCGGAAGCTGCACCGTGGCCATACTGTTTTTGTCAACCTCAGCCAACTGGGAAGTATACACCTGCGCCTCAGCCCAAAGCGTTGATAGATCTACCAGCTTAACAATAGTCCCACCTTCCATCACATAATCACCTTCGCTTATGTCCAGTTGAGTAATATATCCACCGGCAGTGCTGAAAAATGTTGTAGTAGCTGTTGCCTTTTTATTATTTGCCAGTTGCTGTATCTGTATTTCGCTCATACCCCATAGCAACAACTTATTTTTTGCACTTTGTAACGATTGGTTAAAGTCTATAGCTGTTTCGTTTGCAAATGCATTCTTTTGTTCCAGTGCCAACAAATATTCCTGTTTAGCATTGTTCAATTCTTCGCTATACAAATCATACAACGCTGCACCCTTCCTTATATAATCGCCAAGATTTTTAAAGTACAGCTTTTCTATCCGGCCCATCACTCTGGAACTGACGGCATTTGCTTTCATCTGATCAAAGTTTAAAGTAGCGGTTAAAACTAACTGGTCTCCGATAGTTCCGTTGCGGATAGTATCGGTTCTAATATTGCCAAGCTGAACCTGTTGTTCACTTAACTGAATTTCATCTTTATTTTCTCCGTTACTTTTTTTCACTTGTGTAAGCTCCATATGGCAGATGGGACATTTACCCGGTTTGTATTCCACTACCTGCGGATCCATAGAACAGGTGTAATAAGTGTCAGACTTGGGGGTTATTTCCTTTTTGTTTTTGCAAGATGCAAAGAACAAAAAAGCTGTTGCTATAATTATACTGTATCGCATAATCAGTTTTTTATTTTAATAAAACTTTCGCTGTCCATTAAATACTGTGCGTTCATTGCAACAGAATCTGTTTCATTCAATCCATTCAATACCTGGATATGATTTTCGTGCATAATTCCTGTATTGACTTTATGTGCTTTGAACCCACCATCGCTTTTTATAAACACTACATTGTCTATTCCCAATGAAAGAACCGCTTCCTTTGGCAACCAATATGCATCACGGTTATTTCCATAAATGGTCGCTCTCACTTGGCTGCCGATAGGGATTTTCAATGTGCTATTATTGAAATAAACTCTAGCAGAGAGTGTCTTACTTTCCTTCCTGTAAAATGGTTCGATAAAATCTATTGTCGCCCTGAAATCTTTTGTTGGCGCCGTTTCGGGAACTACGCTAACAGCATTGCCAACTTTTATTAGTGCCTGGTTCTCTCCATAAATATTAAGGATGATCCATACCCGGTCAGGATTGTAGACCGTAAAAATGGATTGTCCTTTTTGCAAATACATACCTTCTTTAAGTGAAAGCTCTTCGGTGATGAGTGAAATGTCTTTCATCAAGGCAGGTTGATTATTCATGGCGCTTTTATCAGCAGCTTCATGAATATGACCGCTGTAATTACTGTAGACAGCAATAGCAAGCGATGGCTGACCCGATTGTATAACGTTTTGCAATTGCTGGTTACTCATTCCCAGCAATAACAATTTTTCTTTTGATGCGTGTATCATCGTATTGTTGCCTGCATCATTCTTTAAAAGAAATAAAAGATTTTGCTGTGCAGTAAGAAGCTCCGGGCTGTAAATGTCGAGAATGTGTTGTCCTTTACTGATTCGCTGGTAACGGTATTTTACATAGAGCTTTTCAATGCGACCAGAAACTCTTGCCGATATGCTGCCCACCTGTCTGGTATCGTAAACAATATTACCCAATGCTTCAATTTCGATCTGCTCTTCTCTTTTCTGAATGTTAGTAACCGGAATGGTTGAAACAACAAACTCATTGGTTGGCTTTAACAATGATTCTAAATCAACTTCGGTTATCATTTTGCTATCCGTTTCTTTTTTTACCAAACCCATACCGCAGATGGGACAGGTGCCGGGTTTATCTCTGATGATTTCAGGGTGCATAGGACATGTGTAGATCACTGCTACAATTTCGGTTGTATGTTGTGCATGAATATCTTTTTCTTTATTGTCCTTGCAACCAATTGCGGCAATAAATAGAATCGACATTGATATAAATATTAGTCTTTTCATTTCTTTTCTATTAATCGGTCTATTGCTACCTGCATTTTGAGAGCCTGGTTCAGCAACTCGGAATATTCCAATTGTGTCATGTTAAGCGTTTCCCACGCATCAAAGAGCATAAACAATTCTTCAGTATTTTGCTCATAACCGAGCTGCATTGTTTTGTAATTGTTCCTTAATGCTGGTATGATATTGTCGTCGTATAATTTTAATTGTTTTTTCTTCAATTCCAATTCATTTCTCATGCCATAGGCCATGCCACTGTATTCATTCACCATCATTTCCTTTTGTGATTGCAGTGCAGTTGCTTTCCATTTCAGGCTTTCTATATTAGCCTTGTTCATTCTTGTTGAACCTGCGATTGGAACTTTTAGCATCCCCATAAGTGAATATTGCATCGGAAGTCCACCGAACCCAAACATGTGCTCATAACGGACACCGAATTGTGGCTTAAGGCTTTTTCTTTCTGTTTCCTGCTTCAGCCATGTAAGATTGATTTCTTTATCCACAGCCTTTAAATCACTACGGCTGCCGTAAAAAAGAGTACTGTCAAATACAATGTTTGAAAAATCATTTAACTGGAAGGCTGTATCAATATCAAATTCCATCATTGGATTTCGATTCATGAGTGCATTGATCCGGATACGTTTCTCTCTGATATCATTTTCAAACATTAACCGCATATTTTGCAAATTTCCTAATGCAGCTTTTGCTTTGTAATAAGCGCTGATTTTCTCCAAACCATTCTTATAACGTATCTCAGCATTTTTAATCATGAAATCAAGTAGCTTTTCATTCTGTTCAAGAATCACCAGTTTCTTTTTAAGAATCAACCATTCGTAATAAAATTGTTTTGCATCGTTAACGAGTTCATTTAGCGTGGCATTCTTTTTTTCCTTTTCTACTGATGACATAGCCTCCATGTATGCAGCTTCCGCATTTTTCTTACCCCTACCCGGGAACATTTGCTGCCCGCCAATCATATACTGTCCCATGCCCGGCTCTCCTGCAGGACCCTTCTTCCACATGTTTGGATTATAAGGTGTCATCCAGAGACCTGTACTAAACTCTGGCGGCATCCAGTTCTTTGCGCCCTTCGCTGCTTCATCCATCGAGCGGATCTCGCTCTCATACATTTTTACAACCGGGTGTGAAACTGTGATACTATCAATGATAGCATCCAGTTTCATTGTTTGAGACTTACTGCTAAAAGCAACGGTAAGTGCAAACAGCATCGGAAAAAATTTATTCTTTTGCATCGATTAATTCAATTTTGCCTTTACGTTTTAGTTCTCGTTCCTTTATTATTTCAAATATCACCGGAGTGATAAGTAAAACATAAATCGTAGATGTGATGGTTCCTCCAATCAATGGAATGGTGATTGGTCTCATAATATCACTTCCTACACCAGTTGCCCATAGGATCGGAATCAAACCAAACAAACCAACAGATACGGTCATCAATTTTGGACGAAGCCTTTTTGCTGCACCCTGTATAACAAATTCACGGATGATTGCAGGCGTCAATGTTGTTTTTGTATTCCCATACCTAGCCACCATATTCTGCATG
>JBIOVR010000159.1:0-4995 GCA_044867875.1 Chitinophagaceae bacterium
AAATAAGAAATATAGCGATCATAGCACACGTTGACCATGGTAAAACCACCCTGGTAGACAAGATATTACACGCTACTAAAGTGTTTCGTGATAACCAGGAAACAGGTGAACTGATAATGGATAGCAATGACCTCGAAAGGGAACGTGGCATTACTATTTTTAGTAAGAATGCAGCGGTTGTTTATAAGGATGTAAAGATTAACGTGATCGATACACCGGGTCACTCTGATTTTGGTGGCGAGGTAGAAAGAGTTTTGAAAATGGCCGATGGTGTGTTGTTACTTGTGGATGCTTTTGAAGGCCCTATGCCGCAAACAAGATTTGTGTTGCAAAAGGCATTACAGCTGAATCTTCATCCGATCGTTGTTATCAATAAAGTTGATAAACCAAATTGTCGTCCTGATGAAGTGCATGATGCTGTATTTGAATTATTCTTCAATCTTGATGCGACTGAAGAGCAATTGAATTTCCCGACTTTTTATGGTTCAGGAAAGAATGGTTGGTTCAATGATTCCAATGTACAAATTGAAGGTATTGACCCATTGTTAGACGGGATTATAAAGTATGTACCACCACCAAAAGTGAACGAAGGATTTTTGCAAATGCAGATCACTTCACTTGATTACTCATCTTTCTTGGGACGAATTGCAATTGGTAAAGTAAGCCGCGGTGTGATAAAAGAAAATCAACAAGTGGCATTGATGCAGGCGGATGGTTCAATTAAGAGATCGAAGGTGAAAGAATTATATGTGTTTGAAGGAATGGGAAAGAAGAAAGTGACTGAAGTAATTGCCGGCGATCTCTGTGCTGTTGTAGGAATTGAAGATTTTAACATCGGCGACACTATTGCAGATCTTGAAAACCCTGAAGCATTACCCGTGATAAGTGTTGATGAGCCGACGATGAGTATGCTTTTCAGCATCAACAATTCTCCATTCTATGGTAAAGATGGAAAATTTGTTACCAGCCGACATCTTCGTGACAGGCTAATGAAAGAAACGGAGAAAAACCTCGCTTTAAAAGTTGAGGATACTAATAGTGGAGATAGCTTTAATGTGTATGGTCGCGGTATCCTTCATTTAGGAATATTGGTCGAGACCATGCGTCGTGAAGGATATGAATTAACAGTGGGGCAACCGCAGGTTTTGGTAAAATTGATCAACGGTACAAAATGCGAGCCTTACGAAAATTTAGTGGTAGATGTGCCGCAGGAATATGCAAGTAAAGTAATTGACCTGGTGACAAGACGTAAAGGTGAAATGCATGTGATGGAAACAAAAGGTGCGATACAACACCTGGAATTTGAAATTCCATCAAGAGGTTTGATAGGCTTACGTTCTCAAATGCTTACAAATACAGCCGGCGAAGCAGTAATGGCTCATCGCTTCACAGAATATAAACCATGGAAAGGATCTATACCGGGAAGAAATAATGGTGTATTGCTTTCAAAGATCCAGGAAAGAACAACTGGTTATTCTATCGATAAATTACAGGACAGGGGAACATTCTTTGTTGACCCAGGTGAAGAGGTTTATGCAGGACAAATCGTTGCCGAGAACATTAAACCAGGTGACCTTGTGGTAAACGTTACAGAAGGAAAAAAGCTTACCAACCACCGTGCCAGCGGAAGTGATGATGCAACCAGGATTGCTCCTAAAACTTTAATGACACTGGAAGAATGCATGGAATATATTCAGCAGGATGAATGCATTGAAGTAACGCCGAATTTCATTCGTATGAGAAAAGTGATCCTGGATGAAGATGAGAGAAAAAAGCAAAGCAAAAGGATAGGCGTAGAAGCTGTTTAAGTTTTTATCTTTGTATTGAAATTTTTCTGGATGAAAAAGTGTGTTCTGATATTATCAATCATTATTTTTTCTTCATTGTGTTTTGTGAATGACTCTACCGCTCAATGTTCTATTTGCACAAAGACCGCTCAACAACTTGGTGAAAAACCTGCTAAGGGATTAAATGCCGGAATTATTTATCTCGCTTCTGCGCCATTTCTTATCGCCGGGTATGTATTCTATCGCTGGAAAAAAAGTGATCACACGGATTAAAGCTAAGCCTCCTTATTTCATTTTATTTATTTTATCCATTAGTTCTGTAGCAGTATCACCATCTAATTCTTTGAGTTTATAAAACATACTCATTGCCTCACCTTTTCTATTGGTAGCAACAAAACAAAGCCCTTTATAGTAATATCCAAGTTTTGAAGCATCATCTAAGGCAATTGCCTTGTTTAGTTGGGTAAGTGCAAATTCATATTCTTCTTTTTGGTAATAGGCATAACCAAGCTCTTCACGATAACCGGAATCTTCGCTATCATACTCTATAGCTTTTAGCAAAATTTTTACTGCATCATCATATCTTTCCTGGTCATTATATAACCAGCCAAGCTTATAATAGACAGGCTTTGAATCTTCTTCATCTGCTTTAACAGCTTTTTCAAAATATTCAATAGCGTTGTCATAATCATCTACTATTTCATAATAAATATTTCCCAGGCCTCTTAATGCGGTGCCATCATTTGGAGATATAGCGATCGTGTTTTTGTATTCTATTATTCCTTCAGTTGCTTTTTGAAGTTTATAATATGAAAACCCTAACTCATTAAATTTGTTTTTTTTATTTTTTTCATCAGTGGGCATATATTTTTTTAAATGATCTATTGCCTCTTCATAATTTTCTAATTCATTACAACACCAACCAGCCTCATAATAAGCTTCAGTATAATTAGCTTTTTTTAAAATAGCACTTTTGAAAGCAGTCAGTGCTCCATCATAATCTTTTTTTCCTTTTAATTCAACTCCTTTGGAATACCATTCTTTGGCTGTGGATTGTGAGGAAACAATAAAGGGAACTATAAATAACAAGATGGGAAAGAAGATCTTTCTTTTCATGGTTCGATTTTTTTTAAAGTTAATGAAGGATCACAATTTTTTCCGTATAATTATCAACACACAAAAAATAGATACCGGGATCTAAAGATGGAAGCATCAGTTCAAAGAGTGACGAACTTGTGTTTGTAATTATTTTCTTTATTTCCTTGCCGGTAATATCTGTAAGCTTTATAACTGTTCCTGCATTTAACTTACCACTGATCATGATCTTATTTCTTGCAGGGTTTGGATAAAAGGAAAAATGATCATTAAATTTCAGGACAACTCTTTTTTGGATAGAATAAATGAAGCTATTATTTTTTGCTTTGATCCGCAGGCGATAAATATTTTCACCAGGTGTCGGCGCATTGTCAAAGACCTCATAATGATGAAGATTTGTTTGTACGCCGATCGTTTGAAGTTCGGTCCAATTATTTAATGAATTTATTTTTTCTATTGTAAATGAAGTTGCTTCTTCAGGGTTGGCAATGTCCCATTCTATTTTTACTTTTTTATCAGCTTTAAGAATTGCATTGTAATAGATGATCCTAACGGGCAAAACAGTGGCGCAGCCTGAAGATGGAGTAATAGAGGTCCTGTAAGAATAACTGGTAACAACTGATCCATCTGTTCCATCTAAAGCTGGCACAGGAATACCGCAGCCATTGGAGCTAAGAATTTTTCCGGCAGTTCCTGCTGTATCATATGTGGTGACACCGGCTGGTATAGAGCCTTTAAAATAGATAACACCACCGCTGCCTCCACCTCCTGCACCATAACAGCGATTAAGAATACTTTGATTATTCGTGTTGCCACCATTCCCTCCATTTGCTTCAATAGTAAGTGAACCTGAATAAGAATTTGTTACATTCATAATGATAGTACCTCCGGCACCACCACCTGATGCACCATCTGAACCCCCGCTTCCACCAACCTGGCCGTTGGCAGATATTTTATACCCGTTGCCAACTATATTTTTTGCAATTACGATAATTATACCACCTCCGTCACCACCACCATGAGTAGTAGGATTGTTATTAAAGTGGCCAGCGCCACCACCGCCACCGGCAAAAATTTTTGTACCGGATGCACTGCTCAAAGCTTTTCCACCAACACCATGATAGTCTCCAGTACATGAACCGGAAACGGTAGTATAATTTCCACCACCATCTCCTCCTGCCACAAGATTAGCACCACCACCACCACCGTTGTTATGATTGTTACCTCCTCCGCCTCCGTTGGCTGGTGAGCCTCTGCCACCACTATTTGCAGCAATAACATCTGCCACTCCTTCTCCTTTAAATGCACCGAGTTGAGGAGCCGTGAAATTCGCATTGTAAACGTAGCCACTCGTAATACTATTACAGGTGGAATTACTTATTGAAGAATTTCCCCCGCTATACCCGGTAGAATCAGCAAACAAGGGGGCATTCAACGTAAGATCTTCTTCCACTTTTAAGGCCAGCACTCCACCTTTTCCTGTTGAATTATTCCAGGTTTGTGCTTTTACTGTATCCGTAACATTGGCAGAATAGTATTCAGCAAACTTTACTAATTGCACTTTAAAATTGACATCGTAAGTATTCAGAATGGTGTTAAAAAAAAAGGCCGAATCATTGCTTATGGAACAGATCGTTGCTATTTCATAATTACCTGCATCGTTCAAGGATGTTATGGTACCATACGTAGAATTATTAGTTGTGTTGATCGTTGCTCCTTTCATTTGTATCAGTAAAACTGTGTTACCATATGATAGTCCTGAAACATTTTCAAGCTTTACAGCATTTTTTGTGACATCAACTCCCAACACACTATAATAATTATTTCTGACACCGCTGATATTAGTAGTTTGAGAAAAGACAAAGCATGTTGGAAATAAAAGAAGGATCAGCAACCACGTTCTTGAAAAAGTAGTTAATAAGAATAGTTTCCGCAGATAGCAGTTCACTGGTTTCATAAGATTGAATTCTCTTGCAGCAAAAGCTAAAAATACGGCGTGGGTAGTAGGATTAAAAGGGGGTAAATACTCTTTTTTACTTTGTTTATATTGAATTGATAATCCTTATCATTGTACAGGGTTTATCGTATTTATCCCATAAGAAAAATTCTATAT
>JBIOVR010000160.1:0-8936 GCA_044867875.1 Chitinophagaceae bacterium
CTACATCACGAAAGCCTCCTTCGATCTAAAAACAGACACAAAATTCAAAGGCGATCTTAGTATAGGATTGAACCTTGATATCAGAATCATCACAAATCTATTTACTAATTCCGCAGCTGCTCAATAAAAAATGAATGTTTTTTTTACAACAAAAAATTAGAAATCACCATGTGTTGAAATATGACTACGAAGTAATAAAAAATATTCCTGGCGTCATTCCATGATCTGCAAGTCTGCTTCTGTTCACCATACTTGCCTGTTCACGTTTCGTGTACAACATATAATAATGCGAGGTTAACAACCAGAGCCGTTTAAACTACAGTTGGCCCTTTCAGCGGACCTATGTTGTATGAACCTCCTATTCGCCTTTACAAATTCAGGAAATCCCTGAAACTTTTTTTATAATGTTCGCTCGCCGAATTAGTATCGGATTGCATATAAAGCCTGTTGCGCGATGAATCGGAAAGAAACCAACCTAAAGGAAGGCTATGTTTATCTTTTTCATCTTGTTTTATTTCAAGTCCGAACTGCAACACACCCAGGTTACGATTCAACCGCGTGCTGATATTATATGAGCTGTTGATCCAGCCAAAAACCGTCTTAACGCTCCCGCTTAACCATGCGAGTTCATATGACCTGCCAAATGCTTTCTCGTGATTCTTGATATCAGCAGGGATCTTATCTTTTATGTCAATCGAATTTTTCCCTGTTCCTATATAAATGATCCTGATCTGGATCGGGATCGGGGTTTTATAAATTTTACTGAAGCTATCGATACTATTTCGCAAAAGCATCGCAGTTTGTAAGGCGGTTTCTATGCCGGTATTCTCATAGCCACCGCCATCACTGATGTGACCAAGTTTGTAAGGAATCATTTTACCTTTGTGCAGCGAATCACTCCAGACCAGGCCAGGGGCTGTCAACAACGGAAAGCGCGCAGAAGACACCATTGATTCTTTCATTGGTACCGGTCGGTTGGTCTCGAATAAAAGATCCATGGAGCCGGGATAATAAGTATCCGAAAGCCTGAATGGAGAATAAATTGCCTTGATACCATCTTCGTTGAAAATCGTGTTGAAAAGAAGTGCAGGATATTTATAAGCAAGGCTTGTATCCTGCCACATGGATAGATAGTTCTTACCCAGGAATTTTTCTTCCTTTGATCCAAGATTACAGGAGAACCCATCATCAAAACTGTTGGCAAGTAATTTACTCCTGTCCCAGCTATCGATCGTTGCGGGGATGAACCGTTGCAAGAGATCGGGGAACATGAAACCAAAAGTTACCCGTGATAAATAATCCGAGCTGCAGATCAGATCTAACTTTTCTTCAAGACCGGTTGTACTAATGCCTTTCTTCCTGAGACTGTCGCAGTAATATTTGAAATTATAATAAAACCCAATGCCGATACTTCCTCCGGAAACGCCCGATGCTGCAAATGTCCGGTCAAAAAAATCCGGTTTCGCCTTTTGCAATTCGCTTAATACCCTGTAGGTCCAATAGCAATTCCTTATTCCCCCACCCTCTGCTGCAATAATGTAAATCGTTTCTTTTTTCTTCGTCATGTCCAGCACACCGCTTGCAATTTTATTACGTATCCACCGATCAGCATAATTTGAATCGGTCAATTGATTTCTTTTGTTTAACATAGCGGTATCGGCTGAGGAACTGAGTGTCGGTATAGTGTGATTGTTATTTCTTGAAAATGAAATAAAAAGTGCAAGTAAAACAATGATCGTAAACAGGGGAACCCTGAGATTATAGATCGCCATGTTCAAAAAGAAGCCTACCAGCGTGTATATAGTAAATCCCGTTAATACAATAAGTCCCGGCATCCCGCTGTGATCGGGAACCCTGAATGCGGCCCATATAGCATAACCAATCATGATAAACGCCATGATCACGGTCAGCAAGGTGTTGATCTTAACACCAGCTTTTTCGATCGCGCGTTGAACATTTTTTTCTCCTTCAATAATGTAGGCTTTCTTACGATTCTCCTTATCTATGTTTTCTTTGTTACCAAGTAATATCACACTCAGCCGCTTCCGGTAGATCATATACGCAAGATGAATGATGGCTACAGCGATCACAATATATATGGTCTCGTTATGCGTATTTTTGAATGCTTTCAATTGTTTACTATAAGCGACGATGAAGATCATATAAGGTGCGAGTGCAAGTACGCGGGGAGTCCACTCGATCATTCGCTTCATTACAGACCTGTAATTTGGGTCGATGTTCCCGACGATCCAGTGCTGCTTTCTGACTGGTTCATAAATTTTTGCTTCCTTCAATTCTTCCTCACCTATCTCATCCTCCACCAATTTCCTAATATTTGCTGCCGTAAGCAGTATCCTTGCAGCATTCCATATGGACACGGCCCAACAGATCAAAAATAAAATGAACAATCGCAAGTAAAGATTGCCAGGAGCAAAGATATTTTTTGCAGTAAAGGCCGCCATGAGGTCCTGCCCCTGGTCATTGATGCAGAGTGCATAAACACCGAGCAGGATGATGATGATGACAAAAGGTATTTTTGCGAGGGGAAAGAATAAAGCCCGTACAGCAAGTAGTGGCCAATAATAAAATTTTCGGTTTGTTCTGGTTCGGTTGCTCATGACTGAAAGTTAAGAATGATCATAACTAATGTAAATACCACTTTGGGGTAAGGAGTGAGTGATCGTTTATATCAGGTGACCAGGATGGTGTGAAGCCCCGCTGATCTACTCATTTATCCAAACAGGAGACGTATAGATCTTGTCGCCGTCTTTCTGTATCACTTCAACAAAATAGTAGGCCCGTGCACTGGTTACATTTTTTGTGACCTGCAGCGTATTTGAATTCATAACACTTGCACCACTCAGCACAGTACCGGGTTGGTTTGAACCTGGTCTGCCAGTCACAACTTTTATCGACTTTACTTTATCCGTTGCATCATCATCAGTCACCCTCACATTAATTTCAATACTTGTTACCGGAGAAGCTATCACTGTTCCCATCGGAAAACCGTTAATGGTAAAATCAACTTTTACATTCCAGTCCTCAGATGCATAAAAACGCATCTGCCGATAACCATCGATGATACTGTCACGGCTCAGTTCCCGGGACAGAACAACTGTCCTTGACCTGTGACTCCTGCCAAAAACAGTATTATGCGTATCATGATCTATTGTCGGCCCCAGTTTATACCCCTTTGCAAGCATTGCTTTGTAATAAGTATAAAACGATCCCGGTGGTTTTTCAGAATAATTTTTTTTAGTTGAGAATGCCGGGCCGGTTTTAATGGTAACGCCACATATTGCCGCATCAGCATTTTGATCAAATGATGTATGTAGAAGATTTTTAAAATCATTATCCTTCGGATGTGCAAGCGTTGCAAAAGCGTTAGGTCGTGCGGCTAACAATTTCCACAGCGATCTGTAATCGAACTTGTCGTTAAAGATGTCAAAGTTGTTTGCTTCCCAGCCAATGAGGCTATCAACACCATATATGAGCACATGTCCGCCGTTGGTAATCACGCCAAATTCCATTCCATACATACATACAAAATGGCCATCATCATTTTCCGCATCAGCCTGCTGTATGCCTTTGCTATAATTCTCCAATAGCATTCCCGGATTATTCGTTGCCGTAAAATGATTGTGTTCTGAAATTCCCAGGAAATCAAAATGCTGGCTGTTCTTTGCAAAGGCATAACACCCGGCTGGCGTGCTTACATGACTTGTTGCTTTATCCTTGTTCCCATCCGAAAAATCAGAATGAGCATGGATGTTCCCGAAATAGAAGTTATAGGTCTGAGCGCAAAGCAGCGAGGGAGCGAACCCGAAAATGAATATTATACTGCAGCGAATTACAAAAAAGAACCTGGTCATAACCGGTGGCTTAAGCTTGTACTAAATATAAATCATTTTTAATTATAACATTCAATCGACAAGTCAAATCAAGCAGCAGACGTAATTCTATCCGGCTTTAGTTCTTATCTTCATCATCAATAATTTTATTGTGCTGGACCTTATAAAAGCCGTTACAGCAGCGGCCTGGCCGTTGGTGCCAATTTTGAGATAACCATACACTCAAATAAAAGCTATGAGAAAAATCCTGATCTTTTTATTTGTATCACTTGTTTTCAATCATTTATCCGGACAAGTAAGAAATCCACTTGACGATGGCAGAAACATAAAAATTCCTATCATATTTCACGTCATATACACAGATAGCGGTGAGAATATAACTGATAGCCTAATCATGAATGAATTGCAAGACCTGAACTTAGATTTTTCAGCGAGGAACGACATGACTTTACTGGATAATGATTTTCGAAATCGTGTTGGCAATCCAAACATAGAATTTGTTTTATTAGATACATCCTTACAAGAAATTGGGATTAATGGAGTACAGAGAATTTCTGCAAAAAATCTTAAAGACAGAAACGCTCTTCTTATTAATCCTACAAATTGTTTAAATGTGTTTATTGCTGATCAGGGAAATGTATCTGACATCCTGAGTGATAGAGTGGACTTAAATTACGAAGATGTCGGAACACACAGTCATCTTTTAACGCATGAAACCGGGCATTGGCTGGGGCTGTATCATATTTTTGGGCAAATCGGAAATAGTTCATGGATTAGAGTGACTTTTGGTAATCACGATGATTTAATTGATGATACCCCTTTACAAAAGAAAGCATCTGCAATCTGTTATTCCATCACTCCTAATTGTCCTTGCCCACCTAAGAATAGCTACTACAAGGGTCAAAAAACACTGTACAATAATTTTATGGATTACAATCCCTGTCGTTGTATGTTTACTGCCGGACAATCTATCCAAATGAGAAACAATATTATTGAACACAAAAGAACCCTTTGGAATGCAATTGAAGGCGGCTAACCTTACCCCCTATTTTAGTTTAACTATCATATCAGAATAACAGTCAATACTAGTATGAGCAGTATTTTATTTTTATTTGCATCATTGTAAAATGAAAGATGTTTTATTGATTGAAAACTGAAGCCAATTCTTTAGTAATAACTTGTATCATCCCAATGTCTATGTCAGCCTTTGAAACATCATAACCTGGCATTACAGCACGGTAGTTGCGCTCCTCATCCGGTTCAAACAATATTTCACGCCCCTCAAATTTGATTGCAATTTTATGCGTATACCCAAAGACCCTAAGTTCACCATCCACCTGATATTCTTTGCCTTTATAATTAACCACCAGTGTAAATGTTTCATCCATTCTCAAATTTACAATTCGTCATACCTTTAATGGAATAAAACTTTTTGTCAATGAACACTGACCATCGCACAATCCCGTTTACTATTGTAAAATTAACTATCGGATTTTTTAAACAGCAACTCACCGGCGAGGAGCACGATGAACTCGATTCCTGGATCGGGGATTCGGAAGAAAATCAAATAATGTTTGAAGAAATGATTGACTCTATTGAACACCTTAGAATTTGTTTCAGCCTTTTTGAAATATCTCCCATCAACGATACTATTTTGACAAAAGTTTGTCCAAAGTGAGTCAACTTTTGCATTAGTTGGAACCCGGCCCAGGAATCATACCCAATAAATCTGTCCAGCATTTGACGATCCTGGATGGCTATATGAAATAAGAGATTTCATCAATAAAGATATTTCATAAGTTACAAATTTAGCTACTGCTAACTTTGAATTCCAGGGAGAAATCAAAACAATATTTATGATCATTGACGTCAATTTGCGTGCAACTTTATCGAGCCATTAAAATAATAAATATAAATTCTCTATAGTAAAACTCTTATCACTCCCATCAATTAAAATAGGTCAACAAGTCAACCACTCCCATCATGACAATCTGCATCCTTAGTAAGTTGAGGTTTGAAGCCCGGCGCTTTTCAATATATTCGCCGCCCACTTTACGACTTTCGTATAGTGACTGATAATAATGGATCGTCTTCAGCAAGTATATTTTTCCAAAAAAGGATGGCTTAATCATCTGAAAGCTGTCAAACGTAAACGCCGCAGGCGAGCCGTAACTGCCGCTTATTACCGGCATGAATCGAATATGCGCAAACATGCTGAAAAAAGTGGCCGGTTATTTCATTCATCAATGACCAAAAGCTCTTATCGGCAGGCAAAACCGGCGTTCACTGGCCAAATCCCTTTCTGGGTTGGTATAGGTAACCTGTTTTCTAACAACCAATTCAACCGGGGTGTTGCAGACGGGCATCTCCTGGTGCCGACTTGTTTTTCGTTATTGGATAATCATAAAGAGAGCTTTGATTTTTTAAAAAAACTTTTTGCTCTATTATATAGAGGAAAGGTCAAGAAAATTGTGCTCGATTACAAAAGCTGTGAGCGAATCGATGTTGATGCATCCATTTGCATGGATATCATCCTGGCAGAATTCATCAATTATCGTAAAATCTGCCAACGCAAAAAATATATGCAGTTCTTACCAGGCGGGATCTCCGCAACTAATTACCAGCGCCCTGATATCCTGAAAGTACTTTTTTCCATTGGTGCATATAGCACTTTGCGCAATGTTAAGATAGACTTCGAGGATATTGAACCACTACCTGTTCTAATCAATCATCTAAAAGGGGATGGCATCTATGCAAAAAATGAAATTGATCTTACAAACATTGTGGAATACATCAAGCGGTGTCTGAAACGCCTTGATCAAGAGCTAACTGTTGATGCAGAGTCAGAGTTTTATAAAGTGATCGGCGAAGTGATGAGCAATGCGGAAGAACATAGCACCATGCCGTTTCGGTATGCCATCGGCTTTTTCCAGGAAAGGAAGGAAGACGACCGTCATTTTGGAATCTTTAATTTTTGCATCATTAATTTTGGCGAGACAATTTATGATACGTTTAAATCCCCGGGCTGTAAAAATCCTAAGGTAGTTAGCAGAATGAAGGTATTGTCCGAGGATTATACGAAAAAGGGATGGCTTCGAAAGGCGGAATTCGAAGAAGAAACACTTTGGACCTTATATGCTATGCAGGAAGGTGTGACTAGCAGGGAAAAGAAGCGTGGTAATGGCTCGATCCAGTACATTGAAAATTTCTTTAAATTAAAAGGAAACACAGAGGTAGACACAGTCTCCAAAATGATGCTTATGTCGGGGAATTCCCGAATCCTTTTTGATGGCTCCTATAAAATTACCGAGAAAGCCATACCCGGGCGTCAGACACCATTTAAGATGATCACTTTTAACGATTCCGGCCAGATTAATGATAAACCAGACAAAAAATATGTTACCTTTGCCCCCCATTATTTTCCGGGCACCCTAATTTCTGCACGCATTTTGATTAAAGACAACAATACAAACATTGATACAGATGGTTAACAAGTTATATACTATTGATCTCCAAAACTTCCGTACCCCTGGCGCCAAGGTTTTTACAACCCGCCCCCGCGGTATCCAGGTCAGGGAAGCCTCGCAAATTGACAGTTTGGAATCCCAATATGACCAGATTGTCATTCGTATCCCAGAAGATATAGCATCGATCAATCCTTCCTTTCTGGAAGAATTTCTGGAACACGTTGTAGTTAAACTGGGAGAAGCCGATTTTCGTAAGAAGTTTGTATTTGACAACCCGGGAAGATACAAAATCGATGTAGACCTCACTGAAGCTGTCGAGCGTATTCTCCGCATCGAAAACGCGCTGGCCTCTTAGTAATGGAAATGTTGCTTATGTTGAAAATCACCCTCACTGAATTTGCAGATGTCTCGCAAATTGTAATCGCCATAGCAACTCTTTTTCTTGCAGCATATATTTTCATATATCAACGTGAACGGGATAAGAAATCTGATCACTCCACCGCCTTGCTAAATGAACAAAATATCCGGCTTCAATGGTTTAAAGAGCTGGTGATCCAGCCTAACGTTGAACGAATAAACCGATTCTACGATCAACTTCATACAGTTAAGGAAATGATCTCCTCGGATAACATGCAGGATACCGAGAAGCAAAACATCTCTGCATTCATCAAAAAAGAATCCGCGGATTTACGAAAAGCTTTCATTGACCTTTTATTACAGTTGAATCCGGAACTTGGTAATAAGGTTATGACTAATATTGATGAATTGATTGATGGATTGATCGAAGCAATTTTTAACGATGATTTGAAATTGACCAGGCCAACCGTTTTCGACAAACATGTTTCCTCTAAAATTGCATACTCCAAAAATTCATTGATCGGTCTTCTTTTCAATTATAAGGGTGTTTGACTCTTTGTAAACATTTTTAAAAGTATGTTTCGGTCGTTCAAACATGCCACAGCAAACTGAAAGTACAACATTTACAGACGAAAAAATTCCGGGTTTGCCGATGGCAACCGAACAAGAATTGGCAGGTCAAAATTAAATTGCAGGAAAGTAATTTATGTTGTTGGCAACAGGAGAATTATTTTTTTAAAAAACAAGACCAGCTTTTAATCCCACTAAATGATAAATATTCCCACCATCAATGCTACGGTATCCAAAAAAAAGAGAAGTAGTGAACAGCAGCTTTTTCGAAACGATCGCTCTGTAGTTACCTGAAATGGAATAATAGATACCGGCTTTTATATAGTCATGATTGTAAAAGCCATGCCCAATTTGGCCACCGATACTCCATTTTTGGCGTTGACCAAGAAATTGTAAAACATCGGCAAACACAGCCCCATACCCATGTGTATCACCACCAGTGGCATGCGCATTGTAATTAGCCCCATAAAAGATTCCTGCCCCAGTTTTCAATTTTTTTAGTACCGAAAACCTGTAAACCAATTGCACCCCATAGGCCAGATCATCATCAGCCATTATAAAAGAAGTTATTTCAGTTTCATTTTTACCAATTTTTGAATTGGTCTTTTTTTGCGCAAAAGCAACCATTGAAAAAGAAAAACTGAAAAGCAGAATACAGATTTTTTCCATTGCTAATAAACTTTAAAGCAGT
>JBIOVR010000161.1:0-5582 GCA_044867875.1 Chitinophagaceae bacterium
CCGCCTTTATTGACATCGAATATTGATTCAATAATTTCTGATGGAGATGTATGTTTTAATAAATAGCCACTGGCACCATTACGAATGGCATTAAATATTCTTTCTTCATTATCAAAAACAGTAAGCATGATCACTTGTGTTTTTGGAGATACAGCTTTCACGATGGCGACAGCATCGATACCATTTGTGCCCGGCATATCAATATCCATCAATATTACATCAGGTTTTAACTCTTCCGTATCTGTTTTCACTGTATCAGCATTGCTAAAGGTGGCTAACAAGTCCAGTTGAGGTGTAGATTGAATAAGAAATGAAATGCCTTCTCTAAGATTTGCATTGTCTTCGTAATAGATCACTTTTATTTTACCTTCCATATCCTAAAGTTAGCTACAGCAATTGCAAACCGTATAACATAATCATGCTAATTATTTATCGGTAAGCAAACTTTTCTTTAATACCATCATCAGGTTTATACATGTTCCTTTTCCAGGTTCTGATTTAATGTCGATCTGCCCTCCTATTTCCTTTGCTCTTTTCTCAAGGTTATTAAGCCCGTTTCCTCTTTTGATCTTATCGATGTCAAACCCTTTTCCATTATCGCTAATTTCCATTTTCAGAAAACGGCTTTTCAAATTCAGGTGCAGATCAATTTGCGAAGCTTCTGCATATTTCACTGCATTATTTAGAGATTCTTTGAAAATAAGATATAGATTTCTTCTTTGCTCAAGAGTAAGCTTTGATGCTTTGAAACTTTGTGATACAAGAATTTTAAACCGGATATTCTTTGCATCGCAAACACGGAGACCAAACTCCCTCATTCTTGAAACAAGATCTTCCAGCGTATCATTATCACTTCGAATGGTCCAGATGATATCCTGCATATTTTCCGAAAGCGAGGTTGCATTATTGCTGATGCGATCCAATAACTGGACCGTTTCTGATTTTTCTTCGATTTGTTTTTTTGCTACATCACTAAATATTCGAATACTGCTTAGCGTAGAACCCATGTCGTCATGCAGATCTGTAGCAATTCGATTCCTGATTTTCTCTAATCTTTTTCTTTGTTGTTTACGATAGAACATAAAAACCAGGAAAAGCATACACGCAAGTGCAGCAAGCAGTAATTTAAACCAGATCGTATGCTGGAAATATGGATTTACTTTAATTGTATACACAGATTCATTACTCCATACACCATCATTGTTGCTTGCTTTTACATGTAATTTATGCGTGCCTGCCTCCAAATTCATTAATGACAAAATTCTTTCATTAGTATATCTCCAGGTTGAATCATATCCTTCTAACCAAAAACCAAACATGTTTTTCTTTGACTGGCTAAAATTCAGGGCAGAAAATTCTATTACAATACTCCTCTCCCCCGGACGAATCGTTATTTTATTATTGCTATCAAAATTTCTTAGCTGATTTCTTATATTTAATTGTGATACAAAAACAACAGGCGGTTTTTTATTAAATGCAATGTTACCTGTGTTAATGCTGTTGATGGCGCCGTTGAAGCCGAGAAACAATTCTCCCTCATTGCTCATATAAAAACCATCAGCTATCTTATTATTAAATAAGCCATCATTCTTATCAAAATAATCAAAATGACCTGTTTTTGGATCGAGACGATGGAGCTTATTATCAGTTGCTAACCACAAAAATCCATAAGGATCTTCTGCTAATCCATAAACTGCAGAAGCAGTATAGCCTGTTTTATCATTATATAGATCTAATATTTCTCCTTGTTTGTCCAGCTTTGCCAAATAACCTACACCTGATACCCAAATGTTTTGTGATCTATCAATATATAAACTGCCATGTTCGTCATCAGGAAGCTTTTTATTTTTTCTGTTAGCGTTAGTATAAAGGATCAATTCACTTTTAAGCGGGTCAATTCTTCCTAATCCTTTTCCTGATGAGAACCATATGTATCCTTCAGCATCTTCCCTTATATTTAAAGGATATACTTTTTGTAACGATGGAATACGATTCCACCAGTTAATGATAGAGTCTCCTTTTCGGTCATATGAAAACAATCCCTGGTAAGTGGAAAACCACATGTTGGATTTTGAGTCTTCAGAAATAAACGTGACGTTGAATCTTTCTTTTTTATTTGGAAAAAAATCGACAAAATGACGGATGAATTTATTTGTTCTTGGATCAAGCACCTGCACTCCCTGGCCATGCCCGATCCATATCATTCCATCTTTTGCCTGCACAATGGAAAATATGCCAGCCTCTTTTATTCCTTTTGTTTGCTCATAATTTTCATCCAATGTTAATTTACTCCTGTTCCATTTGTATAAACCACCGATCCAAACGCTTACCCACCATGTGTTGCCTGTCTTATCTGTCTTATCCTGTACAAAACCACTTGTAAAAAAGTATTGTGAGTTGGTAAGCTCGTTTTCATCCTGCCAGATACGATAACGCCGAAAACGAATTGTATGCGGATCATACTTCTCCAAACCATTCTCCGTACCTATCCATACAATTCCTGAACTTGTATCACTAAGTATGTATACAGATTGGCCAAGATTATGTGTGTATTTATCCCTGGGATCATTCTTAAAATAAAAGAATTTTTTTTCTGACGTATCATAAGCCATCAGTCCGTATGCTCCGCCCCCACACCACATGAATGGTTTGCCTTGCTCATCTTTATCAAATTCAAAAGCGGTTAATGACTCGGGTGCTGTTTCTTTTTTTTCCAACTCCTCTTTATTCTCATTCCAAACGTAAAACCCATGTGCCCATGTGGCCATCCACAATTGGCCACTAGCATCTTCTTTTATTGAACCGCAAAGAATATCTGAGTTACGATGCGACCAATCAAAACCGATCAGGTATCTGAACTTTTCAGTCTTAGGATCAAATAAATATTTTGCCCTGCCAATAGATAACCATACCCGGTTCTTACTATCGACCTGGGATGAATTACCATGAAAACGTGCTGCAGGTAATGAATATCTTTTCCATTTAAATGTTTCCTGGTTCACAGCATACAAATAATCATTGGCAATGAACCATCCAGTACCATCTTTATCAAATTCACCAGACATTACATCATAGCGGGAATAATTATCGGAGCTATCTTTAAGATCGATCCTGTCAATTTTTAATGTACGTGTATTGAGCCTGCACAATCCATAATTAGTAGCTATCCATAAATAGCCTTTCTTGTCAAGTGTAGTGCCTGCTATATAATTTCCGGAGATCGTTTGGTCGCTATTTGGATTATTGCGAAATATTTTGAAAGAAATTCCGTCAAACCGGTTTAAGCCGTTAGCAGTTCCAATCCACAGAAAGCCATCCCGGTCCTTTGTAAGGTTAATGACACTTTCATGGGAAAGGCCATTGTCTGTTGTAAATTGTTCAAAAGAAAAATTAAAACGTTGTGCATTCGCTTTTTGATAAAGCGAAAAGGAAATTATGATAAAAAGAAAAATATTGCGAACAGATCTTATCATGAAGCAGTTACAATCTACTAAACTTTTATAAATGATCTTTACATGTAATATTTTGCAAGTAATTGTTTATCTACCTTTTTTTTAATCGCTAGTTTATAAAGCCAATTAAGTATGGGCTGCAGCCATGACAGAATGCCTGGAATGTTTGAACCAGAAGCTACAGATAAATAACCACGGATCAACCAATTTGTAGGTAACCCTTGCCTATTTACTTTTCTATCTCTTGCGAGGCCATTCAAAACCGATACAAGCAATTGATAACCGATATTACCTGGTTGTATCACGACTTTAAATTTTACATCATTACCACTTTCATTAAAATACCTGTGAACCTTTTTGACCGGGATAAGCAAGTATTCCCCTTTATGCAATGTTTTGATCTCTTTTCCAACTTGCATTTTCAATTCACCTTCCAGCACTTCATAGTATTCTGAAAAGTCAAAATGATAATGAAGTGGAATCTTACCTCCGCTTTTCAATGTTACTTCTGCAACTGTTCTGGTTCCGTTGGTCTCTTCACAAAGTTCCTTGAACTCAATCCTGTTTTGAAGTACAGGGTTATCGTGTATTTTATTTTTCATGTAAAAAACTTAATACAAAGTTCTTTACTTGCCAGCTTATTTCATTAGCATAACAATGTGAAAAAAGCCCCATAAAACCGGGGCTTTCTAAATTAGCAAACGATTGATCACTTATTATAGCTGGATAAATGGTTTTGGAGAAGGCACCACATTATTTACAGGTTTTGTTGTTTGCAAAAAGGCAAAGATGGATTTCAGGTCATCATCGGTAAGGTTTCTATAAACAAACCATGGCATCGGCATCAATAAAGGACGGGTATTATCAAGCCCTTTATATTTCCCTTCACGGATCGCTTTGATGAACTGCGCTTCTTTCCAATTACCAGTACCCGTAACATCTGAAGTAAGGTTTGCGGCAAATGATTGTCCCCATGGACCAACTGCCGTTGTAAGATCATCCGCAAATAACATCCATCCTTTTTTTACAACATTTGTGTCTGCTTTTGTTATTGGCCTGTCCGATGGATAGCCTGATAATCTGAGTTCAGGAATTATTTCAGGCCCATTAGCACCTATTCTTTTTGGTGAATGACAATCATCACATCCAATTGTATTAACAAGGTATGCGCCTCGTTTCACCATTTGCTCTTTGGTAATGACTGTGCTTTTTTCTTCACTTGCTGCGCTATCCTGGCAGGCAACGAACACTGCTGATGCTACTACTGCAATAGCGGCAAGGTTTAAAACTGTCTTTCTCATTCTAGTTGATTTAAAAGTTTATGGTTATTGATAGAGATAGCTGGCAAAATGTAGAAGGTCAGGGAATACATCTTTTTCTGATCCTCCCGAAGGATCTTTTTTAACGACATGTATATGCTCTGCGTGAGTTCCTCCTAATATTATTATCGTATTTATTACGATCATTAAAAAGATCTTAATGTTTGTAATGTTTCATTTTTAAAAATTGATAAAACAAATATGGTTTATTGTAAAAGCCTTTTCAATAGCACGATAATGCGGATTTTTGCCTGAATTAGATGCACGTTTTTGCCGGATGAGCATAACCATGCTAATACATTTGTTAGTATTCCAGTTCTTAGGTCATTTATCTATGAATAATTAAAAATATCCATCGGCCTTAATACAGTTACCTTTGCCGAAAATTTTAAAGTCTCATGATCACATTCGAAGGGTTAGGATTAGATTCAAAATTGATCCAGGCAACTGACGCATTAGGATTCAAAAACCCTACACCTATACAGGAAAAAGCTATCCCCGTTTTATTAAGTGGAACAAAAGACCTTGTTGGCCTTGCACAGACAGGAACTGGCAAGACAGCTGCATTTGGTTTACCACTTCTTCAGTTAGTAGAAAGCAAAGACAAGTTTCCTCAAGCTCTTATAGTTTGTCCTACAAGAGAACTTTGTATGCAGATAGTTAACGAAATGGATCTTTTCAAAAAATTTGTTACTGGAATGAATGTACTCGCTGTTTATGGCGGTACACCTATTGGGGCACAAATAAGAGAATTGAAAAGAGGAGTGCAAATAGTAGTAGCAACACCCGGTCGCTTAATTGATCTGATAGA
>JBIOVR010000162.1:0-3172 GCA_044867875.1 Chitinophagaceae bacterium
GTGGCGGTCATGATGGACATCATGGAGAAATGACGTTACGTGCAGCATTGATAGATAAAAAAGGAAATAAAATAAACGAATGGGAACTTGATGGAAGGGTTTGTGATTGCTGCCAGACAACTGCTGCTGTTACAAGTAATGGTCTTGTTGTTGTTTATCGTGATCGTTCAGATGATGAAGTGAGAGATATGTCTATTGTTCGTTATGTGAATAGAACCTGGACTTCTCCAAAAACAATTCATGCTGACAATTGGCAGATTAAAGCCTGCCCCGTGAATGGGCCTCGTGTTGATGCAATAAAAAATAATCTTGCCATTGCATGGTTTTCTATGAAGGATCAAAAAGGAGAAGTTAAAATCGTTTTCTCAAATGACGGAGGAGATACTTTCAGCGATCCAATTCGTATTGACGAGGGTAAATCAATCGGCAGAGTGGATATTGTGATGATTGATTCATCAACTGCAATGGTAAGTTGGATGGAAGGCTCATCCATTAAAGCAGCGAAAGTTCATGAAGATGGAACAAAAGAGCCATCCATCGTGATTGCCTCTTCTTCTGATAAAAGGTCAAGTGGCTTTCCTCAAATGGCGAAAGCCGGAAACAAAATAATTTTTGCATGGACGGATGATTTAGCGAAAACGATAAAACTTGCGAGTATAGATTTATAAATGTTAGACAGGCTAAACTATTGTGTTTTTTCACCTCTTTTCAAGAGTTAAGTTGACTTTTGCAACATAATATAAAAAATATGATTATCAAGTTGATAAAAAAGAGATACGGGCAATTATCTTTGTAGCTGTGAAATATTTCTTCTTCATATTAGGCTTTTTCATGCTATACATGTCTTGCCTTCCCTGCAATGACAGTAAGGAATGTGCCGTAAGTGCCGAAACAAAGATTTCTTCACCTTCCAATCACCAGCAACACAATCATTCCAACGAAGCTTGTACACCTTTTTGTACTTGCACATGTTGTGCAGCTTCCGTATTTTTTTCTCCTTTATCTAAGATACAGCCCTCAAATGTTATTGGTCAATCAGTAAAACATTCCCTTTTCAATGTTGCCTTTAAAACGGAAGTCTATTATACTATTTGGCAACCTCCTAAAATTTCTTAATTACTTCCTTTTTTGAATTTGCTGCATACCATATAATGGCAGCATTGCATTTATCATTTATTATCCATTGCAAAATGGTAAAGACTAAAAAACGCAAAAAGGCAAAACAGCCTCTTTGGTTAAGAGTAATTAAAAACATTGTTATTGTGCTGATTTGCGCTATTCTTTTAGCAGCAATTGCAGAAAGGATAATTCATTACTACAGGCATATAACCAAATAGAAACCCTCATGCTTAGTAAAATCATTTATTTCAGTATAAAAAATAAACTCATAATTGGCATTATGACCATAGGCCTTATCATTTGGGGTTTATGGAGTGCAAGCAAACTTCCTGTTGACGCATTACCTGATATTACGGATAACCAGGTACAGGTGCTCACCCGAACACCAACCTTGGCAGCACAAGAAGTTGAACAATTTGTTACTTATCCCATCGAAAAAGCAATGGCCAATCTACCGGATATTGTAGAAATGCGTTCGTTCTCACGTTTCGGTTTGAGTGTGATCACCATTGTATTCAAGGATAAGGTCAACATCTATTTTGCCCGACAATTGATCGGTGAAAAATTAAAGCAAGCCGAGAAAGATATTCCTGAAAACATGGGTACGCCGGAGCTGGCTCCCGTCACTACAGGTCTTGGTGAAATTTATCAATATGTAATCCATCCCCGAAAAGGAAGTGAAGAAAAATATTCTGCAATGGACCTGCGTACCATGCAGGATTGGATTGTAAGCCGTCAGTTATACGGTATTCCGGGTGTAGCTGAAGTAACAGGCTTTGGCGGCATTACCAAACAATATGAGGTAAGCATCAATCCTGATCGCTTAAAAGCAATGAATGTTACCATTCCCGAGATCTTTGAGGCACTTGAACACAACAATGAAAATACTGGTGGTGCATACATTGACAGGAAGCCCAACGCCTATTTCATACGTGGTATTGGCATGGTCAAGACCTTTGCTGATATAGAAAATATTGTTGTTAAAAATTCTCCCATTGGTATTCCGGTGTTAATTAAAGATGTAGCAAAAGTTCAGTTTGGTTCTCCACCTCGTTATGGAGCGTTGACCTATAATGGCGAGAAGGAAGTTGTCGGCGGATTGGTGTTGATGTTAAAGGGCGCAAATAGTTCGGCGGTGGTAGAACAGGTTAAAGAGAGAATTAAATCTGTCCAGCAATCTCTCCCTGACGATGTGATTATTGAACCATTTCTTGATCGGTCAGATTTAGTGAAACGAGCAATTAAAACTGTTGAAACAAATTTGATTGAAGGAGCATTGATTGTAATTTTTGTTTTACTTCTATTTCTTGGAAATCTCAGAGGTGGATTGATAGTAGCATCGGCTATTCCATTGTCGCTATTATTTGCACTCGGCATGATGAATCTTTTTGGAGTGAGTGCAAACCTGATGAGTTTGGGTGCAATTGATTTTGGATTAATAGTTGATGGCGCTGTAATTATTGTTGAGGCTTCTATGCATTTGCTGGCAACAAGAAAATTTACAGAACGACTGACGCAGCAACAAATGGATGATACTGTGGAAAGCAGTGCTAAAAAAATGATGAACTCTGCTGCATTCGGACAGATTATTATCCTGATTGTGTATTTGCCAATACTTAGCTTAAGAGGTATTGAAGGAAAAATGTTTGTGCCTATGGCTCAAACAGTAAGTTTTGCGATCATTGGCGCTCTGCTCTTATCACTTACTTATATTCCGATGATGAGTGCTTTATTCCTATCTAAGAAAGCAACTCATAAACAAAATTTTTCGGATAAGATGATGGCCTTCTTTCAAAGGATTTATCAACCTTTTTTGCAAAAAGCAATACAAACAAAATACATAGTAGTTAGTTTAACAGTTACTCTTTTTGCTATCAGCGTATTTATGTTTTCAAGGATCGGTGGAGAATTTCTTCCAACATTAGAAGAAGGTGACTATGCATTTGAGTTTGTGTTACCCCAGGGAACTTCAATCGGGCAAACTGTTGAAACTTGTTTACAGGCGGAACGGATAATCAAAACTTTCCCAGAAGTAAAAATGGTAGTAGGTAAA
>JBIOVR010000163.1:0-13148 GCA_044867875.1 Chitinophagaceae bacterium
GAAGTTCCGATGCGAATGAGATTTAAAGACGTAAGAGTTGGCTTGATCTCCCTTGTCGTTAGATCAATATTAACTAATGCGTCCAATTCATTAATAGCGATATCTATATTATCAGTGCCGATACCGGTAGAAAGAACAGTTAATTTCTTTTTACCAATAAGCCCGGTATGAGTGATGAATTCACGGTATTCACCTTTGTATTCAATTTTGTCAAAATGTTTGCTTACTTCTTTTACACGATCTGGATCGCCGACAAGAAAGACTGTGCTCCCGATCTCATTGGGGAGGAGGTTCAAATGATAGATGGCGCCTCTTGCATTCAGTATCATTTCCGATTCTGCGATCCGTGACATGTCTGTTGGATTATAATCTTTTAAATAAACGGCTTATATTTGCTCCGTTTCAGACAAATCTAAAAGGTAAAATCTGAAATCAGAAATAAATAGGGTCCTTTGGCCGAGTGGCTAGGCTCAGCTCTGCAAAAGCTGCTACGGCGGTTCGAATCCGCCAGGGACCTCGGAGAAAGGTTATCATTTCTGATAACCTTTCTTTTTTAAGAGCTTCTATACAGTTGCACCGGGTCAGGACATTTGAAATGAATATATACCAAGGTTTCTATAGTATATGTGAAAACATGGATCTTTTAAAGTTGTGCGTTAGTTGTCTTTTGTCAATTTTGGTGCAACATTCTTTGTGATTAAATTGTCTTTTTTCAAAAATTCATTCCTTATTACTATTTTCGACTTGCCATTTTCGCCACACTAATAAGATGCTTGCTGTGATGGATCAAAAAACAAAAGATCTTGCCTCACGATTGCGTAATAATGACATTAACGCATTTAACACACTTTATTGGGAGTACCATGCTGCTGTATATGCCAATGCATTGAAACTAATTAAAGATCCGGTAATTGCTGAAGATATCGTTCAGGAAGTATTTTTTACAGTATGGGGAAAGCGACATACCATTGACCCGGAACAAGATCTTGTTGGTTGGTTATTCGTCATAAGCTATCATAAAACTATTGATCAGTTAAAACGAAAATTGAAAGAGGCTCTTACACATAAAAACATAAGCATTTCCATAGAAGATCATTCCATCCTTGTAAATGCCGACTTGAAAGAAGAACAATTAACTGCTATCGAAGAAGCAATGGATCAACTATCTCCACAAAAGCGTAAGGTTTTTGAACTGTGTAAAGTGCAAGGGAGAACTTATAAAAAAGCCGCAGAAGAGCTGCATATTTCAAAATATACGGTGAAAGAATACCTCTCCGAAGCCCTTGTAAGTATAAGAAAATATATTGGCGAACACCCAAGGCAAACAGGAATAATTATTTACTTTTTAGTTTTCACAAACCTCTTCATTTGACTTTAGCAGTTTGATAAGACAAGTGATTTTTAAAAAAGATTTGAATTAGCCCCCCCGTTTTAAAAGATCCTGAGTATTTATAAAAAACTATTGGACCTACACCACAACACACTCAGAAAATTAATAAGCGGATCTGAGTTGACTTCGAAAGAAATGCAATGGCTGTTGAGTTACCTGGAAAGTTCAGAGGACACAGAATTGAAACAACTTATGCAAAAGCATTTTTTAGATGGCCTTGAAAATTCTAAGGGAATAAACCCCGAGGCTTCACATAAATTATTCACGGATATTCATGACAAAATAGAATTGGACTCAAAAGGAAAAAAGCATCGTGTAATTCGTTTAAGAAGAATTGCGATCGCGGCTTCTGTTATTGGCTTACTTCTAATAAGCGTTTTTCTATTGAACGATAAGATCGGAAAAAAGGAAACAGCAAAAACCGGGACAGATCAGCAGCGTTTTAAGAACGATGTATTGCCCGGAAGTGATAAAGCTACTTTGACCCTTGCTGATGGCTCTACTATTTTATTGGATGAAGCCCACAATGGAACCATAGCCCAACAAGGCAATTCGAAAATTATTAAACTTGATGGAAAACTATCTTATGATCCTACTAATAAAAATTCGAGGGAAATTGTTTACAATACTATATCAACTCCTAAAGGCGGGCAGTATCAGTTAGAATTACCTGACGGCAGCCGGGTATGGCTTAATGCAACTTCATCCATTCATTTCCCAACATCGTTTACTGGAACTGCAAGAAGAATAGAAATTACAGGCGAAGCTTATTTTGAAATAGCTAAGAATCCCAATATGCCATTCATTGTTACTGTAAACAATTCAGAAGTCCAGGTTTTAGGAACTCATTTCAATATTAATGCATATAACGATGAGGAGAATGTAAAGACAACTTTATTAGAGGGCTCTGTAAGGTTTGTAAGTAATGGTAACATTAATATTTTAAAACCGGGTCAACAGGCGCAGCTTACAAAAGATGGGATGGCCAAAGTAGTAAGTAATGTTGATGTTGATGAAGTGGTTGCCTGGAAGAATGGAATGTTTGCTTTTGAGAACGCCGGCATCGAAACTATTATGAGACAACTATCTCGTTGGTACGATGTAGAAATTGAATATAAAGGAAAGACAGATGATCTGTTTATTGCTGAAATGCGTCGCAATATAAAACTATCCGATGTATTGAAAGCTTTGGAGCTTACTGGTAAAGTAAAATTCGATATCCAGGAGAAAAAAATAATTGTGATGCCATAAGTTTCGGATTTTTTATCGTGAATAAAACAATCCGTCCTTTTGAAAACATAATTGTCAGATAAAATATTAGAAGTAATAGTTAGCTAAAGAAAACCGTTCCGCGGACTAGGCAGAACGGTAAGTAATTAGGCTAACAAATAATGAGCGATGTAGACTTTTATTGTTTAACCTAAAATCAAAACAAAATTATGCAATTTATTGCTTGCTGCGACCCCCAGTGGTTACCGAGGCGGGGGAAGGTCAAAATGTTTATGATTATGAAACTAACCACAATTTTTATGCTTGCCGTTTGCCTCAATGCCAGTGCAAATGGTTACTCCCAAAAAGTGAGTCTCAACGAAACAAACTCTCCACTTGATAAAGTGTTCAGGGAGATAAAAAAGCAATCTGATTACACTTTTGTTTATACAAAGGCGCTGTTGAAAAAAGCAAACACAGTTACTGTTAATATCAATGATGCGTCGATAGAACAAGCACTTGATGCTTGCTTTCAAAATCAGCCGCTTACCTATACTATTTTCAATAAGATGGTAGTGATCAAAGAAAAGGAGATCACTCCGGCAATAGTAGCAGTATCTACTCCACTTCCTCCTGTTACAATAAGCGGTAAGGTGACAAATGATAAGGGCGAACCATTGTCTGGCGCTACAGTAACAGAAAAAGGTACCAGTAATGCGACAACTGCAAAAGAAGATGGCAGTTTTTCTCTTACTGTTGCCAGCGAAAAATCAGTATTGGTTATTTCTTATGTGGGATTTGATAAACAAGAAATAGCAGTTGGAAATAAAAACACAATAGCTGTTCGGTTGGTACAGCAAACAGCTGCATTATCAGATGTAGTAGTTGTTGGTTATGGAAAATCCAGCAGGGCTAATCTTACGAGTGCTCAATCCACCATCTCTTCAAAAGATATTGAAAAGACGGTGAACACTACAATAGAACAAGCTCTTCAGGGTCGTGCGGCCGGTGTTTATGTTACTCAAAATTCCGGACAACCGGGTGGGGGTATCTCTGTGAACATCCGTGGTATTAGTTCACTGGGTCGTACACAACCACTTTATGTTATTGATGGTGTTCAGATGCAAGTGAGCGAAGATGTATCTTTTGGTTCTTCAAGTTCTTCAAATCCTTTGTCAGGTTTAAACCCTGCCGATATAGATGATATCCAAATTTTGCAAGGGCCTTCTGCAACTGCAATTTATGGTTCACGTGCAAGCAATGGTGTCATCCTTGTTACTACAAAACGTGGTAAAGCTGGTGATTTCAAAATAAATTATGTTTATCAATATAATCTTCAGACTCCTCCAAAGCATTTGGATGTAATGAATCTCCAGGAGTATGCACAAATGGTAAATGAATTTCATGCTTTAGCAGGAGGTACGACACCACCGGAATTCTTAGATCCTTCTTTATTAGGAGAGGGAACCGATTGGCAGGGTGAATTGTTTAATAACGCAGCGATGAATAAACACCAGCTAAACCTTAGCGGTGGAAGTAACAATACTACTTACTATATGTCTGGTGAGTATTTGAAACAAGAAGGTGTGGCTGCAGGTTCTGGATTTAACAGGTATGGTTTCAGATTAAACCTCGATAATAAACCAAGAGACTGGGCAACTATTGGTGTCAATATTAGTTTTAACCAAACAAATGAAAAGTTAACAACAACTAACTATGGAGATGCACAAAGCCCACTTATTGCAAGCGCATTGCAGTTAACTCCACAGATCCCGGTTACAAACCTCGATGGTTCATGGGGTGGAAGCGACCCTGTGAATGGTGCCAATCAATATGCACCTATTAACCCGATAGCTATTGCAAATCTTATCACTAACAATAATAAGAGAAGACAAGTTTTAGGTGGCTTAAACATTGGTATCAACCTGGCGAAAGGATTGGTATTTAGAACTTCATTGAATGGAAATATGGGTGATGGGTTGTCTACCTATTATACTCCAACTTATAATATTGATCAATGGCATTATAATACAGTTGCTTCATTGCAAAGTGGAACTTATAATAGTTGGTATTGGAACTGGAATCAGCAGCTAGAATATACAAGGCAGATCGGTAAACATAATTTCACTGTGATGGCAACTCACGAAGCACAGGAATCAGAATGGAAAGCTTTGTCTGCAGGAAGAACTGGGTTTCTTACAAATGATATATTCGATGTAAATGCGGGTAATCCAACTTCTGCAACAAATGGAGGAGGAACTTATCCATGGTCAATGGAATCTTATCTTGGCAGGGTTAACTATAATTATGATAATCGCTATCTCTTAACTGCGACTTTCAGAAGAGATGGTTCTCCAAATTTTGGTGCTGATAACAGGTGGGGAAATTTCCCTTCGGTTTCAGCTGCATGGAGAATAAGCAAAGAAAAGTTTTTTGATATTGATTTTATAAGTGAATTGAAACTAAGAGTTGAAAGCGGTTTAACTGGTAACCAGGGAACAGGCTCTGGTATTTATGCTCCATTATCTACAGGTGCTACACCATGGGGTACAGGATTCTTACCATCAACTTTTACAAATTCAAAACTTGGATGGGAAGAAACAAAAACAAACAACATCGGTTTAAATGCCGGGTTCCTAAACAACAGGTTTAATATTGAGGCAGATTATTATGTGAAAAAAACAGATAACCTGATCCTCGGCGCAAGCTTGCCCTGGTATATGGGAACAAATGGCAGCCCGGGTTCCGTTGGAGCTCCCTTAGTTAATGCTGGTTCATTAGAAACAAAAGGATGGAATCTTACTATTACTACTACTAATATCAGTAATAAAGATTTTAAGTGGGAATCAAACCTAAACCTTTCTCATTTCGACACAAAGGTTACTTCATTGAATTCAGAAAATGCATTTCTCGAAAGAGTGTCATGGTGGATGAACAATTGGACACAACGTGCTGCAATCGGCCAGGCACCATGGCTGTTCAGAGGATATGTAGAAGAGGGATTATTCCAATCGGTTGAAGAGATCAATAACAGTGCAGTACCTGTAGATAACCAGGGAAACCGGAGGCCAACCGATCCCCAAACAGGAATATGGGTTGGTGATGTAAAATACAAGGATATCAATGGTGATAAAAAGATCGATGTGAATGACATCACTAATATTGGTAATCCATGGCCAAAGTTGTCTATTGGTTTTAATAATAGTTTTTCTTATAAGGGATTTGATCTGAATATTCTTATCACAGGATCAACCGGCAATGATATTTATAATTATATAGCCTATGCTAACAGCAATCCTAATAACATCTATTTAAGCCGTAATCTTTTGATAGAGGGAATGGATTATGCGAAACTTACGACTGATGGCAGCGGTAAAACGATCATCTCTAATTCCGGTACACATGTTCCCCGCATAACTAACAATACTGTGGCAAATGAAAATAACCATTCAAAAACATCAACAAGATTTGTGGAGGATGGTTCATATCTACGGGTAAAAAATATAACACTGTCATATAATGTACCTGCCAGAGTTTTAGGATATACCAAAGTTATCAAAGGAATAAAAGCAAGTATAGGTGCTCAAAACGTCCTTACGTTTACAAATTATAAAGGTTATGATCCAGAAGTAGGAGCTTATGTAGGACAAGGTTCGAGTTCACAAAACCAGGCCATTGGTATTGACTTCGGACGGTATCCACTTACTCCAATGTATTCCGCAACTTTAAATGTAAACTTCTAAATGTATTAATATGAAGAAGCTAAATCGAATAAAATATTTTCTTGGTTTTATGGTAGCCATTATGGCAACGGTAGCTTGTAAAAAAAGCTTTCTTGAAAAACCACCATTAAGCTCAGTAGTTGATGCTAACTTTTATAAAACCGATGACCAGGTATTAGCGGCTACCAGTTTACTTTATAGCCAGGTCTGGTTTGATTATAATGATAAAGCCATGTACAATCTTGGAGATTTCAGAGGAGGTACAGCTTATTCAGCATGGAATGATCGTGGTAATGTATTATTTAATACTACCGGTGATAATGGAGAGAATGGTGCTTCATGGCGTGCATTCTATAATGTAGTAGCACAATCAAACCTCGCTATATATAATATAAACAGGTATGCAGGTGATGCGGTAACTCCAAAAGTTAGAAAAATTGCAATTGCGGAAGCAAGATTTATGCGAGCATTAGCTTATCGTTTTTTAGTAATGAACTGGGGACCTGTACCTGTTATAGAAAATAATTTTGATCACCTCTTTGATACGTCAATTACAAGAAATACTGTTCCTAGCGTTTGGCGTTTTATCACAAGAGAAATGCGTGCAGCTGCTGCAGATCTTCCTGAAACCTCTACACAAGAAGGCAGACTTAGTACATGGTCAGCGGAAGCAATGTTAGCTCGTTTTTATTTAACAAGAGCAGGTGTTGAAGCTACTGGCGGAGTTAAGAAGCAGCAGTTTTTAGATAGCGCAAAATACTTTGCACAAAGAGTCATTAACAACAGTGGTAAAAGTTTATTGACTAAATACGCAGATCTTTTCAAATATCCCTACGATAACAATAAAGAATCATTATTTGAATTACAGTGGGTTTTTTCAGGATCTAATGTTTGGGGAACAAATAACAGCATGCCCGAATATCTTGCTTACAGTCCTGATATTGCATTTGGTGGATGGGGTGGTGATAAAGGAGCTACATGGTGGTTGGTGTCGCAATATGAAGGGATTGCTGCACAACCTAATGGCACTTTAAAAGGAAGAACGTTAGATCAGCGTTTACATGCCACATTTATGTTGCCCGGAGCGTATTATCCTGAGATCACAAAAGTGACTGACAGAACTAAGTTGATATTCCCTTTCACCGGAACGGATAACAATTTTTTAAACGTAAAAAAATATGTAATTGGTTCCCCGATAGATCTTGCTGGCGTCGCAACTCAACAACATTATCCTAATGATACCTATATGATGAGGCTTGCTGAAATGTATTTGGTATATGTTGAAGCAGCAATGGGTAACAACACTTCCACTACAGATGCAACCGCAATTGAATATTTCAACAAGGTGCACACAAGAGCAGGATTAGCTGAATATGTTGTAGCAGGCGCTAATGGCAGCGGCCCTCTTACTTTTGATATGCTTCTGTCGGAAAGATTTAAAGAGTTTGCAATGGAAGGAATGTCCTGGTATGATTTGGTTAGTCTTCATTATTGGAATCCTTCAAAAGCATTCTCTATTCTTAATTCCCAGGACAGGGGCTTGTTTTTTACCAGCCCGGATCAAATGCCTAATCCAACTGAGTGGACTTTTACAAAAACCTCCTGGTTTTCAGAAAGGATGATCAATGCAAATGAAGGCAACTTCCTTTTACCAATACCCAATGTTGAGTTAAGCCAGGCGCCTAATCTTCAAAAGCCCCCGGTTGATTATCCATAAACTTTAAAATTTTTAATAAAAAATTTAACTGAAATGAAATCAATAAATAAAATCTTACTTGTATTCATAGTGCTGACCGGTGTTGCAGGTATTTTTATTGCTTGCGATAAAAATAATGACGACTCGGGTACACCTTCAGTAAACTATGTAAGAATTACAAGACCTGAATCATCTGACTCATTGCTGATAGGAGCAGGCCAGGGCCGTCTTATTGCAATTGTTGGTGAAAATTTAAAGGATGCAGTTGAAGTTTGGTTCAATGACCGTCAAGCCGTTTTAACGCCTACCTATATAACCGATAAAACAATATTAGTATCTGTACCTAATCCTATCCCCGCAGATATTACCAACAAAATGAAGATCGTTTTCAAGAATGGATTTATTTTATATCATGATTTTGTGGTTCAGATAAGTGCTCCTTATGTTAGCAGCATGGTCAGTGAATTTGTAAATGATGGTGATGTAGCTACTATTCGAGGTGATTTCTTTTATGAACCACTTACGGTAACATTTACCGGTGGACTTACAGGAACAATTGTTTCTGTAACGGATCAGGCGATACAGGTTAGAGTACCAACAGGTGCACAACCCGGTCGGGTTACTGTAAAAACAAATTTTGGTGAAACAAAATCCAGCTTCTGGTTCCGCGATAGCAGGAATCATTTTATCGATAGCGATCCTTATGAAGGTTGGTGGAATTCATCTTATGTTGTAAGTAGTCCTGGTCCGGGGGATCCCGTCAAGATCAGCGGCAATTACATTCGTTTCAAAAAACAGATCGGTTCATGGAGTTGGAACGAATTAGCAGGTGGTCCTGCATCTGCAATGCCTGTGCATAGTAAAAATATTCCAGATGCTGCTATACTAAAACCTGAAGATTATTATCTCAAATTTGAAGTAAATACGATCAAACCATATAATGGAAATGTAGTAAAAATAAATCTTGCCTTACTAGCTGAAGATAATGATGCATACAAGTGGAATCCTCCTTATGATACAAAAGGTCAGTGGCAAACGGTTGTAATTCCATTAGAAGAAGTATTTGCAAGCTATCGTGTAAAACCAACAGTAAGTTCATCAGGTTATTGGTCCCGGCTACTAATGGGTCATGCACCCGGCGATCTGGATGCTGATATTTCTTATGACAATTTCAGAGTAGTACCTAAAGTTTTACCACAATAATTTTTAAAAGTTTATAATCTGCTATATGATCAAACTATTTTCTTTCAAACTGCTTGCGTTGATAAGTATTATACTATCGATCGGCATTGTGACATCATGTGATAAGGATGATGATGAGGTTACATCAGATAAATTACAGTTGTTAAGTTTTGGACCAACTGGTGCAAAACACGGCGACACTATTCTATTTATAGGTAATAAACTTGATAAGGTTACTGCCATTCAATTTACCGGAACCAATGCAACGGTTAATCAAGCCGACTTTAAAAAGCAAACATCAAGACTGATCGCTTTGCTTGTGCCACAAACTGCAGAAAAAGGTTATGTAACATTGAAAACACCAGAAGGTGATCTCGTTTCAAAAACACAGTTTAACCTGGATGTCTTAACGACAGTTACTTCCTTTACTCCACAGGCTCGCCCTGGTGAAAACGTTACTATCACTGGTACTTATCTTAATTGGGTTGACAGAATTACTTTTAGCAGGGATAAAACAGTCACAACCTTTGTCAGTAAAACGCAGACTCAGTTAGTCGTGAAAATTCCTGATGATGCTGAAACTGGTCCATTGGTTCTTCATTACACTGGTACAGATTCGAATTTTGTACAAACAGCCGATACTTTGAAAGTTAAATTGCCTTTGACAACATCAATGTCCCCAAATCCAGTAAAACCATTAACTGATGTAACAATTACCGGGACAGACTTAGATTTAGCAAAGAAGGTAATATTCAACGGAGTTTCAGCACCAGTTACAACATTTGTGAGCCAATCTGCAACTCAATTAGTAGTAAAAGTTCCCGAGACATCCAAAAAAGGCAAATTAACTTTAGAAGCAGCATCAGGTGTGAAAACCACATCAAGTAATGATTTAGATATTGTATTGCCAGTTACTACAGCATTGTCTCCAAACCCCATTAGTTTAGCAGCCAATCTTACAATTACCGGGACAGATCTTGACCTCGTAAAGAAAGTTATTTTCTCAGGAGTTGCACCTGCTGTTACCACTTTTGTTAGCCAATCAACTACTCAATTGGTTGTAAAAGTTCCGGCAGGAGCAAGAGATGGGAAGGTAAAATTAGAAGCTGCTTCTACTGTGCAAACAACTTCAAGCGACGATTTAGATATAGTGTTGCCTGCCATTACCGGGCTCTCTCCCAATCCAATTGACCCGGGCCAAGACCTTACGATTACCGGGATAGGGTTTGATGTTGTTACCTCTGTTGTTTTTCTCAATGTTCCAGCTGTCACATCTTTCGTTAGTCAGTCGGCAACACAAATTGTAGTAAAGGTTCCTAATGGTGCATTAAAAGGTAAAGTAGCGGTGGGTGTTTCCAATCCATCCGATACTGTCCAGTCTTCAGACATTTTAGAAATTACCGGGCTTCCGCCGTTGGCTGATTTCACTTTCCCAATATATACAGATGCTGCACAAAACGGATTCCAGGATTGGTCGTATACAACAACTCACGATTTTGCAAATACTGAAAACGTTCGACAAGGTACAAAAGCCATTAAAGCTGTTTATGGCGGTAACACATACCAGGGTATTACCTTCCATAACGGAAGTACTTTATCAACATCAGGCTACACTAAACTTGAGTTTTCTGTGTTTGCAGAACCAAGTTTGAATGGTAAAAAATTGCAGGTAGTAACTAATGGAAGTTACAGCGGTTCTGTACCGCAGGTAACATTGGTTGGCGGAGAATGGACAACATTTAGTGTAACACTGTCCAGTATGGGTAGTCCGACTGGTATTAGTGAAATTGTTCTTCAGTCTGCTGGGTTTACAGGCACTGTTTATATTGATCATGTTGGTTTAAGGTAAAAACAATTTTATGATTAGAACATCAGGTTTTGTCCCGGTGTTCGATCATAAAAAGGAAATAAAAAATCACTATTGAGCCTGGCTTCAGTTATACAATTTGAGTCGGGCTTTTATTTTTTTAGCATGCAGCGATTTGTAGGACAAAAGTTGCGGGCCGATTCTTCGGCCTGCAACAAATTTTTAAAATTAAAACCTTATTGCAATTAAACAGATCTCCTATGATTTCAAATGCCCGGATCTCTTTTATAGCAAATGCTTTTTTTATAGTTGCTACTTTTTCTTCTTGTGAAAAGAAAAGCACTCCAGCGCCACCACCAATACCACCAACTCCAATAGATACCACAACTGTTAAACCACAGGTTGATCCGACGCTTGCACCAACGATAGGTTTTTTTATGGATGATTGGGAACCGAAAGAGTTTACTGTGCCTTCTTCATCCACACCTGCATCTTTACCAACAGGAGTAACTTCCACTGTAACCATTGACAGGAGTATCGTATTAACAAAAATCCCGAGATCAATTGCTGGTAACAATGCAAACATCTGGATGACACAGATGGTTACCGAATCTTCATTGATCGATCATTTGACAACTTTGCATCCACACATTATTCGTTTTCCCGGCGGAAGCATAAGTGATGTTTTCTTTTGGAACTCCCCGGTAAATACGCCTCCTGCTGATGCTCCGGCAAATCTTGTTCAGGCAAATGGCAGTACTACTGCTGCAGGATATTGGTATGGTCCGAACTCTGCAAACTGGACATGTTCAGTAGATAATTATTATAACATGCTGCAGCAAACAAATAATAAAGGAATGATAACGGTAAATTATGGATATGCCCGGTATGGCACGGGTGCTAATCCTACTGCAAGAGCTGCACATCTTGCTGCTGATTGGGTTCGTTATGATAATGGCCGTACAAAATATTGGGAGGTCGGCAATGAAAATTTTGGCGATTGGGAAGCGGGTTACAGAATAAATATTTCAAATAACCAGGACGGGCAGCCTGAATATTTATCAGGATTATTATATGGTCAGCATTTTAAAATATTTGCGGACAGTATGCGTAAAGCAGCGCAGGATATTGGAAAAACTATTTATATCGGTGCTGTTATGAGTGAGTCTGCCCCGCAAGGTTGGTGGACACCTACAGCTACTAACTGGAACACCGGTCTTTTTACAGGCGCAGGTGTATCTCCCGATTTTTATATCGTTCATAATTATTATACACCTTATCAAACAAATGCAAATGCTGATATTATTTTAGCAACACCTGAAAGTGTAACCCAAACAATGATGAACTATGTAAAGCAATCGCTGACTAATGGTGGCATTGCACATAAGCCGATCATATTGGGAGAATACAATATTTTTTCAATAGGCTCAAAGCAACAGGTTAGTAATGTGAATGGGCTTCATGGCGTTATGGTAGTGGGTGAAGCGTTGAAAAATAAAATTGGTATGACCGGAAGATGGGATCTTGCAAACGGATGGGATAATGGCAATGATCATGGAATGTTTAATAACGGTGATGAACCTGATGCAGTACCGAAATGGAATCCACGACCGGTTTACTATTACATGTATTTTTTTCAAAAAATGCTTGGCGACCGATTGGTTAATTCTATATCTACGGCATCTTCCATTGTTAGTTATGCTTCGTCATTTACATCAGGTGAAACAGGTGTTGCATTAATAAACAAATCTTCTTCAGCAGCTACCGTACAAGTGATAGTGAATAATTTTAAAAAAGGAAGTAATTTTTATTATTACAAATTGAATGGAGGATCTGACAATGGAGAGTTTTCACGAAATGTTTTAGTAAATAGTAGTGCATCATCGTATGCATCCGGTGGGCCGTCTGGATATAAAACGATCAGTCCTTATAAAACATCTGCAGCTGATGGAATTGTTGTAAGTGTACCGGCAAGAGGAGCTGTGTATCTTGTTATTGAAAAGAAATAAGTTTAAATAAATATTTTTTGTGCCCCGGCAATATTACTACTATCATCGCCTGTTGTGTCACTCACTTGTACGTTCTGTGATTCTATTCAGCATGGTGCCAGTATTTTTTATTTCAAATACAATGAATGCACAA
>JBIOVR010000164.1:0-8844 GCA_044867875.1 Chitinophagaceae bacterium
TGGGTGGCGCTACCATAGGTATTGCATTTGGCTGGATGCTTGGTACATTCTTCAACAAGCGGTTTGGAATCGTTAACTTCGAATAAGAAACCAACTTGACTTTAGATGGAAATATTCATATTGCTGGGACTTATTTTGATTAACGGATTATTTGTTATGAGTGAGATCGCCCTGGTATCGGCCCGAAAGGCCAGGCTTGAAAGTATGGCAGACAAAGGCGACGAACTTGCACGAAGAGCTTTGGAGCTTTCCTACAAACCAGAAGTATTTTTATCTGCAGCACAAATAGGCATTACGCTGATCGCAATTTTAACCGGTGTTTACTCCGGCGAAAGATTCAGTGTGTACCTCATTCCTTTCTTTAAAAACATAAGTTTTTTGAGTGAATATGCAGAAGGCATTTCACTCACTATTGTTGTTATCCTTGTTACCTTTCTTTCTATACTTTTTGGTGAATTGATCCCGAAAAGGTTCGGACTATTAAGAGCAGAAAAAATTTCAAAGCTGGTGGCCGGCCCGGTTTTAATTTTTGCAAAAATTACCCATCCTTTTGTGTGGGTGCTTAATAAAATAAGCAATGGTTTCTTTTTCATTTTTAATATAAAAAAATCAACAGATGATGCGGTAACCGAAGAAGAAATTAAAACCATGATCTCCGAAGGAACAGAAGCAGGAACTATTGAAGAAGAAGAAAGAGAGATCATTGAACGTGTTTTTCATTTAGGCGATAGAAATATCACTTCATTAATGACCCATCGTAGTGATATAATCTGGTTTGATCTTGAAGACAATGAAGAAAAGATAAAAGAAAAAATTGTTAGCGAACCACACTCTGTTTATCCTATTTGCGATGGAGAAATTGATAATATAAAAGGCATTGTTTCAATTAAAGATCTTTATGTGACAGATGATATGACCAAGTTCAAAGAGATAATGAAACCTGCCATGTTTGTTCCTGAGAATAACTCTCCATACCAGCTTCTGGAAAAATTTAAACAAACAAAACAACATTCCTGTTTTATTGTTGATGAATATGGAACAATGCAGGGCCTGATCACTTTAAACGATATATTGGAAGCTATTGTTGGTGATATTCCACAGCCTGATGTGACGGATTATGAAGTAACAGAAAGAGAAGATGGTAGTTTCCTTGTAGATGCACAAATCCCATTTTATGATTTTCTTACCCGCTTCGATAAAGAACAATGGATGAATGAAGGTGAACATGAGTTCGATACACTCGCTGGTTTCATATTACATGAACTGGAACGCATTCCTCATACAGGCGATAAGTTCGATTGGAAAGGATTCAAGTTTGAGATATTAGATATGGACGGTCATCGCATTGATAAAGTGCTGGTGAATATCAGTAAAGAGTTAAGACAGCAGATGGATTGATGATTTGAGGTCTTATTCTACATCATAATCCTCCGGCAGCATATTTGCCAAACGTTCATAACCCCAGATGCCATCATAATAAAGTCGTATTGGTGTAAGGATTATCCCTCTTTCATTTACTAAGACAGGTTCTTCACGCAATCGCAATCCGGAAACAGTACCCTTAAGTGGTTGCCCCCCTACGATCATCTTTCTCGTTATTTCAAGTTTCAGATCTGTGTTTTTTTCATAAAAGATCCGCCAGCCATCTTTTACTCTTAATTCATATATCTTATAAACTGAATCGGGATAAATACGGATCATACTGTCTTCAATTGCTTTGGTTGCCATCTTCATACCCTGATCATTTTTTTGTATGACGATGTTCATACCAGCACTATCCTTTTTTTCTTTTTGTGTATTAAGAAGCTGGTAAACCGTAAAACCTTTCTTTGTCAAATTCTTATTTACTAAACTTCGAAAAAAATGCACGGTGCTTCCATCATATACCTCTCGTCGTTTGCGGATCCATTTCTTTTTTGTTTTTTCATCTTTTCCCCAATCAACAAAACGGGTATAACCAAAAAAGTATGCGCCGTTGGTAGCCTTGTTATAATAAAATTCGATCAGGTCAAAATGAATCGTATAACCAAGCTCAGGGTTTTCGATCACCAACGCCTTTTCTGTATATGCCACTATCTCATCTTTGGTTTCTCCTGAAGCAAATTGAACTTCTTCAATGTTTTTTATTTGACAACGTTCGGCCGCTATGGTCTGACCGATAACATATTTCTTAAAAATATCCAGGTAACGCTTTCTTAATTCACTGCTAAGCACAAGCACTTCACGCAACATTTCTTCTTTCTTTTCAACCTTGAAGCTGATGCGTAAATTGGATGATTTTATTTCAGCAGAATAAAGTAAAGCATCATAGCCTACAAAAGATGCTACTACTTCATAGCGGCCCGGTTGCAGAGGACCTAATTCAAAATCTCCGTTATCGTTCGTAGTGGATCCTTTAGTGGTATTATTAATGTAAACACTTGCTCCCTTTAATGGAAGTTGTGTTTCAATATCCGTTACCCGACCCCTGATATAGAATTGTTGCGAAAAAGAATTTTGTACAAAAGAAAAAAATAAGAGAAATAAAACTGATCGGCTCATCATGGGTAAATCTAAAAAGAAAACTCAGCACTTTTGGCAGGATAATCAAGCTTGGTGCTCTTGCGGTTGCCATTTACGATCATGTGAATGATCTCTACCTGGTCATCAAACATATCATGCATAAGAGAATTGACGATAGTAACTTTTTTTACAGAACTGACATTGTCGACCTGCAAATAAGAATAAACAACCACATCTTCTTTTTCATATCCAACAAAACTCATTTGCATCGGCTTGCCATCAATGGTTATTTGCAAATGTGACCTGATATACTCAAAGATCTTTTTGTTGTTGCCGGCGGTATCCTTACCGCTCACCAGGTCTACTTTGGATCTATTCACTTTACTTAATATGCTTTCAAAGTCATCCCAAAAGGTCTTGCAGGTGATCTCGAGGGCTTTATCTGTGGCATTATGGTCAATTTCTACGGTGACGATGTGTAATGGATGTAAGGCAGTTTTTCCGCTTATGCCGGCTTTTTGTTCATTAGTAAACAAAGAGAAAGAAAATACGGGTATTAGCAGCCATTTATAGAATTCTATTGCCATTAACCAAATTAATTTTTATTACCACAAAAGTCTGCTTTATTTTGATGCCCTGTTAAGGATAGTTGTTAATATTTTATGGATGGTACTTTGGCAGGCAGGTTTCAACTATGAGTGATTTTTCGTTTTATTTCAGAATTGGCTGGCAACATATTATAAGCCGTGATGCTTTGGATCACCAGCTTTTTATTTTGGCGCTGGCTGCTATTTATGTTATCAAAGAATGGAAGCAGGTGCTTATTCTTGTCACTGCATTTACCATTGGTCACTCAGTTACATTGTTTCTTAGTGTAAAAGAAATAATAACGATCGACAGCAAATGGGTAGAATTTTTGATCCCGTGTACCATCATTTTTACAGCCATCACCAATTTATTTCTAAAAAAGTTTACCACGAAAACGATCCGGATCAATTATTTTTTAGCGTTGTTCTTTGGATTGATACACGGATTAGGATTTGCGAACACCATTCGTATTGCATTAGCAAGCGATCAAAGTTTGGGCTGGGGATTGTTTGGCTTTAATGTGGGATTGGAAGCAGGACAGATCATTGTTGTCCTGATCATACTGCTTATATCAGTTCTTGTTTTGAATGTTTTTAAAGCAAATCGCAGAGAGTGGGTGATTTTTGCATCGGGATGTGCATTCAGTGTTGCATTAAATACCGCCATTGAAAGATGGCCTTTTTAAATAAATTTTTATTCAATAAAACCTGTAACAAAAATGAAACGTATCATTTTATTTTTTGCTCTCAGCTTCGCAGTTTACGGTATTGCATTTTCACAAGACATAAAAAATAATGCAACCAGTAATCATGCAAACAAGTTTGAGCAATTAGGAACAATTTTACCCACGCCAAATGAGCAGCGTACTGCAAGCGGTGCCCCAGGTGCAAAATATTGGCAAATGCGTGCCGACTACGACATCAAATGTGAACTTGATGAAGTAAATAACAAACTCACCGGCTCAGAGATCATTACATATTATAATAACTCTCCGGATGTGCTTAGTTATTTGTGGATGCAGCTTGATGAAAATCAGCACAGCACAACGAACAATGCAAATTACCAGGCACAAAACGCTATGCCTTCTAATAACCAATCAACAGATAAAGTATTGGACAGGTATGAAGAAAGAAGAACAGATAATGGCTATGGTTTTAAAATTACTAAGCTTACTGACATTGCAGGCAAGCCATTAAAATATGTCATCAATAAAACGATGATGAAGATTGATCTTCCAGTTCCATTAAAACCAGGCCAAAAAATTTCTTTCAAACTTGACTGGAATTATAAACTGGCAAACCGTAGCGACTTTTTACGTTTTGGTGGTGCAAGAGGTGGTTATGAACCATTTGAGGATGGCAATAACAATTATACCATGACGCAATGGTATCCCCGTATGTGTAAATATGGTGATGAAGTTGGTTGGCAAAACCACCAGTTCACGGGTACTGGTGAGTTTACATTAAGTTTTGGAAATTTTAAAGTTGAAATGACAGTGCCAGCAGATCATATTGTTGGATCTACTGGTGAATGTCTGAATTATGCAGCTGTATTAAATCCAACACAAATGGCTCGTTGGACAAAAGCACAAAATTCAGATCAACCTGTACAAATGGTAACACTTGATGAGGCATTGGCTGCCTCAAAGGTTACAACAAATGGTAAAAAGAAAACATGGATATACAAAGCAGATAACGTTCGTGACTTTGCATGGACAACATCAAGAAGATTTGTATGGGATGCAATGAAAACAATGGTGAATGGGAAAAAAGTGATGACGATGAGCTACTATGCAAAAGAAGCATATCCTATTTACAGTAAGTTTTCAACAAAAGCAGTTTCACATACCATCAAAACATATTCTGATTTTTCTATTCCTTACCCATACCCTGTTGCTATCAGTGTAGAAGGTAACCAGGGAATGGAATACCCGATGATATCATTTAATCCGGGTCGTGCAGAAAAAGATGGCACCTACAATGAAGGCAATAAGAACGCTGCAATTTTTGTGATCATACATGAAGTTGGTCATACATTCTTTCCAATGATCATTAACAGCGATGAAAGACAATGGACATGGATGGATGAAGGTTTGAATTCTTATATGCAATACCTGACACAAGAATTGTGGGATAACAAATTCCCTTCAAATGGCGGACCAGCATGGTCGATCACTGATTATATGAAATTGCCTAAAGATCAGTTGGAGCCGATCATGACAAACAGTGAGAACATCAACAACTTTGGAGCGAATGCTTATTCAAAAGTTGCAACCGGTTTAAATATTTTAAGAGAAACGATCGTTGGTCGTGAATTATTTGATAATGCATTCCGTGAATATGCAAAACGCTGGGCTTTCAAACATCCAACACCTGCTGACTTGTTCCGCACTCTTGAAGATGCAACAGGCGAAGATCTTGATTGGTTCTGGAGAGGTTGGTTCTATGGGACAGATGCTTGTGATATTTCAATTGACACTGTAAAACATTACAAACCTGATGTAACTGCAGTTCCTGCCCGTACACAAGATACAGTGGTGATGCAGGCTTTGGCTAAGCCACAGGTTACCCGTGATGACATTTCAAAAATGAGAAACAGGGAAGATAAGAACATAACTTTTCAAACTGATGCAGATACATCGCTTCGTGATTTCTATTGGAGTTACGATCGTGAAATAAAGAAATATGATTCTGCAAAATATGCGGTAACTATCAAGCCAAACACCGAAGCACTCGATGCTGAGGGACAGGCGAAGTATGCTAATAAAAATTTCTACGAGATCACATTCAGCAATAAAGGCGGACTGGTAATGCCGATCATTCTTGAATGGACTTATAAAGATGGTACTAAAGAAATTGAAAGGATCCCCGCACAGGTATGGCGCAAGAACGAGAATAAGGTCATCAAATCTTTCATGAAAGATAAAGAAGTGGCTTCTGTAAAACTTGATCCATATAATGAAACAGCTGATATCGACACAAACAACAATACTTACGGCGATATTAAAGAGCCAAGCAAGTTCAAAGTGTTTAAACAAAAACAAAACCCTCCTACGCCACAACCTAACCCGATGCAAAAGGCAATGGAGAAAAAAGCATTCTGATAACTAATTTTATTTCTTAAAAAGCCACTGAATGATCAGTGGCTTTTTATTTGCTGATTGGGATGAATGGACTTGTGCTTTTACTTTTTTCATTTAGCTTTGAAGCGATCACTATTTTCAGTAAAAAAATCACTCACATGAAAAAATTGTTTTCTAATCTCTTTATGATTTTTGCCGCAACCAGTTTATTTGCCCAAAATGTAAATAATAATACCGGTAGCAACCATGGCAATAAGTTTGAACAAATGGGTGCCAATTTCCCAACCCCGAATGAATACCGTACCGCAAGCGGCTCACCCGGGCCTAAATATTGGCAGCAACGCTGCGATTATGATATTAAATGTGAATTGGATGAAAAAAATCTCAAACTGACCGGCAGCGAAACAGTTACTTACTTTAATAACTCACCCGATGTTCTCACTTATTTATGGATCCAGCTTGATGAGAACCAGCACAGCAGTGTCAATAATGCCAATTATCAAACGAGTAATGCAATGAGCAAAAATGTTACTCCTCAGCAGTTGGATCGAGCTGCAGAAGCAACATCTGACAATGGCTATGGTTTTAATATTCTAAAGCTAACTGACGTAGCTGGTAAAAAATTATCATACGACATCAATAAAACAATGATGCGAATTGAATTGCCTGCGCCATTAAAACCAGGTCAGCGTTTTACTTTCAAGCTTGATTGGAATTATAAAATATCGGATCGCTTGGGTCGTGGTGGTCGTGGTGGTTATGAATTTTTCCCAGAAGACGGCAATCATGTTTTTACAATGTCACAATGGTATCCCCGTCTTTGTGTTTATAGCGATTTCCAGGGTTGGCAAAATCACCAGTTCACTGGCCGTGGAGAGTTTGCTCTAACATTTGGAAACTTTAAAGTTCAAATGACTGTACCTGCAGACCATGTAATTCTTGCAACTGGCGAAGGCCAAAACTATGCGGCGGTATTAACACCTGCACAACTTGCAAGATGGAATAAAGCACAAGCTTCAAATGAGCCGGTAGAAGTAGTAACTCTTGAAGAAGCAAAGGCTGCTGAGAAACAAAAAAGCGACAAGAAAAAGACCTGGATATTCAAGGCCGATAATGTTCGTGATTTTGCATGGGGAACATCACGCAAATTTATCTGGGATGCTTTGGCAACAAAGATCGAAGGAAAAAAGGTGATGTGTATGAGCGGCTATCCAAAAGAAGCATATGGATTGTACAGAAAGTTTTCAAGTAAAGTAGTTGAACATACTATACAATCATATTCGAAATTCACGATCCCTTATCCCTACCCTGTCGCTCAAAGTATCGAAGCCTCAAGCGGCATGGAATATCCAATGATCTGTTTTAATAATGGTCGTACTGAAAAAGATGGCACTTATTCTGAAAGAACTAAATATGGAATGATCGGTGTGGTAACACATGAAGTTGGTCATAACTTTTTCCCGATGATCATTAACAGTGATGAACGTCAATGGAGCTGGATGGATGAAGGACTGAATACATTTGTACAATATCTTACTCAGGAGTTATTTGATAATAAATATGCTAATACCAGAGGACCCGCAGCATTTATTACTGATTACATGAAGCTTCCAAAAGATCAGTTGGAACCTATTATGACGAACAGTGAAAACATTGTTCAGTTTGGGCCAAATGCTTATTCAAAACCCGCAACTGGTTTAAATATTTTAAGAGAAACAGTAATGGGCAGAAAGAATTTTGATTACGCATTTCGTGAGTATGCCAGGAGATGGGCATTCAAACATCCCGAGCCTGCTGACTTCTTTCGTACCATGGAAGATGCAAGTGGAGAAGATCTTGATTGGTTCTGGCGTGGCTGGTTTTACAGCACTGATGCCTGTGATTTGTCACTGGACACTGTGAAATATGCAAAAGCTGACGTGACCACTGTTGCTGAACCAACAAAAGAATCAGTGATGAAACGCAGCATTGACAAACCTGTTCTTGTACCTGATAATGATATTTCCAAGATGAGGAATAGAGAAGAGGGCATTAAATTCCTAACTGATGCCGACACATCGCTTCGTGATTTTTACTGGCGTTATGCAAGAGGAATGGAACCTTATGATACTACACAGTATACTATTAATGTTCCTGCCAGCAATCCTGAACCACTTTCAGATGCAGAAAAACAAATGTATGCGAATACAAATATGTATGAATTGACATTAAGCAACAAAGGTGGTCTGGTAATGCCAATCATTATTGAATGGAAATACAAAGACGGAACAAGTGAAATTGAAAGAATACCTGCACAGGTTTGGCGATTGAATGAGAATAAAGTTGTAAAAACATTTATCAAGAATAAAGAAGTGGCATCTATAAAATTAGATCCATACAAAGAGACAGCAGATATAAATGATAGCAACAATTCATGGAATGTAATTCCTGAACCTTCTAAGTTCACAGTATTCAAAGGAAGAGTTGGTGGAGCGAGAGGTGGTGCCGGACAAGCTAATAACCCAATGCAAAAGGCAGCGGAGAAAAAGAAAGCGTTTTAACCCCAACCCCTAAAGGGGGATTAGAAGATTTTCATAGGCATTAATGTTCGTAAAAAAAGCCACTTCAATTGAAGTGGCTTTTTTTACGAACATTAATGCCTATGAAAATCTTCTAATCCCCCTTTAGGGGTT
>JBIOVR010000165.1:0-2891 GCA_044867875.1 Chitinophagaceae bacterium
AGATTTTTATTTTTGTTAACTGGTTATGGCAGGATGTTAGCGTATAGGCCTTCCCAATTTATTTTTGAATCCAATTCATGCTAAAACAAGCAACTCTTTACTCAATAATGATTGTGTTACTGGCAAGCTGTGCCAGTTTGAAGACGGCTTTTACAGGCAACAATGGCACTGCCTCAACAAGTAATTCCACAGCTGTTAAAAAAGAAACAAAATTTTTGGATCAGATCGATGTGCCTGTTGAATCTTCAAAGGGAGTAAAAGAAAAAGAACAGGTGAAGTCTGTCGCAAAAAAAGAAACATCAACAACCCGCAATAGCAGCCATAGAGAAAACACTGCAGAAAATTTGTCTGCTTTACAAATAAGATATGCTGTTTTGCTTAGCACACCTGCCGAAGAAGTAAAGAACAAAAAGATGTTCGAGTTCATTGATGATTGGTATGGCACCCCATACCGTCTGGGAGGTACTACAAAAAAAGGAGTTGATTGCTCTGCATTTTCTCAATTTCTTTTTGCTTCGGTTTATGGACTTAGTATTCCGAGAACCGCAAGAGAACAATATAATTTAACGAGCCGCATTTCAAGAACACAATTAAATGAAGGAGACCTGATCTTCTTTAATACCCGTGGAGGTATTTCTCATGTTGGCGTTTATCTTCAAAATAATAAGTTTGTACATGCTTCTACAAGCGGTGGCGTAATGATCAGCGATATTTTTGATGAATACTGGGTTAAAAAATTTGTAGGCGTGGGAAGATTGAAAGATCGTGAATTAGTAGTAGCCACTAAGTAACATTCTATTTCTTTATTCTCTTTTTTAAAGTCTCCAATACAATTTTCAGATCGGGTGTGAGGTTAAGCCAATAAGTTCCGGCAAAAAACAATCCTATAAAAAGTACGCTTCTTATGGCCAGCCATTCGATGCCTGTTTTATCCTTCAAAAGAAAATAACAAATGCCATAGCAGGCAAATGCTAATAAAATTGCAAACAACGATTTTATAGTAAATGGCTGCATATTGAATTTGCGCAACAAAAAGAGATAGCGGATAAAATTGTAAATCGTGAATGATATAAGGTTAGCAATTGCAGGGCCGATCAATCCAAGCTTCATTGTCAGTATCCAATTTAATGGTAACATTATTATCAGTAGTATCACTCCCGTGATAAAATCAAATCGCCAAAAAGTGGAGGTGGCGATGATCTGCCCACTGACACCTGTACCCATGTCAACGATCCGCATTAGTCCCATAAAAAGAAATACATCAAGTACTATTTTATATTCGTCTTGTAGGTTAAAAGAATCTATCGCATCATTATAATTTAGCCAGACAAGACAAAACATGGCTACAGAAAAAATAAGTTGGTTGATAGATGAACGCTGGTAAATACGGTTGATCTTTTTATAATCCTTATCCTTCCATGCTTGTGAGAGATGTGCGACTGAAGCTGCAATGATACTTCTTTGTGGCGCTTGTATAATGCTTGTCAAATATTGGGCAAAAGTAAAAAGCCCAACCATACCAGCTCCGTCAGGGAATACGCCGGCAATAATAATTGTATCGGCAACTGCGGCGAGGTTGTAAATAAGTGTTCCACTCCAAACAAAACCACAAAGCATCAGGATCTTTTTAAATAGTCTCCTGGTTACTTTACTCACAGAAAAATTAAGACTGATCTTGTCCGTGCTGTATAAATAAATAAAAAGAGCAATAGCAAGAAGTAGATAGAGAAACGAATATATTTTTATAAAAAGGTCAAATTCTTTTATTACACTGATACTTACCAGTGTAAAAAGGATCGTCACAAAAACACGAAATTGTACTTCTTTAAGATAATTTGAGAGAATGGATTTATGGTTTTGCCAGGCAAATCCTTCAAGTACCGAAAAAAGAGTTAGTCCAAGCCCAAATGGAAAGAGCCAGTAGTAATATTGCACAATTTGTGGTGAGTTATCAAATGCTTTTCCTACTATATTCTTCATAAATAAGCCGGCGATAGCTAAAAGAGCAAATCCAATTATACTTACAAGTAATGCCCATGCGGCCTGGTCATTCTTATTCCTGGGTAAATGATCTTTATAATAAGGTGAAAATTTATTGATGTACGCAGGCATGCCCAGGGAAGCGAGAGACATCATAATTGACCCAATAGCCATAAATACCCCTGTCAATCCGTATTCTTCTTTTGTAAACGGGCCGTCTTCTCTTGTAAACAAATAAGTGTTCAATGCGCCGAAAGCAAAACCAACATAGATCAGTATTGAAGAAATAATACTTTGCCTTCGGATAATACTCATGCGATAAAGATAGTGAATGACGTGAATGGTGCGTATTGGACAGATTACTCAACTTTTTTTACTGTGATGTAAAAATTTCTGTCAATTGCTAACTCAGGTTTCCTAAAAATACCTTTTACAGGAAAATTCTGCCATGAAGTCGTTGGCTGCAATCGCCCAGTATTCTCTCCAGCGATGCTGACCGGCATATCGAAGCCTTCCACACAATTAGCCCATCGATAAGACAAGGTATCACCTGCAAATTTATATTCAAGAACAGGGATCATTGTTGTTCTGAGGTATTGATCAAATATTTTTGAAAGATCTTTTCCTGATTGTTCAGACATATAGCTTTCAATTTGCCTGGTAGTTACAACTGAGTGATAAAATTTGGAGTTCAATCCTCTTAATATTGCTCTGAACTTTTCGTCATCATTAATCACCTGCCGGATGGTATGTAGCATGTTTCCGCCTTTATAATACATATCGCCACTACCTTCTTTATTTACTCCGTATGGGCCAATGATCGGTTTATCATTCGTGATCAACTTTCTTGTGCCAATACAATAATCGCTGCCCGCTTCTTTGCCATAATAATATTCAGTGAATAAAGTTTC
>JBIOVR010000166.1:0-7737 GCA_044867875.1 Chitinophagaceae bacterium
GATTGATGAGGGTAAGTTGAAATGGGACGATAAGCTGAAAGAAATACTGCCAGGATTTCGTTTATATGATGCTTATGTAAGTGATGAAATAACTATTCGCGATCTTCTTCGGCATAATGCAGGATTGGGTAATGGTGACAGACTTTGGTTATTTGGATATTCTTCTGAAGAAATTGTACGACGTATGCGGTATATGAAACCTGCTTATTCCATGCGATCCTCTTTTATTTATCAAAACCTGATGTATGTAGTAGCGGGTGAGGTAATAAAGAAAGTAAGTGACATGCCATGGAATGAATTTATAACTAAAAGAATTTTTCAGCCATTGGGAATGAATCATACATATACAAAATTCACTGAGGCCAAAAATGAATCGAGTATAATGACGCCACATTTTTTATATGGTGATTCTGTTATTAAAACAATTGAAGCGATCAATTTCGGTGGCTACGATCCTGCCGGCAGTGTTGTATCCTGTATTGATGATATTACAAAGTGGATGCAGTTTTTGCAGGATAGTGCAATTGTAAATGGAAAAAGATTGATAAAGGCCGAAACTTTTGCAGAATTTTTTAAGCCTCAGTCTTTTGTTACCCGGACAGAGTTTTATCCGACACAGGAAAAAACACATCCGCATTGGACAACTTATGGCTTAGGATGGTTCCAGCAAGATTATCGCGGACGAATGTTCCAGTACCATACGGGCAGTCTTGATGGTGCAGTTGCAATTTTTGGTTTTTTGCCAGAAGAAAAATTTTCTATTTATGTGTTCAGCAATCTTGACCACACAGAAATTCGGCATGCATTGATGTGGAAGGCTACTGACTTGTGGTGTTTTAATGATAATAGTCGGGATTGGAGCACAGAGTTGTTTTCCCTGTATAAAAATAGAAGCGATTCTGCCCGCATTAGGGAAAAGGAAAGGGAATCTAAAAAAGTATTGGGAACAAAACCTTCATTACCCCTTACAGGATATACAGGAAAATTTACAAACGAAATTTATGGTGATGCAGAAATTGTAGTAACAGGGAATGATCTAACGATAAAATTTCCGAATAAGATCAGCCTCTTATTAAAACATTGGAATTATGATGTATTCAGAGCTTATTACAATTATGATTGGTATGGAAAAACATGGATCACATTTTCACAAAGCTCTGAAGGCAAGATCTCACAGTTTGAATTTGCGGGTGCTGTTTATCAAAGGAAAGAATGATCCCAGTGTGTTTAAAGATCTTAAGGCCTGATCTTTGTATATCGGAATTAAATGTTTTACCATGCTTCCAATTGGTGATGATGATTCCGACAGACGTTTCCCTCCTTTTATCAATTACGTATTGATAGCAATAAATATCCTTGTATTTGTTTTTTTACAAGGAATGGGTGGTAACGAAAAATTTACTTATGCATTTTCCACTGTGCCAGCTGAAATTCTGACGGGAAAAGATATCGCCGCCGGCGTACTAGAGCCTACTCCTGTACCCGTTTATTTTACACTTATTACATCAATGTTTATGCATGGCGGCTGGGCTCATCTTTTGGGAAACATGCTATTCCTATGGGTGTTTGGGGATAATATAGAGAACCGCATTGGTCATATACGATATCTTATCTTTTACCTGGTTTGTGGAATCATCGCCTCATTAAGTCATGTCTTTGTTTCGGGTTCAGATTCATTGATCCCAAGTCTCGGGGCATCAGGAGCTATTTCCGGAGTGTTAGGTGGATACTTGTTATTATTCCCTTCACGAAGGGTTCGTGTGATCATGGGCCGCGGAATTACAACGGTACCTGCATTTGTTGCGCTTGGTATATGGATAGTTTTCCAGATCATTAGCCAATTGGGAGTGCTTGGCGGTGATCAAGAGGGTGGCGGTGTTGCCTATGCTGCTCATATTGGTGGTTTTGTTGCAGGTTTAGCACTTATTAAATTGTTTGATATCGGCGTAAGAAAGGATCGTGTGTTAAATAGCTGAATCATGTTTTATTTAGTCTAATTCGTCGCTTCAAAACGCATGATATTGCTTACCTTTGCGGCTTCAATTTTTGAAGCAATATGATCAGTGTAAAAGACCTCAAATTAGCCTACGGTAAAAGAGTTTTGTTTGAAGAAGTAAATCTCAATTTCATTAAAGGAAATTGCTATGGAGTTATTGGCGCAAATGGTGCTGGCAAGAGTACTTTCTTAAAAATACTAAGTGGAGAAATAGAAGCGAATAAAGGAACGGTTGATATAACGCCAGGAGAGAGATTGGCTGTATTAAAGCAAAACCAGTTTGAGTTTGATGAGCAAACAGTTTTGAATACAGTGATGATTGGGCATACCAAGCTGTGGTCCGTAATGAAAGAAAGAGAAAGCATTTATGCACTGGCGGATTTTACTGAAGAAGATGGGATGAAAGCGGCAGAATTGGAAGGAGAGTTTGGTGAAATGGGTGGTTATAATGCGGAGAGTGATGCAGCAACTTTGTTAGGTGAATTAGGGGTGAACGAAGAATATCATCTATCACTGATGAAAGATATTCCTTCGAATTTAAAAGTTCGTGTGTTGTTGGCGCAGGCATTATTTGGTAATCCTGATATTTTATTATTGGATGAGCCTACGAATGGTTTAGATATTGAAACGATCAGCTGGTTAGAAAACTTTTTGGCTGATTATGAAAACATCGTTTTGATCGTGAGTCACGACCGTCACTTTTTGGATGCAGTATGTACTCACGTAGCTGATGTTGATCGTCAGAAAATAAAAATATTTACGGGTAACTATACTTTCTGGTATGAGAGTTCACAATTGATGGCTCGCCAGGTTGGAGATAAAAATAAAAAAACAGAAGAGAAGAGACAGGCACTTTTAGATTTCATTGCACGATTTTCTGCGAATGCGTCAAAAAGTAAACAAGCTACTTCAAGGAAAAAGGCACTGGAAAAATTAACGATAGAAGAGATAGAGCCGAGTTACAGAAAATATCCCGGTATCATTTTTCAACAACTGCGTGAAGTGGGTAATCAAATATTACAAGTTGATAAATTAGAAAAATCTGTTGATGGCAGGCCGCTTTTTAAAAATGTAACGTTTACTGTAAACAAAGGTGATAAGATCGCAATACTAAGCCGTGATCCGTTGGCAGTAACAAGTTTCTTCAACATTATTACCGGCGAAACAATACCTGACAGTGGTTCTTATTCATGGGGATCGACCGTCACACATGCGTACTTGCCACAAGAAAACAGCCAATACTTTGAAAAAGAAATGAACCTGATGGATTGGTTGCGTCAATATGTACCCGATCATGTGAGGGATGTGGATGAGCCTTTCTTAAGAGGGTTTTTAGGAAAAATGCTTTTCAGTGGTGATGATGTGTTGAAGAAAACAAATGTATTAAGCGGTGGAGAAAAAGTTCGTTGCATGATCAGTCGTATGATGTTGCAAAATCCCAATGTGATCTTATTGGATCAGCCAACAAACCATCTTGACCTTGAAAGCATTCAAAGCTTCAATGAACAATGCACAGATTTTAAAGGGATCGTTTTACTTACCAGCCATGACCACACATTTATGGAAACTGTGGCCAATCGTGTTATTGAACTTACACCAAATGGTATCATTGATCGCCTGATGGAGTTTGATGAATATTTAGTTGATGAAAGAGTGAAGGCGATGAAAGAAGAGATGTATAGATAATTCTTTTGCTAGGATTTTATTTATGCTTTGCGTCAAGTCTACGTTTGAGATCATTTAACACATATTCGTGTTCTGATTCGATAGCTTGTTTTTCCCAAAACTCCCAATAGATGCGAGGCCTTAATTGTGATTGGTATGTTGTAATTCTTGTTAGTCTGGTCGAGTCGCCTTCCTGCGTAAATAAATAAATTGCGTCATCAAATTTCAGCCATTTGAATCCGGGAAGATCATAATCGGTCACTTTCATTTTTATAAACTCTCCTCTTTTTATATCAGTCACTTTTTCTTCAATTCTTCCTCCATCAAAATAACACGTTCTTTTGGCACCTATTTCTTCTTTTTCCAATACACACTTCTTTGGAACAGAAAGACCAAGATTCATTAATAGAGATTTTTCTCCCTCAAGTGTATCAACTGATTTGATGAAATCATAAACAGTTGGTGCGTCATAGTGTAAGTAGATTATGCTTTCAACCTTCGCATATTGATAGTTGCTGCTGAAAAAATGTTCAATGGTTCCTGAAAACAAAAGCACAATTAGCGGATAAAGACTTGCTTTTAGGGCATTCGTTTTTCTATTGGATAAGTCTTTCTTTAAGAGACTACCTATCCAAATACCTAGGAGAATTAGCGGTAAGAATAAAGGCAGAAGTATGATGATACAAAATGTCCATTCTAGTTGTGCAGTGATAAGCAGGTAGAAAAAGCCTACAAGACCTATTATTAGGGCAATGACAAAGCTAATGCCCCAATCTAATTTCAATCCCAGAAAATACCCGATACATATTGGTATTAAAATAAAAAAAGTATAGCTATATCCGATCAATCCGAAATGAAATAAAGCAAACCCTACTGAAGAAAGAAGTGTGGTCAACAAAATTGTGGTAAGAAACTGTTTTTTTCGACTCATACACTGGAAATAAAAATATCAATACTTAATTATAGTTCTTTGATCTTGATTTTCTTCCATCTCACCTTTATTCCACCACCATCATGTATTTGCAAAGCGATAAATCCATTGCCTGCACCGATCTTTTCATCTTTAATATAGATCATTTGATGACCATTGAGCCAGGTGGTCACTTCATCTTCGACCACTTTTAGTTTGAGTTTGTTCCATTTACCCGTCTTTAAATATTTTTCTCTAGTAGAATCAGGCTGAATCAGCCAGCCACGACCATACGATTCATAAATGCCACCAGTATGATGATTGATTGGAGCTACTTCGCATTGCCAGCCACTGATCTTTACACCATCAATCGATGAACGAAAAAACACACCACTGTTTCCATTAGCTTCCTGTTTGAATTCAAGAGTCAGCTCAAAATTTTTATAAGTTTTGTCTGTAGAGAGATAACCATATTGTTTATCTGACCCGCTTTCACACACAAGGTTTCCATTATCTACAAACCACTTTTCTGTGCCATGTATTTTCCAGCCTGACAGATCTTTTCCATTGAATAGCGAAACTTTATTCTGTGCGTTCGTTACTAATGAATAAAATAAACAAATAACCATTAATCTGATTTTCATATTTCATTTTATTTCATGGAAGTTACATATAAGTTGAATGCATTAAAAAGCAGTCTGCTTTCATATCTTTTGTTATCTTACTTGCTTTATGCCACAACACCAGGATTTTCAACGAACCATTGGATTATCCACAGCAACTGCTCTTGTCATTACTACCATTATTGGCTCTGGCATTTTTATGCGTCCGGCTGAAATGGCTGCATTGCTTGGATCTCCTTACTTAATCTTTTCAGTCTGGGTCATTGCCGGCCTATTTACCATGCTTTCAGTGATGGTATTAGCGGAGGTAGCTGCCATGATTCCCGAGACAGGTGGTAATTATGCTTTCATGCGACACATGTACGGTAATTTTTGGGCCTATCTTTTTGGTTGGGCATACTTTGCTGTTGTTAACTGTGCCGGTTCCGCAGGTATTGCCTTTATTACCTCGGAGTACCTGGAGTATTTTTTTACACTTCCACGTTTCTCAATTGAAATAGAACAGTCTATTGTTTTTCATATTCCATTAGTTGGTGATCTTCTTCCATTACAGAATTTTGGAGTAAAAATTCTTACTATCGTATTTCTATGCATTTTCACATGGGTAAGCTATCGGAGTACAAAAACGAGTGGGCTATTAATGAACATTTTTTCAGCCGCAAAAGTTGCAGCAATTATTTTATTGGTCGGAGGATTATTTTTTTCTGGCAAAGGGTCTTTTTCCAATTTTTTTCAATCATCTGAAATTATAAAACCAGCAGGATTTGCACTCGTCACGGCTTTTGTTGCTGCATGCAACGGAGCTTTACAAGCTTTTGATGGATGTAATAATATGCTTACTATAACAGGTGAGATCAAAGACCCGGGCAGAAATATTCCCAAAAGTTTGTTCATAGGATTATCCACTTGTATTGTCATTTATCTTGTTATTAATGCGGCTATGATTTACGTATTACCAGTTGATAAAATGGCCGGGTCATCATTGGTTGCTTCAGACGCAGCAACTGTTGCTTTTGGAGCTATTGCTGGTGGGTTAATTGCATTTCTCATAAGCTTCTCGGTAGCAGGTACAACCGCATCGAATGTGTTTACATCTCCACGAATGACGTTTGCGATGGCCCGGAATGGACAGTTTTTTATAATGGCCGGTAACGTACATCCAAAATTTCAAACCCCTGGAAATGCGTTGTTGGTTCATCTTGGACTGATGATCATAATGGTATTAAGCGGCTCGTTTTTTATACTGGCCGACATGTACATTTTCATAGTCTGGACATTTAACCTGATGCTGATGATCGGCTTATTCATCCTTCGTAAAAAAATGCCTGACAAAGAAAGACCTTACCGTGTCTGGGGCTATCCATGGATACCTATCCTGGTGATCTTATTCAATGCCTTCTATCTTATCATTACACTGGTTGATGATATTCAAAACTATATAGAGGGTAAGTCAAGATTAATGAACTCGGTATTCGGCATTATGGTAACTGCTACCGGCATTCCCCTTTATTATTATTTCCGGTGGAAGTATAAAAACAAAACGGATAATGATGTCTCAGATCCGGTATAGGGTTTTTCCGTTTCAGAAAAAAAACACCTGAGTTATAGTGTCGTCATACATCTTTTATTTAAATTAGACTTACGAGCCTATGATCCGGTCCTATTATCCCGTTAATCCTGCCGGGAAATACCGTATCCAACACGGCAGGTATAGTTCGCTACCGGCGAATATTCGGGCTGAACCAAATCATCTACCAAACACATTAAAGACCCCGGCACTGTCGGGGTTATTTTTTTATTAGTAACCGCCCATGCACCTATTTTTGCCCAAATAACTTTATGCGCTACATGAAATGGGTCGGTTTGTTTGCAGTAATTCTTTTGATCGTTTCTTGTTTTTTACCCTGGGTGAATATTGCTTCAAAAAATATTGTGGTAAGTGGTGTAGAATCAACCGGAACAAATTTTGGTAAACCTGGCTATACTCATTTTGTAATGAGTTTCTTCTTCATCATTTTTCATTTTATTCCAAGACTTTGGGCCAAACGATGTAATTTATTAGTAGTTGCATTGAATATAGCATGGGCCATAAGAAATTATTTTATTATTTCCATGTGTAGAGAAGGAGAGTGTCCTGAAAAACAAATCGGGTTGTGGCTTGTATTGCTTGCGTCAGTTCTGGTATTGGTCGCTGCGTTATTCCCTGATATAAAATTGAATGAAGAAAAGAAATAAGTTATCCTTCAAATAATTTGGCTACACCAAATGCGGCACCTGCGGCGGCTGCACCAATTAACATAACTCTTACTGCGCCCCACCATGGATTGACACCAGTGATCTTACTCTTGAACCATCCAAAAACAAAAAGACATAATAGTGTAACTATTACAGAAATTTTTAATCCTTCAGTTGGTGAATCAACAAAAAAATAGGGGCTTAGAGGAACAAGACCTCCGAACACATAAGAAAGTCCAATGTTCAATGCAGATTTCGTTGCTCTTTTTGGATCAGGTTTTTCTAAACCTAATTCATACTTCATCATA
>JBIOVR010000167.1:0-30647 GCA_044867875.1 Chitinophagaceae bacterium
AATGATGAAGAGAAAACCGAAAAGATGAGATCATTTGGTGAATATGTTGGTATGGCGTTTCAAATAAAGGATGACTTATTTGACTATGCAAGTGATAAGATTGGAAAACCAACGGGTAATGACATCAAAGAAAAAAAATTAACACTGCCTCTTATTTATACTTTAAAGAATTGTGATAAAGAAACTCGCCGGGAGATCATTTACATCATAAAAAATAAAAACACAGATGCTACACAAGTAAAAAAAGTGGCTGATATAGTTACCAAGTCAGGAGGAATTCAATATGCTTCTGACAAAATGAATGAATTCTACATAAAGGCAAAAGATATTCTTTATCAATTCCCCAATGATGATTCAAGGAAAGGACTTGAAGATCTCATCAATTTTGTGATCAATAGAAAATATTAAGCTTTAAATTTAAGTATGCAAAAAAGATGGAAAATATTAATTGCTGATAAACAAAAATCTGACTTACTTCAATCCGCACTCAAAATTTCCCCTGTTATATGTGATATACTTGTAAAAAGAGGTGTTATTTCCTTCGAGGAGTCAAAAAAATATTTCCGTCCTGAATTAAAAGACCTGAATGATCCATGGTTAATGAAAGACATGGATAAAGCAGTTGAACGAATTATTCGTGCCGTTAATAATAATGAAAAGATCCTTGTATTTGGGGATTATGATGTGGATGGAACAACCTCTGTTGCATGCATGTATCGTTTCTTAAAAAAAATTCATTCCAATCTTGATTTTTATATCCCCCATCGTTATCGTGAAGGTTATGGAGTAAGCAAGGCAGGAATTGATTTTGCAGATGAAAATGGGTTTACTCTCATAATTTCCCTGGACTGCGGAATAAAATCGGTCGAACTAATTAAGTATGCAGAAGACCTCGGTATTGATTTTATCGTTTGTGATCATCATTTACCCGACGAAGAATTGCCAAATGCAGTTGCGATTTTAAATCCAAAACAAAAAGATTGCAATTATCCTTACAAGGAATTATGCGGATGCGGGGTCGGTTTTAAATTAATTTCTGCGCTGGCACCTCAGTTCGGGTTAAGTGACAATGATATTTATGAGAGTCTTGATCTGCTTGCTATAGCTATCGCTGCTGATATTGTTCCAATGACAGGGGAAAATCGAATTCTCGCATATTATGGTTTAAAAAAAGCAAATGAAAACCCTAACAACGGAATTAAAGCACTCGGGTTTCTAAGCGGTTTAAAAACTGAACTTCATATTAATAATCTTGTTTTTATAATTGCTCCGCGAGTAAATGCTGCGGGAAGAATGGATGACGCAAGAAAAGCAGTTCAAATGTTTATTGCGAAATCTTATGATGAAGCATTGCAATATGCAGAAATGCTTCATAGCGATAATACAGACAGAAAAGAAGCTGACTTTAATATTACCAGCGAGGCATTGTTTCTCATTACAGAAAATCAGGATTGGCAAGATCGAAAATCAACTGTTGTTTTTCAATCTCATTGGCATAAGGGTGTAGTTGGTATTGTTGCCTCACGTTTGATAGAACATTATTACAGGCCAACTATTGTATTGACTCAAAGTGGCGGATACGTTGCAGGCAGTGCCCGGAGTGTTCCCGGCTTTAATTTATACGAAGCAGTTCATGCCTGCAGAGAACATTTGATCGGTTATGGTGGTCATTTTGCCGCAGCAGGATTAACACTTGAGCTAGAAAAAGTAGATGCTTTCAGAAATAAATTTGAAGAAATAGTTTCTGCTACAATTCATCCTGAATTATTGATTCCTGAAATAATTATTGATGCAGAAATAAATTTTAGAGACATTCAATGGCCATTTTATAATATACTTCAACAGATGGAGCCGTTTGGACCTGAAAATCTGCGTCCTGTTTTTGTTTCCAAAAAAGTTTGGAACACCGGCTATTCAAAAATTGTAAAAGAAGAACACATAAAGTTTTCTTTGAAACAAAATAATGTTACTCTTAATGGCATTGGTTTTAAAATGTCTGACAAATTTCATTTACTGCAAATGAATAAACCAATCGATGTTGTTTTTAAAATTGATGAGAATGAATGGAACGGTAATAAAACTCTTCAGCTTCGTGTAATTGATTTACGTCTGAGTGAATCTTAACAGAACTACTTATATTATCTATAACTATTGTATTCTTCATCACTTACCCTGTCCAACCATACAACTATTCCTTTTTGCGTATTTGGATTGATCGCAATATGTATAAACTCACTATCATGTGAAGCACCATGCCAGTGTACAACATCCGGAGGTATATTAACTATATCCCCTTTGCGAAGTAATTGTACCGACTTGCCTTTTTCCTGGTAATAACCAACACCATCCGTAGCAATAAGAATCTGCCCACCCGGGTGCGTATGCCAGTTATTTCTTGCGCCGGCTTCAAACACAACATTTCCTATTTGACAGTTGAGATTAGGATCATTTGGAAGCAGCATCTTTATCCATACTGTGCCAGCGAAATAATCTGCAGGAGCTCTTTCACCTTTTTGAAATATGGTATTATGATTATCTGTAGTATTCATATTGTTTAGTTGAAATAGAAATAAATGATTAAACTTCCTGCAATAATTTCTCTCTTGTTTTGAGTTCTTCGAGATCTATCAATGCAAGGTATTTCCTGATCAGTTCTTCATCGAATTCATCTTTACGATTCATTTCTTCAAGCATTTGTCTTTGTCTTTCCAGCAACTCAAGATAAATACGTTGAAATCTAATAAGCGTATTGTCAGTTGAATTAGCCAACTCTTTAAGATCCTGTTGAAAAAAATTTACCTCTGTCTGCAATCTTGAGGACAAAATATTCAAATGCTCATTTTGCTTTCGTTCATCGTTATACCTTTCGTCTAACAACTGAAGCGATCCTTTTGCGATCTTTTTCTGAATGATCAATTCCTGTTCCTGTTCCGGGATAGGATTATACCTGTCTTCCAGTTTCAATTTCCTTATTACCCACGGAAGCGTAAGTCCCTGGAAAACCAACGTGACAAGAATAACAATAAATGTGATGAACAGGATAAGATTACGATGAGGGAAAGCTTGCCCATTCATAAATAATGGTATTGATAATGCCATTGCAAGGGACACCACGCCACGCATGCCTCCCCATCCAAGAATTATTGGACCTTTCCAACCAGGGTTCGGGTCCGCTACTGTAATAAACCGACTTATAAAACGAGTAAATAAAGAAGCTCCAAATGTGCAAAGAAACCTGGCAATGATCAATACTAATGAGATCGCCAGGCCATACCATATTGCTTTACCCAAACTGGTATCGCCAAGTTGGCTTGCAATTGAAGGTAATTGAAGCCCGATGAGCAGAAAGATCAAACCATTCATTACAAAGACAAGGTTTACCCAAACATTTATACCCTGCACCCGGCTTCTGTAAGTAAGCATGGACTGTCGTTTACTTGATAAGAAAAGACCACCACTTACAACGGCTAATACTCCCGAAAAATGGAAGTGTTCTGCGAAATAGTACATGAGGTAAGGAGTAACAAGCGTCAAAACTATTTCTACACTGGAAGATTTGATCAAATGACGATGGATGTAATACAAAACCAATGCAATTGCAAGTCCTATCAATGTGCCCATAATAATTACAAGGAAAAAACTGATCGCCGCTTCCTGGAAATGAAATTGACCTGTGATAACAGCTGCCAACGCAAATCGAAATACGATCAATGATGAAGCATCATTAAGCAAGCTTTCACCTTCGGCAATACTGACCAGGCTCTTTGGCGCTTTCACCTGTCGCATAATAGTTGTTGCAGAAATAGCATCAGGTGGGGATACAATTCCACCTAATAAAAATCCAAGAGCTAATGTAAAACCCGGAATAAAAATATATGATGCAAATGCAACTACACACGATGTTATAATAACGATTGGAAATGCAAAGCTCATGATCACACGTCGCCATTTCCAAAACTGTTTCCATGATACCTGCCAGGCTGCTTCATAAAGAAGTGGTGGAAGAAAAATAAAGAATATCAGCTCGGGGTCAATAGTAAGTTTTGAAAATCCATCTGTGAAACTCAATGCTAATCCACCCAACACAAGTATGATAGGATAAGCCAACTTCATTCTGTTTGCCAGCATGACCAATCCAAGAATGATCAGGACGAGATATATGTATTGAATAAAATTATCGGGCATGAAGTATTCATAAAGATAAAATAACAAAAGTCCGTTTCAGTTTTTGAAAAATAATTATGTCAACAAATCTATTGTTCAAACAAATTTTTATAGTGTACTTATCATTTCTACATCTTCTTCTGCTACCTTCTCTATGCTTGCCCGTTGAATAATGATCTTTCTTCCTAAAGAAAAAACAGTAAGCGCAGCTAAGGCACAACATGCCATTATAGCCGTCATTGGCAAAGCAGTGTGATTTTGAAGTACACTGACAAGGGCTGATGTACCAGCACCGATACTCATTTGAATGGCACCCATTAAAGCGGAAGCGCTGCCTGCATTATGTCCAAATGAAGCCATAGAAAGCGCAGATGCATTGGGAAACACAAAACCTTGTGTACACAAAAAAATAAATATGAGAAATATGGTAATAAATACATCGTTCCATCCGAAGAATGTGATCACTGCCATTGAGATCCCAATAATACTTTGACAGGTTAATGCTACTCTGATGAGCTGTTCGCTGGTATAATTTTTCAATAACACACTATTGAGCTGGCTGGATCCAATAAGCCCAATCGCTATTAAAGCGAATATCCATCCATATTGCTTTTCGCTTACATGAAATATTTCCATGAACACATGAGGCGAACCGCCTATATAAGCATATAATCCTGCTGCCGAGATAGCTGCTGTTAATGCATAGGTATAGAATTGCGGATGCTTGATAACACCTGCAAAATTTTTGATGATAGGTGCCGGTCTCAAAGAAAAATTTGGATCTGGCTTTTTGCTTTCGGGTAACAAAAAATAAATACCTGCAAGAATGATGAGATCAACAACAATAAGCATTGCAAATACAAAACGCCAACCCAACACGGCAGTAATATAACCTCCTAATGTCGGCGCAATGATCGGTGACACTGCAACAACCAGCATCAACGTGGAAAATATTTTGGCATTCTCTTTCACTTCAAACAAGTCACGTACCATTGCTCTTGCTGCTACCATACCTACGCAGCCACCTAATGCCTGCAAAAGCCGGAGAACTATCAATGCATTTACTGATGCGGCAAAAGCACAACCAATGGAAGCTAATAGATAGATACAAAGTCCAATGTATAAAGGTTTTTTTCTGCCAAAGCGTTCCAATAATGGACCATATAATAATTGTCCGACAGAAATACCAATAAAAAAACTGGATAGCGATAGTGTTACCTGTGCAACTGTAGTATGCAGGTTCTTTGCAATATCCGGGAAAGCCGGTAAGTACATATCAATGGAAAAAGGTCCGATAGCTGTGAGCATTCCGAGTATCAGGATAAGGTAGAAATTTTTCTTTTTCTTCGTGTCTTTCATTAGCGGGAAGTGAGTATAAAAATAACAAAAGACCGATTGGGGCTATTAAATATGTTTTATAAAATATAAATTACTTAAATATGGTAGTTTCTTATACCTGATCAGAAGATTTTCTTATTATTATAAAGGCCACAGGCTTATTAGTTTTCTTAAACTCTTTCAATTTTTCATTTATATAAAGCAACATTTTTTCCCTGTTATTCTCCCTGCAAAATTTATAGGAAGGCCGGTAAAGCATCATGAATCGTGAAAGAGAGTCACCACGCAAGCCGGTAAGTTTTGAAACCCATTCTTTAGGAAAACTTCTATCAACATAACTCTCTTCTTCTTGTTTGAGTAAACGTTTTTTTAATTGCCTTTTTTGCTTTGCCCGGTAGGAGAAATAGCTTAATGGACTTACTGATATACCAAATCCGTATGAGGGAGTATTGAGACCGGTAATGCCCGGTTGTCTTGCGTAAATATCGCTGTAAAAATTGCGTCGTGATAATGAGTCCTTTTGATAACTGCTTGTTACAGTTACATTCTTTAAGGTAATGATCTCTTTATATAATGTGACATCATGTAGTGCAAGCAGCATAGAGTAAATTACTGTTGCAGTATCTGGCATGAACCCTATTCTCGAAAACATGATCCGGTCTCCTTCGGATGCCGCAATTGTATACTCGCCATCACTACCTGATCTTACTGATTGTTTTGTATTGAGATTGAAAACATTTACTCCCGCAATTGTTGAGTCGGTTTGAGCATCATATATTTTTCCTTTCACATTATCCTGAGCAGTAATTTCAAAACAAGCATTCAGAAGCAGCAGTAAAATAAGAGTTGGTCGAAAGATCATTGCTAAAAGTAAGAAGAGGTATCATAAACATTTTTTTACGTAAAGAAAATGTTTGTTAAATCAATCCCTGGAAGTTTTGTTCTAGCAAAAAAGATGTAGAATGAGGCAAGAAAAGAATTCCTATTATTATATACCCAACAATTTTTTTATCTTCTCAAGAAGTTGTTTGATCTCAAAAGGCTTTATCATGAACTCATCGGCCTTTGAATGTTCAATAGTAGAACGAGGTACATAACCTGCCGAATATAAGATCACAGGAATATTCTCATAAGCGGGTTGTAATTTCATTTTATGGCAAAGGTTTCTTCCATCGGCATCTCCTAAAAAAATATCCAACAAAATAATATCCGGTCGAATAGATTCAACGACGTTAATAAAACGGGATCCCTTTGCAAGTGTTGTAATATGATAACCCAACCTCGAAAGAGTCATTTCGACCATTTCGAGAAGATCTTTGTCGTCATCTACTATCAAGATTTTCTGCATTATGCTAGTTGAACATTTCGATCTTTATAGACCACAAAATTGCAGCCAAACATATATCTCTTTTTTTAAACATGAAATGGAATATTTAACCCATTTTTGAATAAATTGCTAAATTAGACCGCCCTATAAATTCCCCATTATATATGAATGTTCAGACTAACGCAGAACGGATGGCCATACTTGCCTCTATTATTGAATCTTCAGATGATGCAATTATAAGCAAACAACTCAATGGTACTATTACAAGCTGGAATAAAGGCGCAGAAAATATTTTTGGCTATACCGAAACAGAAGCGATCGGACAGCATATATCTCTCATCATTCCAAAAGACAGGTTGGAAGAAGAAGAGATGATAATTTCACAACTCAAGCAGGGAAAAAGGATAGAACATTATCAAACTCACAGGGTCACTAAATCAGGAAAAGAAGTTATTCTATCATTATCCATTTCACCGATACATGATGAAACAGGAAAAGTGATCGGCGCATCAAAGATTGCCCGTGATATTACAAAACAAAAGGAAGCCGAAAAACTTATTGAACAATATGTTTACCGGCTTGAATTATTAAATGTAACGGGTAAAGCACTTGCTGCTGAACTTGACACTAATATCATACTCCAAAAGGTGACAGATGCTTGTACCCAATTATCAGGTGCGGCTTTCGGCGGTTTCTTTTATAATAAGACAGATTCAAAAGGAGGATCTTATTTGTTGTTTGCAATTTCAGGAGCTCCGAGAGAAGCATTTGAAAAGTTAGGAATGCCACGAAATACGGCAATATTTGAAATGACCTTTAACGGGCTTGGCGTTGTTCGTTCTGATGATATTACAAAAGATCCCAGGTATGGAAAAAATTCACCGCATAAAGGTATGCCAGCAGGTCATTTGCCTGTCGTTAGTTATTTGGCTGTACCTGTTTTTTCGCCAACAGGTATTGTTATTGGTGGACTTTTTTTCGGTCATCCGAAACCAGCGATGTTCACAAAAGAACACGAAACACTGGTAGAATCTATCGCCAACCAGGCTGCTATTTCATTAGAAAATGCAAGGCTTTACCAGGAAGTGCAAAATCTTAGTGCTAAAAAAGATGAATTTATTGGCTTCGCCAGTCATGAATTGAGAACACCGTTGACTACCATCACAGGTTATCTGCAAATGGTAGAAGAATCTCCCGATCTTATCAAACACGTCACGCCCAAATTAAAAAAACAAGTTGCTAGGCTGGTTGCGATCATTTCAGATCTACTTGATATTTCAAAAATTCAGGCGGGTAAATTTGAATTACACCAAACGACGATAAGTTTACAATCAATTATAAAAGAAAGCGTGGATTCAGCCAGGCAGTTATCTGCAGATCACCAAATAGAATATAAAATTCCCAATGAAGAACTGTTTCTATATGTTGATGCAACCAAGATCAACCAGGTGCTTCTGAATATCCTTTCTAATGCTATTAAATATTCACCAAATAACAAAGAGATCGAGTTGAATGCTGAACGAGTTGGAGATGAGGTTAAAATAAGTATTAGTGACCATGGAAAAGGAATTGCAAAAGAACATTTGGACCAGGTATTTACACAATTTTATAGGGTCGCATCAAAAGACAGCCATACAGAAGGATTAGGGCTGGGACTTTATCTCTGTAAAGAATATGTAGAAGCACATCATGGAAAAATTTGGGCAGAAAGTGAAGTAGGCAAAGGAACAACAATGCATTTAACGCTTCCAATAAAAAAGGTTTAAACAACTTCATTTTATTTTCATCCCTGGTAACAGCGGAACAGTCTCCACAAGTTCGAGTGCCTTAACCATATCTTTTGTACCATTCTTGTATTTTATAAAATGAGGTGTTAGTAAATGCGATTTGTACGCAACTGTATCAGCATATATTTCTAAAATGGTGATGTAAGTTGGGTTATTTTTTTCAGCAACAGCGTATAAGGTCAATACTCCCGGCTCAACACGGACAGAAGCTTCGATCTCTTCTTTCAACAAAGCATTATAATTTTCTAACTGAGCTGAATCAATTACAAGTTTTGCCAGCCGGACCATTTGATTTTTATTTTGAACAGAAGTCTGGCCACAAAAAACGAATGTCATCATCGTTATAAGAAGAACTGAAAATATCAGGAGTGCTTTTCTTATTTCCATTTCTCTTCTAGTTTTATCTATTGCTATACTATAGCAGCTTCATATTAGTTGGATCCCATTGAATGATCTTCTTCTTAAAATAACTTTCGTTACATGCCAAAGCAGGAGCTGCCGCCCTGAAACCAAATGTCGCATCTTCCACAACAGGTTTGTTTGTTCTTATCGCATCAAAAAAATTAGTAAAGTGATCGAGATGATCACTGTAACCCTGCGGTGCTTTAAATATAACATCTTCTTTTGTAGGTCTTTTCTTTTGCGCATCTGTCCACTTTGCATTGTAATCTTTTTGCATTTCTTCCTGCATGGCTTTAGAAAAAGTAAACAGTGAATCATAACCACCAAATCCCGGTGCTTCGGGCATGATGCTATGTTTTATACTGAGATTATTACCTTGTACTTCCATCACTCCTTCAGAACCTACAAATCTTATTACTTCTTGTCCACCCGTGCCGCTGATAAAATTAACCTGCAGCGTTAACTGAAAAGCAGGATGCTCAGGTGTATCGCCATATTGCATAACACCAGCCATAACATCTGGCATGTTGCGTCCATCTTTCCAATAGCTGAACTGCCCGGTACCATAAATAGATTGCGGTCCTTTTGAGTTTGTAATAAAATGAGTGCCGCTCAATAAATGAATGAACAAGTCGCCCGCAACACCAGTACCCACTTCTTTAAATGCACGCCACCAGAAGAATTTTTTGGAGTCATACGCCATTTTCTCTGTTACTTCTATAAACTTGTTCCAATCTGTTGTTTCCGCATTCGCATCTTTTGGTATGGTATATTGCCATGCACCTATAGAGCTTTGCCTGTCGTATACAGCATTTACCATGTTTAGTTTTCCTATTTCCCCGGCGGCAAGTAGCTCTTTAGCTTTTGCCAAACCAATACTGCTTACACGCTGGCTGCCTACCTGCAACACTTTACCTGTCTTCTTTTGTGCTTCTATTATATCCGGTCCTTCACTTATTTTATAGATCATTGGTTTTTCGCAATACACTGCTTTACCTTTTGCCAAAGCATCTTTTGTAATACGGGAATGCCAGCAATCAGTTGTGGCCACAATAACCGCATCTATATCTTTTTTATCTAATAGATCTTTATAGTTTCTCGTAGTATAAAGGTCTTTGCCGTATTGTTCCGTTGCATTGACTAACCTGCCTGTATAAAGATCACAAATACCTGCAAGCTCTACGCCAGGCACCTTTAATGCTGTTTGCAGATCAAAATGTCCCTGCACACCATAACCAATAACCCCAAGTCTTATTTTATCGGCGGAAGATATTTTCTTTTCATAAAACAATATTCTTTCTTCTGCTTTTTCTTTAGCAGCAAGGCTGCTCAATGGCGCTGCTGCAGCCAACAAACTTGTGGCACCGATCTGTTGTAAAAATTTTCTGCGGGAAGAGTTGTTTTGTTTTGACATATGGCGCAATTTATTTTATCAATGATGAGTTTATTTTACTGAATAACTTACAAAAGCAATTTTTTTACTATCAGCACTCCAGGATGGTACATTAATAGTTCCCTGCCCTCCGTAAAAAACAGGTGTGAGATCTCTTATAGTTTTATCGGCAAGATTCATTAAACGGAGTTTAACCTGCTTGCCAAATAAATGATTCTGTTTTTCGTCAGTAATATAAGCTATATAAACGATCCATTTATTATCAGGTGATGGATGAGCAAACCAGTTGGAGTAATTATCAAATGTAAGCTGCTCGGGGTTGCTTCCATCAGTATGCATGCGCCATATATGCATATGCCCGCTTCTGTAGGAATTAAAATAAATATATTTTCCATCGGTCGAATAATCCGGGCCATCATCAAGGTTATCTGTGGTGGTTAATCTTTTTTCTTCACCCCCATTAACACTGATGGTATAAATGTCATAATTGTTATTGCGCTCTGCACAATAGGCAAGCGTTTTACCATCCATGCTCCATCCATGCCAGTAAGAAGGTGTATTCTTTGTAAGCAAAACAGGTTCGCCACCTGTTATCGGTAATATATACACTGCAGAATGATATGGTTTATTGCTGGTGTCTTTCCTGTTATTATGACTGATGGCCAGCCATTTTTTATCGGGGGAAAGACCATGATCGTTATTACATTCTATAGCTGTACCTGTGTTTAAGCCGGCAATCTTTTTTGTGGCGATATCAAGTGTATACAATTTACCATAACTGTTCATGATCAGGTAATCATCAGGGTGCCAGTTGGGAGCTTCATAATGTCTTTTTGCTTTTAATAACGTATCTATTTTTCCCGTTGTAATATCAAGAGATTGTATGTAGCTGATGGTATCAGTCTTTTGCTGTGCAGTAAGAGTAAACGTCAACGACAGCAAATAGCATGATAAATGAATTGTCTTTTTTGTAAGCATGAGAATTGTATTGGAGAAGACAATTTACTAAGATTCCAATACATATTTAGCGGCCAACCAGCTTTTGTAATTGTTCCGGATATCTTTCACCCTGCACTTTAATTTCAGAAGAAGCATTATCGATCTCACGAAGTTCATCAGCTGTAAATTCAATATCAACAGAACCGATATTCTCTTCTAACCGATGCAATTTGGTTGTGCCGGGAATAGGCACGATCCATGGCTTTTGTGCAAGCAACCAGGCAAGTGCAACCTGCGCAGGTGTTGCATTTTTTTGTTTAGCAATTTTATTAAGAAGATCTATCATTGATTGATTTGCTTTTCTTGCTTCCGGCGAAAAGCGAGGAACAACATTTCGAAAATCGGTACTGTCAAATTTTGTGTTCTCATCAATTTTTCCGGTAAGAAATCCTTTACCTAATGGACTGAAGGGAACGAAACCAATTCCAAGTTCTTCCAATGCTGGTAATAATTCTTCTTCTGGTTGGCGCCACCATAATGAATATTCACTTTGTAAAGCAGCAACAGGTTGTACCGCATGTGCTTTGCGGATTGTTTTTACTCCAGCTTCAGATAAACCAAAATATTTAACCTTACCTTCTTTGATCAGTTCCTTTACAGCACCGGCAACATCTTCAATCGGAACTTCAAGATCAACACGATGCTGATAAAACAGATCGATAACATCAACTCTTAATCGCTTCAATGAAGCTTCGCAAACTTGTTTTATATGTTCTGGACGACTATCTAAATCACTCCATTTACCTTCTGTATTTGGTTTCCATCCAAATTTTGTTGCGATCACCACCTTTCCCTTGAAAGGCTCTAATGCTTCGCCAACCAATTCTTCATTTGTAAACGGTCCATAAACTTCAGCTGTATCAAAAAAATTAATTCCTTTTTCAACTGCTTTGTGAATAAGATTGATCATTTCTTTCTTATCAGCAGCAGGACCGAGACCAAAACTCATTCCCATACAACCGAGGCCAAGTGCAGAAACTTCAAGTCCACTATTTCCTAATTTTCTTTTTTGCATAAAATATTTTTACCATTATTTAGGAGCATAGGCCCCTGTTTTGATCCACGTGATCCATGCTTTTTTAAATTCTTCATGACTCATTGGCGGAACGGTACGTCCTTCACCAGGATCCCATCCAATTTTGACCAATCCATCATCGGCATGTTCAATTAACTGTTGTAAGGTTTTATTCCCGTTTGTCTTTGGATTTATTAATTGTTTGGCTAACTGATTGGGTGTTCTTCCCTCGAAAACCAATTTCATATTGGCCGGTGGTAAATGCCAATTTGGATGACCCGGAGGCTTATTTAAACCTTCCAGGTTCGTTGGTTGATGACAATTCGAACATTTCATCGCATAAATACCTTTACCATCTTTCCCTCTTTGAGGTAACATAGTATGTATGTGACTATCGTCTCCTTGTAATGGTACATCTCCGGCAGGATGACAATTCATACAACGGGGACTCATTAAAACTTTATATACATCCATGAACGCTTTTACAGATTCAACACTGTCCTTATTGATAATCTCACTCTTTGTATTGCTGATCGTATATCCATTTTCAAAACTAAAACTCATGAACACGATCACTGATATAATAACAGCTAAAACAGTGATTGTTTTTACAGGGAGTGAATATCGTTCTGTATGTTGCTTCATAAAATTGAATTTGTCTGTTGTCAGGTTCTGTTTCTATTTATCCTATTTTCCTTTTCGCTGTATCTCTGCTGCTAACTGAATAGCTTTACGAATACGTAAATAAGTACCACATCGGCAAAGATTACCATTCATTGCAGCATCAATATCTTTTTCAGTTGGATTTTTATTTTCTCTAAGAAGAACTGCTGCTGACATGATCTGGCCAGCCTGACAATAACCACATTGCGGAACATCTAATTCTATCCACGCTTTTTGTAATGGATGATCATTTTTTTCTGATAAGCCTTCGATCGTTACAACTTTTTGTCCTACTGCCCTGCTCACTTTTGTAACACACGAACGAACTGCTTCACCATTTAAATGAACAACACAGGCGCCGCATTGTGCCATGCCACAACCATATTTTGTTCCGACAAGACCAATAGTATCTCTAAGCACCCATAATAAAGGAGTTTCGGGATCTACATCTACATTGTAGTTTTTCTTATTAATATTTAATGTGATCATAGTTTAATTATAAATAATGAAAAATATTTTTTAAGCCCGGCTGGTTTTGTTCAATTGTAAAATATATGGCTGTTCATAAAATCGATTACCAGTGTTTTTATACAATGCATTTGCTACTGCTCCAAATACCGGTGGGAAAGGTGGTTCACCCAAACCTGTAGGATCAATATCATTCTGCACAAAATGAACATCGATCTTTTTTGGTGCTTCATGCATTCGTATCATTCTGTATCGATGGAAATTATTTTGTTCTGCAACGCCGTCTTTATGAGTTAATCCTCCATAAAAAGCATTTCCAATTCCATCAACAACCGCACCCTGGACCATATTCGTTGCTGCATCGGGATTTATTACAATACCACAATCAATCGCACTGAAAACTCTTTCAACATAAGGTTGTCCATCTCTCATTACCAGATCCACAACATGTGCAGCATAAGAATTGTGACAGAAATAAGCAGCAACTCCACGACTGTATTTTTTATTTTCAGGATTGTTCCAACCAGATTTTTCTTTAACCAATTTTAATACTTCTGCATATCGATCAGCATTATAGTCATTGTTTTTACCAACAGGATTTTCTTTAGCCCGTTTTAAAAGTTCTAATCTGAGATCGATTGGGTCTTTACCCATTGCTTCTGCTACTTCATCTAAGAAAGATTGTTCTGCAGCTGCATTGAAGTTTGATCGCGGAGCCCTGAATGCTCCAATTGTAATATTGGATGGTATTTGCCAACCTTCGGCCAAATAATTATCAACTGCGCCTGCGGGAAACCTGTTAGCATGAACCGGATGTTCAGGAATTCCACCGCCTTTTACATGAAATGCAATGAGATTTTTATTTGCATCTAATGCCGCACGATAAGTAGCTGTGTACATAGGACGATAGATGCCATATGTCATATCATCTTCACGGGTATATATAAGTTTGACAGGAGCTTTGACTTTTTTAGAGATAAGCGCTGCTTCATAGAGATGATGTCCATATGCTCTGCTGCCAAAGCCTCCACCCATACGGACCAGCTGGATCTCTATTTTGTCAGCTGGCAGGTTTAAAAGTTTTGAAAGAGTTGGTTCTGACCAACCCGGTGCCTGCAAAGGTCCGGCCACTAAGGCTTTTTCATCTGTAACATGAGCGAAGAAATTTATTGGTTCCATGCAGTTATGAGCCAGGAACGGTGCATTATAGGTACGTTCTATAACCTGTGCTGCATTTTTAAACGCCGTTTCGGGGTCTCCATCTTTTCTTAATTGTGTAGCAGGTTTGTTTGCATATTCCTTCATTTTTGCAAGCTGAGTACTTGTGGTTTCAAGCTCTCCCGGCACAATAACCTCTCTTTTTTGACCGCCGCCTCCTATAATGTTTTTGGTATCGCCGGCCGGCTCCCACTGTACTTTTAATTTTTTCCGGGCTTACATAACTTCCCAGGTTGTGTTGCCGACCACTACCAGCAGATCATTGAATGATCTCGTATCAAAACCACCCTGTTCGAAATCATCTTCATATAATTTTTGGCTAAACACATCTTTGATGCCCGGCATTTTTAAAGATTCAGATGCATCAAAAGATTTAAGTTTCATACCGAAGGCAGGTGGATGTTCGATCATAGCGATCAGCATTCCATCCACTTTATAATCTAGTCCAAATAGAGGCTTACCAGTTATGATCTTCAAACCCTCTACATTTTTCTGTGAATGTCGTACTACATTAAAATTCTTTACATCTTTTAGTTTTACTCCTTTCGGTATAGCGATCTCTGAAGCTTTTGATGCAAAGCTGCCATAGGTTCCTGACTTACCGCTTTTTTCATGATAAAGCATTCCTGCTTTAGTTGTTATTTCTTCCACAGGTACGGCCCAGGTTTGAGCCGCTGCCTGCATCAACATATTGCGGGCTGCTGCTCCTGCTTCGCGGAGTGGTTTCCAGTACATCCTCATTGAATTGCTTCCACCAGTAAATTGCGGCCCTAATTTCACATTGTCGTGCGGCCCCATTTCTACAACTATTTTTTGCCAGTCTGCTTCCAACTCTTCAGCTACGATCATAGGAAGCGAGGTCATTACATTTTGACCAAATTCAGGATTGGGATTAAAGATCTTTACGATATTATCCGGCGTGATCTTGATATACCCTGTCAATTCATACCATTGGTCAGGTAGATCAAGCTTATTTACTTTATCATCCAGATCGAATTTTGCCAAAGCGCTAAAACTTATCATCAGCCCGCCACCGGCGAGTGCCGATGATTTCAGAAATGAACGTCTGCTGTAATTAGTTTTGATGTCTTCCATTTTTGTAAAATTTTACTATTTACTAATTTGATTCAAAGAAGTGAACGGTGTCGATCGTAAGTTGTATAACATTTTTTTCCAGAGAAACTTAAAGTTAGACACATAAAATGAATTGCATTTAGTACTACCAAACAAAAAACTACGAAAATCAAACACTCAATTTCAACTCTTGTATTTTAAGATCTTTGACGACTTTTATTTTTTGTAACTAATTCTTCACTTTAGTTTCTGCCTCTATTGTCTTTTCATCTTTGGCCACAAAATATGAGCCATCTATTTTGCTTCTTTAGTTAGTTTTATTTCCTGCAACCATTTCATCACTTTCGTTTCTGCATCCTTGGCGTTTTCCACTTTACTAAGACGACTCCGCCCATCACTTTCCGTTCCTCCCTTGATTGAAAAGCCGTCCAATATTTTACTTTTTGGACATAACTCCTTTACAGTGTCGAAACTACTTCCAATTCCATATCCATCGTTGGTATTGAACGGCACAATTGTTTTTCCACTCAGATCATATTGCTTCAAAAAACTTTTCATTGGAGGCTGTAACTTCATTCCCCAGGTTGGGAAGCCTACAAACACTACATCGTAGTTTTGAATGCTATCAATTTTTGTTTTTAAAGGGGGTAAATAACCAGTTTCATTTTCCCTTACTACTTGTTCTACTGTAGCCCGATAATTTTCAGGATATGGTTTTTCTAATTCAAGCGGTACCAATGTTCCGCCTGCATTTTTATGAATGATCTCTGCTATTGTCTTTGTATTATTGGTTCTGGATAAATACACAATTAATACTTTATCGGATTTTAAAGCAGGCTCCAAGCCTGCATTGTTATTCTTCATTTGGGATGAAGAACAACTTAAAATCAAAAGAAAAGATATCAAAAGCATATGCGTCATAGACATGCTTATTTTATTACTCTTACTTTAAATGATTATGTCGATTCATATCTACACATATTGCCGTTAATGCTGCTGGTTATTATTATTGTTATTTCATTTTAACTAGCCTCATCAGATGCGAGAACGTGAGTGAACCCATCTTCCATTTTCCGTTTTCTTTCAGATATACCTCAGTCACCATAAAAGGGTTGGTGACCTCGTTCCCACCAACTACTGCCAGCAAGTCAATGTCATTTAACAGGATGGCCGTGTTACCAAACATGTTTACTATAACTGAATAAACTTCGGCTTTCTTATACCAGATACCACCGCTTTTAATGGTATTAATTTCCTGGGTTTTCCCCCAGCTTCCGCCCATGTGAACAAACATGGATTTTTCATCAAACAGCACATTTAAAGAATCAGCATTTTTTTCTGCCATCCAATCCCATTTTTTCTTAGAGAGATTAATGATCTCCTGTTCTGCATTTGTTTTTGTTTGTTGTGCATCGCATGAATGCACACTCATTATTAATAAACAAAAACCCAGAATTGATACTTTCATATGCGTATTTATTTATTTGTTTTGCTATTGTATTCTTCATCCGTTACTTTTTGTAACCATACGGTTGCTCCTTTTTGAGCTGGACTTGTAGCGAGGTAAGTAACACCAGCTTCAATGGATGAACCATGCCAATGTTCAACACCGGGAAGACATTTGATCACTTCTCCTTTACGAACTATTCTTTTTGGTTTGCCTCTTTCCTGGTAATAGCCAACACCTTCGGTTATGATCAGAATTTGACCACCTGGATGATAATGCCAATCAAGTTTTTTGCCAGCTGGAAATTTTGCAACAGCTATGTTGAAAGTGAAAATGCTATCAGCTTTATATAATTCAACGAGTGTATTATTTCCCGTGCTACGAACTTCCAGCGGTACTCCATCTTTTGTGAAAATAGTTGAGTCTTGTGCCACTGCACTTGTATAAATAGTTGTAAGCAATAAAATCGAACACAATATTTGTTTCATTATTTTCTTTTTAAGATTTTAAATTATTCATATCAAAGTTCTTTCCATTTCCTCGCTTGCTTGGTATACAGATTACTGATTCATCTACCAATATTCCTGATGCCAATTGAGTTAGTGTAAATTCTTTGATGTGACCGCCTTTTCAATTACGTCCAGTCTCGCTTTTTTCGGATCGGGTTTGCCGGCTGCTGATCCATCAGCTTGAAACTCGATAAGCTCGTTCTTTTTAGGGTCGTAAACTGGCCATTTCGCTAATCCCTTACCATTAGGATCACCGGTTTTTGCAAAGTTTGTCCAATAGCTGTTCATCATCCTGGCAACTTCTTTATCCTTGTCTGCCACTGCGGCTCCATTTCTGAGATTGTCGAACACATAAGGAATTTCGGAAGCATGTGATGCGCCATACCGCATCATCTGTTGCATTGAAGGAGAAACGTATGAAAAAAGATAAATATATGCGGGTGTTTTCTTAGTGGCAAAAGCAGTAGCAGTGAACCGGGCGGGTTCAGCCCATACTTTATCAGTATTGACCATTGTAAGAATCCTTGCGAATTCAGTATTGCTATCCGAAGCGTAAACCTTATTCGCTTCTTCTTTCATGTTACCAAAAAGAGAAAAGAGTTCATCTTTGGAACGAGCATTAACAAAGCCTGCCTGTACTTCTGCACTATTCGAACCAATAATGATCGGAACGTTTGGTTGCCTTCCAGCTTTATATGCACTCTCGGCAGTTTCTGTTACCAATTTACCATCCAGTATTGGACCTGCATAAGTAGGTGGGCCACCTGGACTTGCTGTTTCCTGTCCACCATCTATTATTTGCGCAACAGTAAGAGATCTTAGTTTGGCTAATGCTGCAGCGTCGGTTCCTTCTATTCCATATTTCTTCGCAAAGTTTACACCGATCGTTTCCGCTGAAACCGGATAGTAGCTATCTCCATCTTTGTCTATTGGTCGACCTGTAAGTACCCCATCTCTTCCACCTCCAGATTCAATAATTGCTTTTTGAAAAAGTCCTTTCGCAGACGGTATTGTTATGAGTGAATGAACTGAAACGCCACCTGCAGACTCACCGAAAATAGTTACGTTGTTCGGATCGCCTCCGAAAGCAGCAATATTTTGTTTCACCCATTTAAGTGCGGCGATCTGATCCATATAAGCATAGTTACCTTTCGCTTCATTCGGATTCTCTTTGCTAAGTGCCGGGAATGCAAAAAAACCGAGTCGCCCTAAACGATAATTAATAGATACTAATATGACCCCTTTGTCAGTGAATGATGATCCGGAAAAATCGGTCATCGCACCACTTCCAAAAACAAAAGCACCGCCATGTATCCATACCATGACTGGAAGCTTTGAATCTTTTTTGCTTCCTGCGGGTGTCCATACATTAAGAAAAAGACAATCTTCCGAAGACGTTTTCGAGATTGAATCAGCGCCTCTTGGAAATCCTACTTGCGGACAATCAGCACAGAATTTATTTGCATCACGAACTCCCTCCCATTTTTTTGGAGGTTGCGTAGGTCGCCAGCGATATTCACCGACTGGAGGTGCTGCGTATGGAATTCCTTTGAAGCTGGAAACATCTCCTACTGTAACTCCACGTAAAGTTCCCGAGCTTGTCCGCACAAGTGGGCCAGCGATTGAATCTTTTTGCGCATTCAACACACACGATAAGAACAATGTAAATCCAAAGAATAATTTTTTCATTATGACAATTTTTATCCGTTTACTTTTTGTGAGGTGTAATTTTTATTCCGGTCGTAAAGGTCTTTGCATTTATATGTCCACATGGTATACAGGTTACGGATTCATCTACCATTTTTACTGATTAACAAATAGCTTTCATTACTCCTTTGATCGAAAGATTATCTTTACATCACAAAATTGAAACATGGAAAAGGTGTTTAGATTTGATACCGTCGCAGAGTATAATGCCTTGAATGATCAGGAAACGCTTCATCCACTGGTTAGCGTAATTGATTTTTCAAAATCAAAACCCTGGTCCTGGCCTGGCCACGGCAAAACAATAAAAGTTAACTATGGCCTGTACTGCATTTTTTTGAAAGAGCTTAAATGCGGGAATTTAAAGTATGGTTGCAACTACTACGATTACCAGGAAGGTTCCTTGGTTTTTATTTCGCCAGGGCAAATAGTAGAAGTAGAAGATTTCGGACAAAACTTTCAACCAAAGGGCTATGCGCTGCTGTTTCATCCAGATCTCATCCATGGCACAGCTCTTGGACGGCATATTCATGATTATAGTTTTTTCGGGTATCAATCGAATGAAGCACTTCATTTATCTGAACGTGAAAGAAAAACTTTTTTGGATTGCTTATCGAAAATTGAATATGAATTAGAACATGCTGTTGACAAGCACAGTAAAAAATTGATCGTATCTAATATTGAAATGTTGCTGAATTACTGTGTTCGTTTTTATGACCGTCAGTTTATTACCCGGGATAACGTTCATAAAGGAATTTTAGAAAGATTTGAAACCTTGTTGAACGAGTATTATCAATCTGACAAACCACAAACTATTGGTTTACCCTCAGTAGCATATAGTGCAAATGAATTGAATTTATCAGCAAGCTATTTCGGTGATCTTATAAAAAAAGAAACAGGCAAAACTGCACAGGAATACATACAATCGAAACTGATCGATGTAGCAAAAGAAAAAATATTTGACCAAAGTAAATCAGTCAGTGAGATCGCTTATGAATTAGGTTTTAAATATCCGCAACACTTCACTCGCCTCTTCAAACAAAAAGTGGGTTTTACTCCAAATGAGTATAGGACTGGTACTAATCCAAAGTCGTTACGGAACCAAGAGGTTTGAAATTCTTAATAATCAGATCGAATATTATAAGTAGTTGAATTCCGGCTTATGTAATTTTGTAATTTAAGAACAACGGTATTAAAGAAGGCAAACCTTTTCCTCTATTAAGAAAGCCAATACTTTTAATCTGAATTTTAATAATAATTAAAATGAAAATATTTCTGATGTTAATTATGTCAATGGTGTTCCATACTGTTACCATTGCACAACCGCCTTCATCAAGCCAGGTACAGGCCCGCTTGCCAAAAGGAACAATTATCCATGGCAATATTCCGTATAACAACGATACCCTCAAAAAACACCTGTTAGATATTTATGTTCCTGCTGATGCTAAAGGAAAAGTGCCTTTGGTGGTCTTTATACATGGTGGTGGATGGATAGGCAACGACAAATATGCCGATATGGGCTATATGCCCAATACAGTTTCAGCAATGCTAAATAACGGAATGGCAGTAGCTTCGATTGATTATCGTTTTGCAACCCAGGCGGTATTTCCTGCAATTCTGCAAGACTGCAATAAGGCGGTTTCATTTCTATTCGACAATGCAGATAAATATAGTTTAGACAAAAACAACATTGCGCTGATGGGCTTTTCTGCCGGTGGACATTTAGCATCATTATTGGGTACGTCGCAAAATAATAAGGTAAGTAACTTTTATTTTCCTAACACATATCGTCCTTTCCGCTATAAAGCAGTAGTCGATTTTTATGGTCCAATTGATTTAGTGTTGCTTCCCGGAAACGAAGACGAAAAATCACCGGAAGGTATATTGATAGGAGCCGCTCCATTATCAAGACCAGACTTAGCAAAAGCGGCCAGCCCAATTACCTATATTGATAAAAACGATCCTCCCTTTTTGATTTATCACGGGGAAAAAGATAGTATAGTGTCAAATAAGCAATCAATATTGTTTAGTGCATGGTTTAACCATTACGGTGTAAAAAATGAACTGACCATTGTTAAAGATGCGCCGCATTTTGGAACCATGTATGATGTAGAGGAAATCAGAAACAAGGTTATAGTTTTTTTGACTCAACATTTAAAGTAAAACGGAGCTAAGCTCTTATCATTCCCGGTGCTTATTTAAAATACCAGATAATAATAAGAGAATAAAGTTCGTGGCGAAAAAATTAGACCGTATGGGTATGAAATATGAATATTTGGAAACTGTAGGAGCAGCCTGTTACAGATGAAGAATACAATAACCAGAAATAAAAAAGCCAAATGACGCATTCGCTTATATCCTTCTTGTCTATATTGTCAATCTTTTTCATTTGTTCGACCGGTTACAAGAATAACAATGTAACTGCTAACAATACTAAAATGACAAGCAATCGCCTCATAATAAAGATTGGTTCCAACACATTTAACGCAACACTCTCAGACAATCCAACAGCAACAGGATTTAAAGCCTTATTACCGATGACAGTTGAGATGAAAGAGTTAAATGGAAATGAAAAACATGCTGACCTTTCCAAAAACCTCGTCACCAATTCATCCAATCCGCGAAACATCCAAAGCGGTGACCTGATGTTATATGGTTCCAATACGTTGGTACTTTTCTATCAGTCCTTTTCGACTTCCTATAGCTATACAAGGATTGGACTCATCAAAGATGCAACACGACTAACCGCCGCAGTTGGTTCAGGAAAAGTAACTGTGACTTTTGAATTGGAGTAGATGTAACTGACAAGAGTAAGTATAAAATAAACGAACTGTCAGATAGCTTCAACGATTTATCATAATCAAGAAAAAAGTGAAAACCAACCGAAGAAAATTTTTAAGCAGGATGTCAATGGCAACTGTTGTGAACGATAAAAGAATTACTCCAAATTTTAAATATCACCAACGACACGAAATCTATCTATCATTAGGTTTTCTTTAGCTATTCGTCCTGAGTAAATCAGTATATTTGTGATATGACAGGCAATTGCATAAATAAAATCAAAAAAGCTAAAAAGAAGTATCTTATTCTTGATACGACGGATGCTTATACCTGTTCATTTACTGAATTCCTTCCTTTCTGTTCCGCACTATATTACTTTTCTAATTTCAAAGAATTCAACGCAACTTCTTTGGCCTGATTGCTACCGGGCAGACTATTTTCTAAATCTATCTTAGCCATGAAGGTTTTTGATATAATTAGAATTTCAGTCTACTTGAGATAGGCACTTTTACCCTTTTTTATTAACGAAGGAAGTAAGACCCACAGGCCACTTCTTAAAGTTTAATTATTCTTATTATTTACTTTCTAAAATTTATTGATATGCTGTACAAAAATATAATGTCTGTTAAAAAAGTGTTTTTGAAATTAAGCGAACTGGGTTCCAGGCTCAACTTGTCTTTTTCAAGTCATGTTCTGCTTATTGACAAAGTAATTGCGTTAGATGGGATCAAAAGGAAGTTATTGGTGGCAAAAGTCGCTGATGATCTTGAAAGTCCTTATACGATCGAGCTGAACGAAGTAAAAGAAATATCTATTCTTAAGACCTATAGTAATATAAAACCCGGTGAGTTGAATAAAAGAAAGTTTAATGAGTTTTTGGAAACAATTCTTTTGCAATTCGAATATAAAAATCAAAAAAAGATTGGTGTGCCTTTTTATGAATCTGAGAAACATGGTATTCAAAATTTGGACAAATTGGAACGAAATGCCCGGATCTGGCAAATGATCCTTTCAAAGATGATTAATCCAAAAAGAGATATGAACCAATTAGCGAATAACAACATACTATCTGGTCAGTAGCAGCAAAGAATCTTTTAAACAAAACAATCAATCATCGGTATCGACAGTAAATAACTATTAAATATAAAAAATATGAAAAAATTAAATAACCAGCTTGTACTAATGAAGGATGACTATAACTTATTGAAAACATACCTGAACAACAGATCTGGAAAAACTACTTTTGACAGGCAGAATGCAGAAGATCTGCTCGCTGAGTTGAAGAAAGCAAAATTGGTAAGCAAGGATGAGTTTCCCGCCAACGTGGTCAGGCTTAATTCTACGGTCCGTATTAAGCCAGAAGATAAAGATTATGTAATGGAACTGATGATAGTGACACCGGATAAAGCAGATATTAAAGAAAGGAAAATATCCATTATGTCTCCAATTGGAACTGCACTCATAGGATTCCGACAAGGGGAAAATGTAAAATGGCAGGTACCATCCGGGAAAAAAACATTTACTATACTTGAAGTTAACAATGGGAAATAAGGACAAGAATCAATAATAAATTAAAGAAAGAACCAGGCTGTCTCAAAAGCATAAGGAACAGAAGATTTTGTGATTTATTCTTGTTTGTTGTTGATACAATATTTTAACGCATGGGACAGCCTGTTCTTTTCAACTTACTTTTAAGAACACATAACTATATGTATCAAATTTTAAGTACCTTTTAGTATTCAACTTAATGACAATTTAAGAACACACAAATAAAAATACTAACGACAATTATCAAAGCAGTTGCGGCAATATTAATTATTGCAGCAAGCAATCATTCATGAATCAAATAGGATCAGGTAAATATTAAAAAATGAAGACCTATATAACATTATCAGAAGCCATAAGCGACTTAGCAAAAAAAGGCTATACTTTCAATTTTAATATTAAAAACGATTGTATTGAGTGTGCTGAAAACAATTTACAACTTCAACCTGATGAATTTGAAATTGACGAAGTGCATCGCTTTCAGGAAATGTCTGATGTAGATAATGAGAGTATTCTATATGCAATTTCTTCAACACAAAATAATGTGAAGGGACTTTTGGTAAACGCATACGGTATTTATGCTGACACAGCTTCAACAGCATTAGTTGCAAAACTTTCACTGACCAAGTAACTGGAATAATTCAATTCAACATCAACTCAGAGCAATGGTGTTAAAATGTATTGGGAGAAAAATACAAGGCGCCAGTCAATAGCCTCTGTTCTCACTAGTGTAAAATAAAAATCTTTTCATCGTTGGCCTGAGTTTGTAACTCATGCCAACTTATATAATGCAGGAAGTTATATTGAATAGACCTGGCACAGTACAAGAGTGCGACGCAAGAAAAGCTGAATAGTAGCACTACAGCTTAGTAAATAAAAATTATAATCGCAATTTGATAAACTACAACAACAATTATCTATCTCTTACTGTAATTATCACCCGTTGGTAGCTGGTGAGTGTTGGTGTGCCGTTGTCCGTCGCTTCAAGGATCATATGAATTGTTTGGCCTCCAACTGCATCTTTGGGAATGGTCACCTTTGTTTGTAAATCGGTTGAATTTGAAATATTCAATTTGTTGGGATAAGTCCCTACCTGGAACTGCCACCATTTAATCAATACTTTATCTTTATCCCGATCCGTAACATTGCCGTTTAATCTAATTGTTTCTCCTGCTGATACTAAAATTTTAAGTGGCCCTTCAATTGTTACAACAGGTGCATGATTTGCATCTGTATACTTCGATGTTACGGACCATTTAAGACGGGCAGCAAAATCTAACTGGGCCGCGGGAAAAAAATTTGGATATTCATTCACAGCGTTATTATTCGCTGAACTGAGAGCAGATACCATAGCTTGTTGAGATGTATCACTCATTTGAAAGTTAATTCCCTCCGATTGCCGTGTTACACCGCGGCCACCCCAACCTCCGTATGAAGCTATTTCATATGCACGAAGTCCATTTCCAAGCATATTCATAAATGTATGATTGTCGCCTTCTCCTAACCAGGAATTTTTCGGTTGTACAGGCATCCAAACAACATAACCCATTTTTCTTAATTGCGCATCTGTATATCCTGAGAAACCAAAATAATCCATGATATCACCTTTTACCATTTGTTTTCCATCACCCCATACACGATACAAAGATCCCAATGGCCCGCGATCAGTAACATTTCCTTTCATCCATGAAGGGGTCAAATAGATAGAATCTTCAAGCTTAGCTCTTAATTGTGCACCATAACCATAGTTTGGACTATTCCTGAATTGCCGATATTCGATATCCGGCCAATTAGGTTTGATATATTTTGCATAAGTATCATCCTGATCACCCGATGGAAGCAGAATTACTTTATGCGAGATCTTTTTTTTGATACTCTCCCATTCCGTTTTGTACTCGTACTGTTCTTCGATTGATTTGAGTGCACGGGCAATAGTACTTTGACCTCCCCACGCAGTTATAAACAGCGGTCCTGGTTTATCATCAAGAATTAAAGATCTAATCAGATCTGAACCCGGTGAATCTTTTGAGAAATCTCCATCGAATTCAATATTTCCATAGCGGATCTTTGACTTCAGTTCACCTGGTGTTGGGTATTTTGAGTTATGCAATTTTAAATTTGGATATATTTTCTCATAAGCATCCACTGCATCATGAATGAAACGTTCATCTTTAGCCCAACGCCACGACGTGCATGGACATGTATCCAAACCAAACCGTGCATACTCTCTTCCCGGAACAAACCACTTAGTTCCTTTTCCATCTCCTTTCCAGTGATATTGACTGCTTGCATAAATAAGGCCTTCAACTTTGTAATCACTGCTATAAAGTAAAAAACGAATAAGTGAATTATTGTCGTCAAGTTCCGGATCAGCAGTAACTACGATCCGTGGTTGAGTTTCCTTATTGGTGACTTGCGCCTGTATGTTTTTTGGAAAACAGCAAAACGTTATTAAGATGGTAACAAACAGAACAATGTTGTAATATAATATGTGCTTATTTGGTTTCATTGACATTAATGATTTTGAGCTGTGTTACAATTTAAGTCTTTCTTATTAATAATGTTTTTGTAGCTCTGGTTGCAAAGCTTAGTTCATAAAAATTATAACTCTAACTTCTATCATAAAATTTATCTTGCATACACATTTGAAACAGTTGAATGAAAGAAAATCTAATGGATGCAGAAAATTTATTGTTTAAGCTGAGAGATGCGCTTAACACTCATGACATTGAAACTTTTGTTTCATGTTTTGATGAGAACTATTACAGTGAGCAGCCTGTTCATCCTGATCGCACATTCCAGGGGCGGGAGCAGGTGAGAAAAAACTGGAGTTCTAATTTTGAAGAAATGCCCGATTTTTTAGCGCAGTTAATAAGATATGCCATCAACAATGATTCTGTATGGACGGAATGGGAATGGCAGGGAACAAGAAGAGATAACAGCAAAATGTTCATGCGTGGAATAATGATAATCGGAGTGCAAAACGACAAGATCACCTGGGGCAGATTGTATGTAGAACCTGTAGAAGTAAGCGGTAAAGGCATCGAAGCGGCTGTGAAAGAAGTAATGCAAGGCAAAAAGAATAGTTAGGTTCGGAGCTAACTTGAAACTTTCTCTTGGAAACGAACAACAAAATAAATGCTCCCGATAGCTATCGGGATAAAAACAAACTATGAGAAAATTAATTGCAGCAATGAATATGACACTTGATGGATTTTGCGACCACACTGCAATGATCGCAGATGATGAAATACATCAACATTATAATGAGCTTTTAAGTAGTGCAGACACTCTTATATACGGAAGGATAACATACCAACTTATGGAAAGTTATTGGCCATCTGTAGTAAAAGATCCTACTGGTAACAAATCAATGGATGAATTTGCAGTGTTAATAGACAATATTTCAAAGATCGTTTATTCCCGGACGCTGAAAAATGTTGAATGGAAAAATACAACGTTGAAAAAGGAAATCATTAAAAAAGAAATTCTTGAACTCAAGCAATCCCGCAATGGCGGGAGTAAAAACATTTTAGTTGGCAGCCCGAGTCTAATAATAGCCTTCTCACAACTTGACTTAGTTGATGAATACCAGTTGGGCGTTCAGCCAACTGTTTTAGGAAGCGGCTTACCATTGTTTAAAAACATCAAGGATAAAATTGACCTTAAATTCTTAAAAACGAAAACGTTTGGTTGTGGTGCAGTAATGCTTTACTATGAGCCAACTAAAAAATGAATGCAATTTCCAATAAGATCAAAAGTTTTTTTTCAGACACAGAAGACTACAAGAAATTATCTTTGATAAAATAATAAAAAGTAAAATGGATTACGCCAGGGTTTTTTCATACAGCTTTGCAAGTATCTACAAGCTATATATACAAAAAGTGGAGAGAAAGGGACGTACACAAGCAGACTTAGATACCGTTATTTTTTGGCTAACCGGGTATAATAAAAAAACACTGCAACAACAGATCGATAAGAACAATGATCTTGAAACGTTTTTCGCCCAGGCACCACAAATGAATCCAAATGTTTCAAAAATTACAGGTGTTATTTGTGGGTATCGTGTCGAAGAGATCGAAAACAAACTCATGCAAAAGATCCGTTATATGGATAAGCTGGTTGATGAAGTAGCAAAAGGAAAGACAATGGAGAAGATCTTAAGAAAGTAAAGAGAATCAGATCTTATGCTCCCCGAATACTATTCAGTTGTGAAATAAATGGCTGTTCATAAAAACGTTTACCGGTTGCTTTATACAATGCATTTGCCAATGCTGCAAATACGGGAGGATATGCCGGTTCTCCCAAACCCGTTGGATCAAGATCATTCTGCACAAAATGAACATCGATCGATTTTGGCGCTTCATTATGCCGGATCATCCGGTATGCGTGAAAATTGTTTTTATCAGGCACACCATCTTTGATATTGATGTTACCATATAAAGCAGTGCCAATACCATCGACAATACACCCTTCAGTAAGATTAACAGCTGCATCAGGATTTATTACAATACCACAATCAGTAACACTGCACACTCTTGGAATTGTTATCTTGCCATCTTCAAGTTTTACATCCAGCACTTGCGCAACATAAGTGTTATGGCAGAAATAAGCGGACACACCTCGGTGTACATTTGGTTTTGTCTTTCCCCAATTAGATCTTTCACGAACAAGCTTCAATACTCCTGCATAACGACTGGCATCATAATCATTCTCTTTACCAACCGGGTTTTTAATCACTCTTTCCAACAATTCAAGACGAAATTCTATCGGGTCTTTTCCCACAGCTTCTGCTAATTCATCCATGAAACACTGTTCGGCTGCAGCAATAAAATTAGATCTTGGTGCACGAAATGATCCTGTAGTAAGATTAGAGTTTATGGTCCAACTTTCCGCAAGATAATTTTCAACTGCACCAGCAGGAAAACGATTTGCTTCCAACGGAGTTTCAGGAATACCCCCAGCTTTGACATGAAATGCGACCAGGTTTTTATTTGTATCTAATGCTGCACGGTATTTTGCCATATATGTTGGACGATAGATGCCAGAGGTCATGTCATCTTCCCGTGTATAAACAAGTTTAACAGGCGCATTCATCTTTTGAGAAATGAGGGCAGCTTCGATCAACCAATGAGCATAGGATCTTCGTCCAAATCCACCGCCTAAACGAGTCATCTGGATATCTATCTTTTCTACAGGAATGCCTAATCGTGTTGCCAGTGTTCTTTCTGTCAACTCAGGTTTCTGCAACGGACCTATCAACTCAGCTTTTTCATTTGTAACATGAGCAAAAAAATTCATCGGCTCCATGCAGTTGTGTGCAAGGAAAGGTCCATAATAAGTTCGCTCAATTATCTGTGCAGCATTTTTAAATGCTGTTTCGGGATCTCCGTCTTTACGAACAACATCTGCAGACTTCTCCATCATCTCTGCCATTTTCCTTTTATGATCTGTTGTACTTTCCAAACCTGCGGGAATAGTAACTGTCGTTGGAGTACGGCCCCCAAAGGCATTTCTTTTTATAGTGTAATCAGAAATTGGTTCCCATTCAATTTTCAATTTCTTCTTTGCATTCATCACTTCCCAGGTTGTTTTGCCAACGATCACCACGACTTCATTGAATGTAAGAGTGTCAAAAAATTCTCTTACCTGGTCATCATTTAAAATTTTGATTGGAAAAACTTCTTTTATACCGGGCATTGTTTTCGCAGAAGAATCATCTATAGATCTTAATTTCAAACCGAAAGCCGGAGGATGTACGATCATTGCAATGAGCATTCCCTCACGTTGAGTGTCGATTCCGAATAGTGGTTTGCCACTTACAATTTTTAATACTTCAACATTCTTTTTTGATGTGCCAATGATCTTAAAATCTTTTTTATCCTTAAACTTTACTTCTTTAGGTACAGGAATTTTTGCAGCAGCCGAAGCCATTGCACCATACCCTGCAGACTTACCACTTTTTTTATGATGAAGCATTCCTGTTTCAGTTGTGATCTCTTCTACTGGTACTGCCCATGCTGCGGCTGCAGCTTCGCGAAGCATTTGCCGTGCAGTTGCTCCTGCAGTTCTTAAAGTTTTCCAACTTGTTCGTATCGCCTGGCTGCCACCAATAAATTGCCGGCTATATAATCGTGTATTTAAAGGTGCTTGTTCGACAATTACATTTTTCCAGTCGACATCAAGTTCTTCTGCCACGATCATCGGCATTGAGGTTTTTACATTTTGTCCTCCTTCAGGATTTGGAGACATGATAGATAGAATACCCTTCTCCGAGATCTTTAAAAAACCATTTAGCTCCGACCATTCGTTGGGAATATCAATTATTCCTTTTGTTTCGCATGTAAAGGAATTCATCCAGCTAAAACTTAGCATCAATCCTCCTCCAGCGAGTACTGAAGATCTTAAAAATGACCTTCTGTCAATGGAAGCTTTTTGGGGTGTCATTTTTCCGAACTTATTTTTTTGAAGGTGAGTTGGTCTTTACCATCAAACTAAAGTTACGACGAAACATTTGTGTCCAACCCTGAAAATCAAGCCCTAAATTGCGCAATCAAGGCTTGGAAGTTGAACGGAGCGTCGCAAGGAAAGCTTAATCGGAGTTAACCTAGTGGCCTAATAAAAATCTTTCCCGGGCACTCCATCTTCTGCACTCATTCCCTTACCTTTGCGACCCCAAATCTGTTATCGTCAGATTCTTTCCCGACTAGTCGGGACTGTCCAATGGGTAAACCGATTTATTAATTAAAAAACAAAAGGGTAAATGAACAACTACGAATTGATGGTGATTTTTACCCCGGTATTGAGCGATGA
>JBIOVR010000168.1:0-5017 GCA_044867875.1 Chitinophagaceae bacterium
CCATTTCAATTGCTCTGTTGTATAAATTAGTCAGATTAGCCTTTTTAAATGCTACCTGCTGCATGAAAATAAGTTTCCTCACTTTTTGAATTCCTCTTTTTTCTAACGCTGACGGGTCATATCCTAGCTCTTTCAGCATATCGTTCAAGATGTCCTGATCAGCGGAGCCTAATTCAATGTAGGAATCGATTAGCTTATCAATATCTATTTTTTTTCCTGGCATATATTTAACAGTTTTCTGCGAATACTTTTTGGAGAATTCGCCTACCCCTTTTTAGAGCATTGTAAACATCTTTTACGTCAATATCGTAATTACTGGCAATCGTTCTTGGAGGTACTTCGTCAACCCACTCACAGAAAACGAGGAATCCAATTTCATCGTTTCCAAAGTCCGATTCTATTTGCTTCCAGTTCTCATCGCTAATTAATAATTGTTCAGGAGTTTCTTCATCAGGCAAGTGCTTTGCCGATTTGAGTTTTTCCGGTTCCCCAATTTCGTCTGCCACTTTTATTTTTCTTACAGCTGATCTCGCGGACGACTTTAAATGGCTTGAGACGAGGCTCTTTACTATTCCTTTCAAATGAATTAACAGATCCGGAAACCGTCTGAAATCCCATGCCCGTGTCCCCTCAAATAACTTCTCGATTGCCTGAACGGTAAAATCCTCGCCAGTTACATTATCTTTTTCCGACCTGGGCACAAACCCGACTTTTAGCAGTCGGTTTTCAGCGTAGGCAGTTAATTTCTTATAGATGTCCCCCCATTCTCTTTCGGGAATGGTCCTCAAACGCTCAAAGGTGTAGGGATCTACCATGTATAGTATTCTGTTTGTTCACATAAATATATGCTCCAGAAAGATATTTTTTTGCCTCACGGAAAAAAAGGAATACTATGGAGCATTATACAATAGAGGGATTAAAAGGCCATGCGGTTAAATACAAGCTGAGTAGAACTATTTCTACACCTGATGTGCAAAACAAATCCCCCAAATTTTTGGCGAACTTATAAATTTAACGCCTTTAAATTCAATTTTATGACAATTGCAGAGAAAGTAATAAAGCCAACCAAAGCCGGAATATTCAGAAGCGTTTTCCTTTATACTGGGCAAGGTGAATCAACTCTCTTAGTTATTCCAACCGGCCCGGCAGTAACAGATTATATGTATGTTTTAGTTGATTCTGATAGAGATAAAGAACCGAACGAAATTGATCTGATAGTTATGTTCAAAGACTTATTTAAAATAAGCGGAAAACTCTCCATCTTCATTAATACACACCCACATAATGATCATATTGGTGGTATAAAAGATATTTATGATGAGATTGGCTTTTCAGAAGTCTGGCACTCTAATCATAAGCCTGGAGGAGAACATAAAAAGAAATATAAAGACTTTCAGTATGTATTAAGTAAAGTGGGAAAGAATAACGAGTACTTCCTATTAGGGAGTAATGCCCAAAATAAGATAAGAAAATCTAATGATGAGGAGGTAATAAAAAAATTAGGACAAATTGACTACCAGGTTTTATCTCCAGCCGAATACCTATGTGAGGATATTGAGGATTCTGATGCTGATGAACGTAATAAACGCATACACGAACAATGCGGTGTACTGAAACTCACATACGGTAAAGATGCAAAAAGTATTATGATCACCGGTGATTCAGATAAAGAAGCTTGGAAGGAACATATAACCGATTACCATAAAGACAATCTCCCGTCCTATGTTTTGAGTGCAAGTCATCACGGTTCGAGAACCTTTTTCAAGGATGATGAGGATGATGAAGATGTTTATGAAACTCATATCGAAAATATTAAACCATTTTATTTAATCATTAGCGCCCCCAAACAAAAAGATAGCCCGCATGGGCATCCGCATGATGATGCAATGGAATTGTATAAAAAGCATGTGGATGAAGATAACATTTTGCATTTAGGAGTCAATGTAGAATCAGTGATTGTAGATATAGATTCAAATGGGAATATAGAAGTGCGTACTGATAAGGAACTTGTTGAAGCGTATGGCAAAGGAAATGATGACGATGGTGGTGATAATGATAATACAGCCCGCAATATATACATAGGCTCACAAACTTCAAGAATTGACAACAAACCAATGGGATAATGCTACAGTGGTTCAAGAAGCATCGTGAATTCCTTCAAAAGGAAAGTACAGCTCTTTCAAATGATAGTAATTATAAAGAGCTGTATCAATGCAGGGATAACCTCTTTATCTCTCATGGAAACATTATTGTACGCCTGGCAGAAGCTCACAGGTTCCCAATACTAATTCTTTATACAGATGCTACTCCTTATCGGCTACCCCTGATATTTCCTTTGCAAAGAGTTTTGGAAAAAGAAGAGGTTCAAGAATTAGCAAAATTATCCATTGCACTTGCTCTGGAAAAGATTAAACCAGTTGTTCAATTCTATTATGATCTAAGACATCAAAACAACTCTGGGGTGCTCTGCACGATTGAATCGGAAAATTTAGAGAGGGGCAGTAAATTCTTTGGTATAACCACTGTTTTGCAACGAGTAAGAGATTGGTGTGCTGGGCATATCACAAAAGAATACCCCCCGGATAGTGAGGAAGTAGATTTTTGCTCTCATTTTAACTTTATTAATAAAGAGATCAAATTATTCTATTCAGAGCTTTTCTTAAATGATAAACTGGTTGAAGGTGATTGCTATGCCTCTCTTTATAATGTGATCCCTCAAGGACAATTTTATCCTGACACACGATATTTATATACCGGAATTTTGATTGACGGGATTGGAAAAAGCGGATTGATTGAAGATATTCAGCTTGCCTTACCAAGCCATTTGCTGGACGAGAATCTTAAAACTTCTCTTGATTTATATAAGTTCCCTGAAATTGTTAATCAGCTTATTTCTCAAAAAAGATTACTTAAATCTTATTGGTTCCATGTTGATAAGGAGCCGAAACCTTTCCACTCTTTCAACGACTTAGTTTCGGTTATCGGAAACGGCAGCTTTGAAAAAGGTATTAAAAGAATTACTGCAAGATGCTATGATTTTCTTAAAACAATGCCTGAAAACTTTATTTTAGGTATTCGCTTTCCAAATAGAAAAGGCACTACTGAATTTCAGCTTTTCAAGATTTATAAAAAAACTAACCCTCCTACGCTTGTGCTGGATCAAGATCCTACAGTAAGAATGCCAGTTATTGTTGATAGTTATGAAAGAGTGGAAGCAATAGAGGGAGAAAAAATTACTGGAGAGAGTTTCCATCAAAGAAACAGCAAAAGAGCAGATTATGAGATTTTAAAAAATACCAATGTCAATATTTTAGGGGTTGGTGCGATTGGGAGTGAGATAGCTGATTCTATTACAAAAGCTGGAGTTGGCAAGGTTTCACTTTTTGACGATCAAATTTTTAAAGCACATAATGCTATCCGTCATTTAGCAGGGATGGATCGTGTAGGCGAAGCTAAAGTTACTGCCGTTGCTGAAATACTTTCCAATCATAACCCATATATTCAAATTCGAATGCTGGCTTTGAATTTATACAATTTAGATCCAAGTCATCATTTAGAAGATAATTCTGTTTCTATTTCATCAGTTGCGGATGATAATGTAGAAGGTTTTATTAATGAACAGTTGGTTATTTCTAATAAGACAGCTTTTTATGTCCGAGCATTAAGAGGGGGTAAGGTTGGACGAATTTTTCGAGTAATTCCAGGAAAAGATGCATGTTTTAATTGTCTAACTCTGTACCGGCAAGATGAAAAAGATTTTGTTGACATTCCCGATGATCCAGCCTACCCAACTTTGAAAAATGAATGTAACAACCCAATTCGCCCTGCGAGTGCTGCTGATTTAAAATTAATCGCTTCTTTTGCTTCAAGAGTTTTAATTGACTACTTGCAGAATAAAGAATCGCAATCTAATCACTGGATTTGTTCTTCAGAAATATTAGCAGGAACTCCGATTCAAGTTCCCCATCAAGTTTACTCGCAGCATTTGGCCCCGCATCCTAAGTGTTATTATTGTAATCACGAAAAACAAATCACTGTTTCTATATCTGAAAATTTGGTCAATTTTATGCGGGTCTTAATCAAGCAAAACCCAAAAATTGAAACAGGTGGCGTTCTCGCTGGCAGAATAGAAGAAGGCAATATAATCGTTACCCATGCTTCTGAGCCCGGCCCCAAAGCGGTTCAATCATCTACAAAATTTGAGAAAGATGTTGAATTTTGCCAACAATTTTTAGACAGGCTTTACATTGAATCAAATCAAAAAGCTGTATACGTAGGAGAATGGCATTCTCATCCATCGCTTCACAATCATCCCAGCGGCCTAGATATTAAAAGCCTTTCCGAGATTTCAATTCAAAAAGAGTATTTAACTGATAGTCCGACAATGATTATTTTTTCAAATACTGGTCAAGCTTCTTGCACTATACATCCTGCTGGTAAAAGATATTACTTTGCAGAGCTTTCGGTTGTAAGATAAACTTTTAATAGTATGAATTTTAAAGCATACGATATACTTTCTGCATTAGTACCTGGCTTTTTAGCTGTATTGGTGCTGCTCAATGTATTGAACATAAAGTACGATAGCAGTTTGATAGTACCATACACAGCAATTGCATTCCTGCTTGGTTATTTAATGAATACAGTATCAAGTTGGATGGAAGATATCTACTTTTTTACATGGGGAGGAAAGCCATCTAACCGACTATTAGATGGAAACGATATCTGGAAAGTTAGATTCTTTAATAGTTCGAAAGCGAAAGGTTTGTTATTAACTGATTGTGGAAATTCAACTGCCAAAAATGATGAACTTTTTTCAATAGCCATGAGATATGCAAATGGCCAAAAAGATGGCAGAGCAGATGATTTAAATGCTTTATATGCGTTTTCAAGAAGTTTATTGACCACCATACTTATTGGTACTATAATACTTCTTATCGAAAACTATAATAATTGGAAATATTACGCTTGCTTATTACCATCCTTGATCATCGTTTGGTTAAGGTGTAAGCAAAGGGCA
>JBIOVR010000169.1:0-10241 GCA_044867875.1 Chitinophagaceae bacterium
AAATATTCCTATTGAAATTTCATCTAATCCCCATAACGAAAAATATTTATTGACTAAAGAGATAAACTCGGGCATGAGATCATGGAAGACGATAATCAATAGATCTCAAAGATAAATTGGTATTAGTTACCTTGTTTTGTTGGAGTATCTGCCGGAGGAGTTGATGGCAATTTCTTTTTACGTCTGAAAATATCCCCTATCCTGTTAAAATCTTTACGGTAGGAGAGGCTGCTTCCATACTTTCTTGATTTACCGGTGCTACCGGTTAACAAGTCCACGTTCTCTTTATAAAAAATTGATGCACGGATAGAGCCACTTTTATTTATAAGAAATTCAGTGGTGACGTTTGTAAGCAGGTCACTGCTTACCTGAGAAGTATTTGAAGTAAATGGTACATCATAATTGCCTTCAAAAGTTAGCACAACACGATTATTAAATAATGTTTGGCCTATAGAAAGATTTAGGTTTGTTCTATCGTAATTAAAAGTATTTGACCCACCAATAAAAGGATTTGGATTATAGAGAGAGCCCGAGAAATTTATATACAGTCCCGGTATCTTCAGCTTGTTTGATAAAATATTATTCAATACTTTATTTATTTGACCTGACAGAAAATCTGAAATACTGTTTACAAAAATACCAACCCCTGTATTTAAATATAATGATGAACCAGCATCAGTCGGCGCAAAACTATTAAACACAACGAGGAATGCCACCTGTTTATTTAATTCATTTTCATTATCCAAAATTTGTTTCTGAATAATATAAGAAATATAAGGATCTGAGTTTGGAGGACTTTCCGGAGGGAAGTCAAGTGAGAATGAAATATCTGGTTTGAAAAGGTCCCCTCTTAGTTTAGCAACTACGTATACAAAATCTCTAAAGCTAACATCTTTATATTCCGTGTAATTACTGGTTATAGGAGAAAAATCAACTTTCTTTTCCGTTTTATAAACTGCTTCAATATTTACGATCGGGTGAAAAGGATCTCCGTTCCATTCAATATAATTATTTGCATTTTTATTTAACTCGAACGGTTTTTTAAAGAATGATTGAAAGCTGAAATTATAAACCCCATCATTGATATCAAACCGTCCACGCATGGTCATTTTTTCGGATGTACCAGAAACGATCCTTAGATTCCCTTCGCCGCGGCCATGAATCTCATCATTAGTTAATTCGTCTATTACTACTGTTACATTTACTCTTGGATTACCGGTAATATCAACATCGTAAGTAATATTTGTTTCATTGTTGCTAAAAGAGGAATCGGTTAATTCCCTACCGTATTTTCTTTCAATAAGAAAATCAGCGATGCCGCTTTCTTTTCCGGTTGTATTAGGTATTGTAATGTAAGAGCTGTCTATTTCTGATGCTTTACCCACGATCTTTATCCGCATATTTGATTGCGGACCGGTTAATGAAAAAGAGCCGGTTCCCAAAGCATAACCATAAAAGCTACTATTATCTTTCCTGGTAGTATTTATTAAAAGCATGGGGTCTTCACCTTGTGTTGTTGGATCATTATCAACCTCTGCTCTTATATTGTACACCAGGTCCCGCCATCCATTATGTTTTAGTACCCCATTAGTTAATGTTGCGGTATTATGAGTTACCGTATCAATTAATGTAAGCCGGCCAAGATCAAGTTCACCTTCCTTGAATATAATTTCTGCATCGCTTAATTTGTAATAGCATTGAGTGAAGATCACTTTAAGCCCCGCGTCCTCGAGTTTCATTTTACCAATATACTTTGCATCCGGACCGAGACCAACGATCTTTAATGCTCCCGTTGCAAACCCGTCAAGGTTTGTAAATAAATTACCAATGAAACGTTCCGCGATCTTTACGGGATATCGTTCTGGTTTTATATTGATCACATCTTCTCCATTTGTAGCAAGATCCTTTAGAAAAAGATTAAGATCGAAATCAAGTTTTTGATCAGTGTTCACGGTTTTCCCGTTTGCTATTAAGTTGCCGGTTTTATTATTATAAAATGCATGAACTTTTATTTGACCAATGCTGTCGTTATCAATTCTCAATTGATCAGTTTGAATGTCTGACGTTACATTAAAAATTTTAGCGGGGTCCTCAATTATAATGTCGCCGGAAACAAGACCATCGATTCTGTTTGTTTTTACAAGAAAAGATGCCACATCGCCAATATTAAAATTCTTCAAATCAATTTTAACATCATTCCAGTCGCCGGTAGCGGAAGGCACGGTTTTTACCCTGATCTCCTGGTTGCTTTCTTTCAATACGATCTCTCCATGAGACACATTATTTGATCTCATTTCCAGTTCTCCATTTTCTTCTATTGCCCACCGCTTGCCATTCAATACAAAGTTTGACGAATCAAATTTTATGGCGATGCCATCATCGAAGGTTTTAACAAGGGCATTTATCGATCCCCCCGATATATTTCTATTATTACTTTCGGTGATGAATTTTACATTGGTGGAATCATTCCTGGCTAACAGATCAATCTGAGTAAATGGAAAACTAAGGCTATCACTCACTTTCACATGATCGATGGTAGTGGTAAGAGCAAGGTTTTGAAATGTTCCTTTACCAGTAATATTCACATTTTGAAACTCAAATTGCTTATAAGCAAAAGCAGGAACATAAGTTGCCAACTCCAGTTGATTTTGTCTTGTATCTAGTCGCCCGGATACTTCTGCATTATTAAATCCCTGGAAAGTTGTATCAAAAAGATTCAGCAGGTCCGAAACATAATTTGTTTTTATATTAAAAGTAAATGCCTGGTCGCGAATATTTCTTGTAGGTGCTTTAATATAAGCGGGATAATATTTATTCAAAAAAAGTTTAAAAGCGTCTGGAAGATCTTGTAATGAAAAATCGCCGTTAATATTTCCTTCTACTTCTGGTGATTGAACGGACAGGTGTTTAGCGCCACCAATATATTCTGAGTTTATGACAAATGAATCAATGGGGATCGATCTGCCATCTTTTGTAACTGTTGCATTACGAATAATTGCAGTACCAAGGAAGTCATCAATATTAGCCCCTGTGAAATTGAAATCCAGTTTGCCGGCAAACGAAAGATTATCTTTTAATAAATTCAACTGTTTTAGATTCAGCGTATCTACGTCGGCCAAAAAATTAAAGCGGGGAATATCGCTACTTAGATCCACAATGCCATGAAGTGATACGACAGCGTTCGAATCCCTCATAGAAAAGTCACCGTTAAATATTTTTTTACCAAGTGTTCCTTTTGCTTTTATGTTTTCATAGCGGTAGTTGTTATAAACAAGATGTTTGATATCGCCATCCATTTCTGCAGAAATGGTATTCCAGTTAAATCCTCTGCCTTTTACCTGGCCGGCAAATGAAATAGTTCCAATTTTCGGATCATTAAGAAATACACCAAGCTTGAAATCCTTTGATGCTATATTACCTGAATAAAAGGGTTGTTTGCCCTCTGGCAATTTCATATTCAGGTCACTTGTAATAGTTCCCAGATTAGTGCGAATAGTGCCGTAAGTCACGAAGTCTTTTATAAAACCGGTAAAACTTCCATTAAAATCGAGATAAGAAATACTTTTCAAATTAGGCATGGTAATTTTCCTGATGCTGGGAATAAAGGTTGTCACATCGCCATAAGTTGTACGAAAACTGTTTGCTTTAAAATCAATAAATGTTTTATTGATATCGGGAAGCCCGGTCAAACTTATATCACCATTCAGGTAAGTATTGTTACCAGCCTGTATTGTCATTTCATTTCCAAAAAGATCATCAACGGTGCCTCTTGCAAGACCACTGATCTTAATTTTTTTATTCCATGCTTTTGCCTCCGGGGCGAAAAAAGCAATATCGTCACTGTCGATTTCCGCATTTTCGAAGCGGGCCTGCATTCTTATTTTAGTAATGAAGTCATTCATGTCATTGAAATCTTCATACTTCATACTGAAATAATCACGGATAACACTATTGTTGGTTTTGATCTCTAATTTATCAAAAGACATTTCATGCGGTGTAAGTTTTGCATCTGCTACCATTGATTTTACTTCAAAGCCGCTTCTTTCTTTTGTACTTAATTCTAATGATGTGGTTAAGGTATCATTAATAAAGATCAGGTTATTAAAGCTTGCATTGATAGAGGCAAAATCAATATTTCTTCCATCAAAATAGTCATCATAGGCGCCACTGATCACTCTTATGCTTTTAAAATCGCCGTTATTGATATTTATTTTACCAACATGAACAGTCCAGCTTTCGGGGTTCCATTTTAATAAGGAATCAATTTTTTGTTCATCGGCAATTTCTTCATTCTCATTTACAACTTTTATAGAACGGGGTTTTTTGCCCGTATAGTTTTTAATTAAAAAAACCGGGTCAGAAAAATCAATAGAATTTATTTCGATTTTTTTAGAGACAAGATCAATTTCATCAGCATCGAGATCCATGGAAGTTAATTTAAATTGCATGTCTTCACCACGCCATTCATCTTTATTAAGAAAGGTTACATTATTAAATTTGATCTTTTTAAAATCAAGTTCAACTCCTTTCTTATCACTTCCTGATGAACTGCCGCCAGAAAAATAATCAACGAGATATTGATAATTCCAAACTGAGTCGGTGCGATTCAAATAAATAATTGCATCGCCCAGTTCTATATAGTGAAGTACTATCTTGTCCTTAAAGAAAAACCAGTCGGTGATCTGTACCTGCATTTTACCCGCAGAAAGCAAGGTATCCTTATGCTGATCTTCGATCATTACACCCTCCAGGTTCATTTTATCAAAAAGGGAAAAGCTTACATGCTTAATGCTGATCTTACTTTTTAGCTCCTTTGATAACCTGTTGGTGACTTCGTTGACTATAATATTTTGACCCCAATCTGTATTAATAAAGATCGTTCCTGCTATAATGAGAAATAGCAGTGTGATAAGAACCCATTTAACTATTTTCTTGAAGGTCTTCAGAAGCAGTGCTTTAGAAGTGTAAAAGTAACCAATCGTTACCTTAAGACAAATTAAGTACCAAAGGTCAGAAAGACGTAAATAAACAGACCGGGATAAGTGTTAAATGTAACCCACTATTGCTCGTTTCTGGACTAGAGCACTACTTTACTTGTTTTGAAATAGTAACCAATGGAAATGCCTGCCGCCCTGTTTCCAATATAGTCACCATAATCTACATTATCCATAGTGCCAATACTATAGTTATAATGCCCGTACACGTACCATTTATTTTTAAACTCATAGCCAAAATGTACTATTGCTGAAGCAAGATAATGTCCATAGTTGGCAAAATTAAAAGGCATTGCTCTCTCGACCGAAGCGGTCTGGGTATTATATTTTTCATGTCCCAAAAGCGCAAAGTCAAGAGAGGGACCAAAACGAATAAAGAAATGTCCGGGTGCCATTTTAAAATCATGTTGAAATAAAAATCCAAGTTCTATCGTATGAAAACTTGTGTTATTATCTATTGCTTCGGGATTGGGCAGATCGGGGGCAGCATTATATTTTACTTTGTAACCACGAAGATTATACATAATTGATGGAGCAAAATAAAGGCGACCTTCTAGTGGTATTTTTACTTGCAAACCAGCATTTACTCCTAATTTCATTGAGCTTTCCTGCTTTTTATGATCTACTATATATTTAACACCCGTTGCCTGTGGGCCTGCAGAAGCAGCAAAATATATCTGGCAGTTTACAAAATGTGCGATCAATAAGGCCAATGCCGTGAGCAATACTTTCATGGTAGTTGTTTACAGAATTAAAATAAGAGGTTTTCAGAAAGGATTTTGCCCGAAGGATGGTACCAGGCTGGACTTAAAGGGGCGTAAAAATAGAAATTAAATCCGGCTAGTCAAATTGTATGAGTAAAAAAGAAAAAAATGTTTTATGAGTTAAAAAGCGGGGTAACATGTAATTTGATCAATACTTCTTTGCAGGATCTTTAATTTGGTCACCAGCATTATACTGCTGTGATTGTCCTTTTGGAATCGATAGATTTTTCCATTCCTCGTTTTTGATCATTCTGCCGATATAAACGATCTGACCAATGTGATAAGGGTAATGTCCCAACTGCCTGTTGATAGCATCAATAACGCTGAGAGCTTCTTTACGGATATAAATTATTGTCAAAAGATCATTTTCTGTTATTGATTCCAACGCATCAAAACAACATTGCCAGCCTTTGTTCCAAAGATCGATCACCTGTTGTTTTGTATAATTATGGATTTCAAATTCATCGTCACGCTGCCGCCATTCTTTTTCTCCGTCTTCAGTTAAAAAATTAGTGAAGCGGCTAAGCATGTTTCCACCTAAATGCTGAACAATAACAGCGATGCTGTTTGATTCAGAGGTGGGCAAATAATGAAGATCTTTTTCTTCTAGTTGTTCAAAAGTTTTTTCGCCAAGATCCTTATAGTACTTAAGCCTTTTAATAACTGTAGATAGATATTCTTTACCTAAACTCATTTTAATTCTCAATTTTTAATTGTTAATTCAGAAATCACCATCCTTCTGCAGAATCATCACCGCGGTTATCTGCAATGGCTTCAAATTTATTATTGGGTAAAACCTTTATCACTTCAGTTCTTCCAATTCCGCTTCTCTCAACAATTTTATATCCCATTCCTTCCAATGCCTTCCTTGTATCATCCGGAAATCCTTTTTCAAGATCCACTCTGTCTGGCAGCCATTGATGATGGAATTTTGGCTTCCATACAGCATCTTCAGTGCTCATATTAAAATCAATAATATTAACGATGGTTTGAAAAACAGAAGTACAAATAGTTGTGCCACCCGGCGTACCGACAACTAAATAAGGCATACCATCTTTTAATACAAGCGTTGGTGTCATTGAACTCAGCATTCTTTTACCCGGCATAATAGCATTTGCCTCGCCGCCAACTGCACCATACATATTCGGAACTCCGGGTTTTACACTGAAGTCATCCATTTCATCATTTAAAATAAACCCGGCTCCGCCAACAACAGTTTTACTTCCATAAGAGTTATTAAGCGTTGTCGTAACGGCAACTGCATTCCCATCTTTATCAATTATACTCAAGTGAGTTGTTTCTTCACTTTCAGCTGCAGGAATATCACCTGGCTTCACCTGTTGACTAGTACTTGCTTTTCCCGGAACAAAATCAGCCATCCGTTCTTTTAAATATTTTTCATTTGTAAGTTTTGAAATGGGTACTTTAAAAAAATCTGCATCGCCCATAAACTGTGCCCTGTCTGCATAAGCTCTTCTTTCGGCTTCCACCATCAACTGCACTGATTCAGGAGAATGAAATCCATAAGAAGCGATCGGTTTATCTTCGATCATTTTCAACATTTGATGTAATAACAAACCGCCGCTGCTTGGCATTGGCATCCCAACAATTTTATATCCTTTGTAATCAAAAACGTGAGGCTCTCTCGAGGCGGCTTTATAATTTTTAAGATCATCAAGTGAGATGATCCCTTTTCCTCTTTTCATTTCTTCAACGATTAATCTTGCAGTTTCTCCTTCATAAAATCCTTTAGCTCCCTTTTTCTTTATTCGTTTTAAAGTTTCTGCAAGATCTTTTTGAAAAAGAGTATCACCTCCTTTCCATGAAATATTTTTTACAAAAACAGGTGTCTGTGTATTATATTTTTCAAATTGTCCTTTTAATGAATTAAAACCTTTTGCTTCACGATCAGAAAGTATAAAACCCTTTTCTGCAAGATCAATTGCTGGTTGAATTAATTTATCAAAAGAAAGCTTTGCATATTTGCTTGATTCAAATAAACCGGCAACAGTACCGGGAACACCCGATGAAAGATGACCATTCTGGCTTAATTCTAATTGTGGTTCACCTGTTGGGCTCAAGTACATATCACGATGCGCATTGCCTGGAGCTTTTTCCCTGTAATCGATCGCAATAAGTTTTCCGTCTTTTAATCTTGCCACCATAAAACCGCCACCACCAAGATTCCCGGCATTGGGATAAACAACTGCAAGTGCTAATTGTGTTGCAATAGCAGCATCGACGGCATTGCCACCCATTTTTAAAACGGCTAATCCAACCTTACTTGCAAGCGGGTGAGCAGAAACAACGGCGCCATTTTCACAAACAACCTTTTTCTGAGTGTCGTATTTGTACTGGTCAATAAGTGTAGTTGGTGTTTTTGTTGTTGAACAAGAAAATTCGAATAACACCGGGAGAAGAAATACAAAAAACATTTTTTTCATCATAGATAGCTTTCATTGCACAAGGTAAATAGTTCCGGGTTTTTTATCTTAAAATCTTTATCTTTATTTCATACTCTGCAATAATTACCTGAGCCCTTTTTTATCCAATTATCTTTCATATTTTAACTTAAGAAATACTGTATATGGTCAACAAATTCAGGCTTGTCCTTAAAAGTGTTGGGTTTTTAGTGATTTGTTTTTTTATTACAAGTAGTGCAATTTCACAAACGGCTTCATTGCGGGGTTCGGTAAGAGATGCAAATGGATTACCAATGGCAGGGGCTTCTGTTATATTAGATGGTACGAAGAGAGGAACTGTATCTGATGCCAGCGGGAACTATGAATTAAAAGTTTCTCCCGGAAACTATACTTTGATTGTAAGTTATGTTGGTGTAGTAACGCAACGCAAGCAAGTGTCTGTGAGTGCGGGAGCAGTATCTGAAAATAATTTTGACATGCAGAACTCCGGCGATCTTAACCGGGTGATCGTTGTTGGTTCACGTTCATCTATTTCAAGATCCAGAACACAAACTCCCGTGCCGGTGGATGTGATCACCAACCGCGAATTAAGTCTTACCGGGCAAATAGAGCCAACTCAAATGATAAATTTTGTTGCGCCATCTTATAATTCAAGCAGGCAAACAGTTGCTGATGGTACCGATCATATTGATCCTGCTACTATTCGTGGACTTGGTCCCGATCAAACTCTTGTTTTAGTAAATGGAAAAAGAAGATATAACACAGCATTGCTGAATGTAAATGGAACTGTTGGTCGTGGTTCTGTTGGTACGGATCTTAACGCTATTCCTGCATCTGCCATTGACCGGGTGGAAGTGCTTCGTGACGGTGCAGCATCTCAATATGGTTCAGATGCCATTGCAGGTGTAATAAATGTGGTTTTAAAGAAAAACGTTACTGGAACAACGTTGTATACACATTTTGGGAAACAATATGAAGGTGATGGTGCTGTTCAGCAAGTGGGTATAAATAAAGGAATGAGCTTAGGTAAGAAAGGCGGCTACTTTAATATTTCAGGTGACATTCGTCATCGTGATGCAACAAATCGCTCTGGCGATTATACGGGTACTGTTTATACAAATGATGTAACACTTGATGAACAAATAATTGCTCAAAGAGGATTCAGTAGAAAAAATAATATGCATATCGGGAACTCTGAAGTTCGTAATTATGGTGTTATGGTAAATATGGGCTATCCGTTTAAAAAGGATGTCCAATTTCTTTTAACGGCCGGTTATAATTACAGAGATGGAAAAGGTGCCGGGTTTTATCGTTATCCAAAACAAACTACACAAGTGATCGCTGAACTTTATCCTGATGGTTTTCTTCCCGAGATCAACTCTATTATCAGGGATAAATATCTTACAGCTGGTTTTGAAGGTAAGCTTGCCAGCAATTGGAGTTGGGATATTAGCCAGGCCCTCGGTGGCAATTCATTTCGTTTTGATGTGACCAATTCTAATAATGCATCTCAATATGCATTAAAGGAAACAGCGCCTACGGAGTTTTATGCCGGTAAACTTTTATTCAGTCAATACACCACTAACTTAAATGTTTCAAGAGACCTGGGAGCAAACATGGGTTTGAAATCATTCAACCTTGCTGCCGGCGCTGAATTTCGTAGCGATAATTATTCAATGGAAGAAGGAGAGGAAGCCTCTTATCTTAACTACGATCCTTCTTCCGGAAAAGTTGGCGGCGCACAGGTGTTCCCCGGGTTTCAACCAGCAAATGCTGTTGATGAAAGAAGAAATGTATTTGGTGGTTATGTAGATTTAGAAACAGATATTAACGACAAACTTCTTTTAAATGCTGCTGGTCGCTATGAGCATTATTCTGATTATGGTTCAAGCTTTGCTGGCAAATTTGCTTTTCGTTACCAGTTGTTTGACAAACTTGCGATTCGCGGCGCATTCAGTAATGGTTTCAGGGCACCGTCAATGCATCAAAGATTTTTCAGTGCTATCAGTACCGTGTTTATTCAAACGAGTTCCGGATTGCAACCATTTCAACAGGGAACA
>JBIOVR010000170.1:0-13921 GCA_044867875.1 Chitinophagaceae bacterium
ATATAGTCTTCAGCAGTTGATCTGGCGCCGCCTGAAGGATTATAAAGACCTCCATCCAATTCGGTAAATGTTGTTTGGCGCATGCCAAGTGGCGTAAATAATTTTTGCTTGATCAATACATCAAACTTTCTTTTGCTTACAACTTCCAACACTTTTGCGGCGATATTCAAACCAATATTTCCATACCAGAAATCAGTTCCGGCATTGGCTCTTATTTCTCTTGCTGCAAAAGCTTCCACTTCCTGGTCAAGTGATTCAAACTTTTTTCTTTGCAATATCTTTTTCAGAAACTTCTCGTCATCGTCAATACCCGTCATATGCGAAAGACAGTTGCGGATGGTTATAAATTTCTTCATGTACTTTTCAAAAACCGGTAAATATTTCACTACGGGATCATCTAAAGATATTTTTCCTTCATCAACAAACTGCATCACTAAAGCAGCAGTCAGCCACTTACTACAACTGGCGATCGGTGCTATAGTTTTACTTTTATATTCACCAACTTCTTTTTTATAGGTAAGTGTATCATCTTTTTTCCAGATCAAAACCACATAGTCTTTGCCGATAAGACTCTGTTTTTCCTCCAGAATTCTATCAAGGCTATTGAAATTATACTTCGATACTAAGGGCTTTTCTTTTTTTTGCGCATTTGTGGTCTGAAAGATTAGCAGTGTAACAATAAAAAGACTGAATTTGAGACAGTAAAACCTGATTTTTAATGACATAGTTTCTGAATTTGGCTCTTGGATTGCTGTTTGAGTCTATGGTTAGACAATATTAAACCATTCAAATTATTATATGAACTTAGGAAATTTTACCATAAAAGCCGCTGAAGCTGTCCAGGCCGCCCAGCAATTAGCTTTTAATTCACAGAATCCGAATATCGAGACGGAACATATCCTGAAGGCGTTGATCGAACAACAGGATTCACCAGTGGATTATTTGCTTAAGAAAAATAATGTAACGATAAACCTTGTTGATAGTAAGCTTGATGAACTCATCTCCAAATTGCCAACCACAACAGGTGACCCTGCACAATCAGTAAGTCGTGATGCAAATAATGTTATACTTCGTGCAGGTGCGGTTGTAAAGCAATTCAATGATGAGTTTGTTACACCTGAACATTTATTGTTGGCAATTGTACAAGGAAATGATGCAGCAGGAAAATTGCTAAAAAATTCAGGTCTTACTGAAAAAGGATTGATAGCAGCAATTAAAGACTTGAGGAAAGGAGAAACAGTTACTTCTCAAACGCAAAGCCAGGAGTTCAATGCATTGAATAAATACGCAAAGAATTTGAACGAGTTGGCAAGACAAGGTAAACTGGATCCAGTTATTGGTCGTGATGAAGAAATAAGAAGAACACTTCATATTCTTTCAAGAAGAACAAAGAACAATCCCATTCTTGTTGGTGAGCCCGGTGTTGGTAAAACAGCAATTGCAGAAGGCATTGCACACCGTATTGTAAATGGCGATGTTCCTGAAAACTTAAAATCAAAGATCATTTATGCACTGGATATGGGATTGCTGATCGCTGGTGCAAAATATAAAGGTGAGTTTGAAGAAAGATTAAAAGCAGTTGTAAAAGAAGTTGGCAATAGCAACGGAGAAATTATTTTATTCATCGATGAGATTCATACACTCGTTGGCGCTGGTGGGGGCGAAGGGGCAATGGATGCAGCCAATATTTTAAAGCCTGCATTGGCAAAAGGCGACTTGAGAGCAGTTGGTGCTACTACCTTAAATGAATACCAGAAATTTTTTGAAAAAGATAAAGCACTTGAAAGACGTTTTCAGAAGGTATTAATTGATGAGCCTTCTGTCGAAGACGCCATTTCAATTTTACGTGGTTTAAAAGACCGTTACGAAACGCATCACCATGTTCGTATTAAAGATGAAGCTATCATTGCGGCTGTTGAATTATCACATCGCTATATCACGGATCGGTTTTTACCAGATAAGGCTATTGACTTAATTGATGAAAGCGCCGCAAAACTTCGTCTTGAAATGAATTCAATGCCGGAAGAACTTGATAGATTAGAAAGACAAATTCGTCAATTGGAAATTGAAAGAGAAGCTATAAAAAGAGAGAATGATGATCATAAACTTAAAGAATTAAATACAGAGATTGGAAATCTTTCTGTTGAAAGAGATACACTAAAAGCAAAATGGAAAGAGGAAAAAGAACTTGTAGAGAAAGTACAAAATGCCAAAGCGGAAATCGAAAACCTGAAGCAGCTTGCTGAGAGGGCAGAAAGGGAAGGAGATTATGGTAAAGTTGCTGAAATACGTTATGGCAAAATAAAAGAACAGGAAAAGCTAATTTCCGATCTAAGCGAGCAGTTAGAGGCAAGTAGTGAAAAACGTTTACTGAAGGAAGAAGTAGATGCAGAAGATATAGCAGAAAGTGTTGCTAAGTCAACCGGTATTCCTGTAACCAAAATGTTGCAAAGTGATAAAGAAAAATTATTGCAACTTGAAGAACATTTACACGAGAGAGTTGTTGGACAAGAAGAAGCGATCACTGCAGTGGCAGATGCAATAAGAAGAAGTCGTGCAGGGTTACAGGATCCTAAAAAACCAATCGGTTCATTTATTTTCCTTGGAACAACTGGTGTTGGTAAAACAGAATTAGCAAAAGCATTGGCAGAATATTTATTTGATGATGAAAGTATGATGACAAGGATCGATATGAGTGAGTACCAGGAAAAACATACAGTAAGTCGTTTGGTTGGCGCACCTCCGGGATATGTTGGTTATGATGAAGGTGGACAATTGACTGAAGCAGTTCGAAGAAAACCTTACAGTGTTGTGTTACTTGATGAAATTGAAAAAGCACATCCTGATGTTTGGAATGTTTTATTACAAGTATTAGATGATGGAAGATTGACGGATAATAAAGGTCGTGTGGTGAATTTTAAAAACACCATCATCATCATGACAAGTAATATTGGTAGCAGTATCATCCAGGAAGCTTTTGAAAATGTAACAGAAAAAAATGTTGAAGAAGCAACTGGAAAAGCAAAAATTGAAGTGATGGCATTGTTGCGTCAAACTATTCGTCCGGAATTTTTGAATAGGGTTGATGAGATTATAATGTTCCAGCCACTGCTCAAAAAAGAGATCAAGGGAATTGTAAAAATCCAGTTGGAAAACCTTAAAAAACTGGTGGCAGAAAGTGGGATTCAGCTTGATTTCAGTGACTACGCCTTAGAATTTTTATCTGAGCAAGGCTTTGATCCTCAATATGGTGCACGGCCTTTGAAGCGTTTAATACAAAAGGAAATTGTGAATACGCTGAGTAGACGTATATTGGCCGGAGATATTGATAAATCAAGACCGGTTTTGGTGGATGTTTTTGACAATACAGTTGTATTCAGAAATGAAGAAAATGGCAAGCCATCATCAAGACCAAAAGAACAAAAATCAACATTAAACAAATAGCCCCGTGATAAAACGGGCAAGGAGTAAAGAGATATGCCAGCACCAAAAGAAGTAGTTATTATTATCAAGCCTACGGAAATGTGGGTAGGAAATGAGAAAGCATCTGTAACCCTGATGGAATGGGGTGAATACGAAAGTGAAGAATGCGCAAAAGCAAATGAAGTTGTTAAGCAGATATTAGAAAAGTATGAAGGAAAGATCCGATTTCAATTCAGACATTTTCCACTTACCAAAATTCATCAGCGTAGTTTAAAAGCAAGTGAATCTGCAGTTGCTGCAGGTCAAACAGGAAAGTTCTGGGAAATGCATAATATTTTATTTCAGAACAGGAGAAATCTTGGAACTACAAGTTTGAAACTTTATAGCCGCGAAGCGGGGATCAGCGATAAAAATTTTCTTGATAATCTTGTTAATGGCACTTATGGTTGGCAGGTGCAGGATGATATTAAGGAAGCAATTGGAAGAGGGGTAAAAGAGTTACCTGCATTCTTTGTCAATGATGAACCACTTGGTGTAAAACCAACATTTGATAATTTAAGTAAGGCTATTGATAATGCATTAAAAAGCAAGGGCAAGAAAAAACCTGTTGCAAAGAAAAGAGCATAAAAAAAAGTCCTGCTGAAAAGCGGGACTTTTCTTTTAATCAGGTTGTCAGATTACCAACGGCTATTACTGCTATTAGAAAATGAGCGACGATTGTTGTTGCCACCAGTTCTTTCTTCACGTGGTTTTGCAACACTCACTTTAATAGCACGACCATCAACGGTAGCGCCATCTAATTCAGCAATTGCTTTTTGAGCAGCTGCATCATCAGACATTTCAACAAAGCCAAAACCGCGGCTGCGGCCAGTTTCTTTGTCGTTAATAACTTTAGCTGATGTTACTTCTCCGTAATCAGCAAAATAACTTTTTAAGTCTTCATCTTGTACGTTGAAGCTTAAGTTTGAAACATAAATGTTCATTTACTTTTGAAATTTAAATTAAAAATGATCTGAGAAACGAGTACTGGAAAGAAGACTAACTATTTAGCAGATTAACGCTTAGCAGAAAAAATCATTTACTTTACCAAAGACTAGAACTCAAATTTGAAGTACAAAGATAGTGGTTATTGGCCGAATGTTCTTTATTATTTTCATTGCATCGTTAACAAGGGTGTAATATTTTTCATTTCATATTTAAAAAAAATATGTAGCTTTTAGCTCTATTTCGTAAACCAAAACTAAAATTTATGAAACGAATTTCCACCACAGCAATTATGCTTGTTGCTGTAGCCTTGATCTCCACACAATGTACGGATGAAAAAAAAGAAGACACTAGTACTAGTGAAGTAAAACCAGCGGCTGCCCAGTTTGGAGGCTTTGAGAGCCAGGTAAAATGGGGTGAATCCCTTGTTTTTAACGGTGGGTGTAACGATTGCCATACTCCTAAAAAAATGGGACCTAACGGACCAGAGAATGATATGAGCCTGATGCTTTCAGGGCATCCCGCACAAATGCCTCCCGCCGACTTTGATGCGAAAGAAGCTGCTAAAAAAGGTCTCATAGTTACAAGTACATTTACTGCCTGGACGGGACCATGGGGAACAACTTATGCCGCGAATCTTACTTCAGACGCTACCGGTATCGGTGAGTGGAAGGAAGAACAATTCCTGAAAGCACTACATGAAAAGAAATGGATGGGGCTTGATAACACTAGACCACTTATGCCGCCCATGTCCATGATGCCTGCAGTCGTAATGAAAGATGATGAGCTGAAAGCAATTTTTGCTTATCTCAAAACAACACCCCCAATTAAAAATGTAATTCCGGAAGCAGTATTGTTGCCGCCACCTCCCCCCGCTAAATAAATTTCTTTGATAAATTTTAACCCTGCAGAAAGTTGCAGGGTTTTTATTTTACAGGACTTTGATCGAGATCCCAATTATCTGTACGGAAGGGACAAAGAGGTAATCCTTCTTTACTGAAAACATTTCCAATTATTGTATTGCCAAAAGCATAACGTACTTGTGCAGGTTCGGCAACATTATCATTCCATACTATTATTTTATCTTTTTCAATTTTGGCCTGTGCCGGAGACCATTGTTCAGTTTTCAGATCAAAAACCATGAAGCCTTCGATCGCATCGTTATCTCTGAAACCTTTCGGAACATTATCAAAACTTAGCGTAACCTTATTTTTATTTCTTGTTTTGCTTTTGTACATCGGGCTTTTATAAGCAATTCCTTTTTGCTTATATGTTTCAGCCAATGCCCAGTTAGCAAGCCGGTATCCAACATCGTGTTTATTTTGTGGATGGAGATTGTTGACACCGTCTGTCAGGTCAGTTATTACAACCATTCCTGTATTAGGAAAATTCATGGCTTTTGTTTGTGCTTCTTGTACTAAAGCGCCAACATTATTATTCCCGTATTTATAAGGAGCAATTTGTACATAGTAAAATGGAAAATCTTTTTTCCATACTTCACGCCATGATTTGATCATGGTAGTAAATAACTTGTAGTAAGTATCGTTATTGCCGACATTGCTTTCTCCCTGGTACCAAATAACACCGGCAATATTGAATTTGGTGATTGGGTCGATCATGGCATTGTAACAAAGCCCGTCATGGTTTGGCCACCAGCGAAAACTTTGAAGACGAGCTGCTGCTAAACGTAGTTCATCATCATTATCAAAAATGTGTTCTGGTGTCCATACTTCAGCAGGTGTTCCGCCCCAACTCGAATTGATCAAACCAATTGGTACATTCAGATCCTTATTAATTTTTTTTCCAAAGAAATAACCAACTGCGCTGAATGATTTTAAAGAATTTGAATCGCAAACTTTCCAATCTGCTTTTACATCATCTTGTGGATGATTGGCCGTTGTTTTTGGGATATTGAAAAAACGAATATTGGTATTATGGCAAGTAGGTAATTCTTCTCTGATGTCTTTTAAACCATTGAAATAACTCCATTCCATATTCGATTGTCCTGAACAAACCCAAACTTCTCCGATCATAACATCACTCAAGACAATTGTGGTATATCCTTTTAGCGTAATGGTATAAGGACCGCCAGCTGATGGTGTCTTTATTTTTATTTTCCAGTTTGCACGATTATTTACTGCTGTAGTATCAGTTTTTCCACTCCAACTTGCGGTTACAACAATTCTTTCACCAGGAGTTCCCCAGCCCCATAAGTTTGCCGAATCGTTTTGTTGCAAAACCATGCCTGAAGAAATAATTGCAGGTACTCTTAACTGGGCTTCTAAGTGAGTTGAAGCTAAAAAAGTAATGCTTACAAAAAGCAATAAGACTCTCATTTGTTAGTCCAGGTTTGTGGACATTAAATGTAAGGATTTTATCAGTGGCTTAAAAAACTGTTTAGCTTCTGTAGATGGTTGGTTTGAAGCTTCGACTAGAATACATAATTGGGTTTATCTATGTAGGTAGATCAGTCAGAAATAACCTTAACTCTGAATTGAAACACTCAACTGTTTCAATTCAGAGAGAAAGTTTCGGCGTTGTCTGCCGGTATCAATAATGCAAGGAAGATTATATCAGCAATCATTTTGGTTGTTACTTTTTTAGGATCAACTGTAAGCTATCTTCATGATTGATAACTGCCACCCATTGACTGAATGCATTGGTGGTGTTATTCTGTTCATTATCTGAATTATTTTTTGCTTTAAACTCTTCAAGTTGTTTTAAATACTTTTCTGTTTCAACTTTTCCAAGTGTTACAAGACTTCCGCCACCTTCAAAATAATAGTGAGTTGCAATAAACCTTTTTACATGCAGTCTTGTTTCTTTTGGTAAAAAATTTTGAAGTTTCCAGAAACTTCTGCTTCCTGATTTTTTTATTGCATTTAAAACGGGTCCCGGACCACTGTTGTAAGCTGCTATTACTAAAAGCCAATCTTCAAAATATCCATACAGATCTGTTAAGTATTTTGCTGCTGCAACGGTACTTTTCAAAACATGCTGTCGTTCATCATACTTTGAAGTGATCTTTAGTCCTAATGTTTTTGCTGTACCAGGCATAAATTGCCACAGACCAACTGCACCAACACCAGATCTTGCATTTGTTTTTAGCTTTGATTCTATTATCGCCAGGTATTTTAATTCAAGAGGGATCTGGTATTGAGTAAAGACTTTATCAAAGGTTTTTAAATACCCACTTTTATTCAATTTAATGTCCTCAAATAATTCGTCATAGTCTTCAGCATAATCTTGTACAAACTTTCCCATCGACTGGTGTAAGGGAACGACTGGAATTGATAAAGAGGATTTACCTGTTACTGATAAAAGAATTGAGTCGTTAAATGCAGGATCATTCAGAGTTAGAGGATTTATTCCTCCATTTGATCTCAGAACAAACATGAAAAATAGTACCAGAAAAGATACGGTCTTAATTTGTTTCTTGTTCAACATCGTTTTAAATTTTTAGGTAAAACAATGCCGACCCAAGGTGTTGGATTTCTAACTCGAAAAATTGATCACAGGAGTACTGGAGTAAAAGGGTTGTTAAAAAAATTCCGGGGGTACGGTTATTTGGCTTTTCATTTCCGGAATGGAAAAGGTTGCCATAGGAAATTGATCGAACGAACCAAAAATAGAAACCACAAACCGGATCGCATAGCATATTGCATTAGGAAATACACTATCAAAAATTTAAATCAATGATTCTCATTGAAGTTTTTTTACGCATCTTGTTAAAAACGAATATATACGTGAATAAAAAGATGATTTTTTTTAATGTTTTTTTGGAACAACCCACATTGGCAATAATGATGCCGTTTTAAAGCATATTTTCCTTGTTTTTTTTATTTAGGATTGTTCTGCAACTTTGAGAAACAAAACCACAAAATGGCTCAACCAAAAAAAGCTGCGATCGGATTTATTTTTATAACACTGTTAATTGATGTAATGGGCTGGGGATTGATCATACCAGTGATGCCCAAATTAATTGCTCAATTAAAACATATTGAAATAAACGATGCAAGTGCTTATGGTGCCTGGTTACTTTTTGCTTATGCATTCACACAATTCCTTTGCGCCCCACTTATAGGAAATCTTAGCGATCGTTTTGGTCGCCGTCCGATCTTATTATGTTCTTTATTGGGTTTCGGTATCGATTATATTTTTCTTGCATTAGCTCCTAGTTATGGCTGGTTATTTATTGGTCGTGTTATTGCTGGTTTCACCGGGGCAAGTTTTACTACTGCTGCAGCTTATATCGCTGATATAAGTACTGCAGAAACGAGAGCAAAAAATTTTGGAATGATCGGTGCTGCTTTTGGATTGGGATTTATTATTGGTCCTGCATTAGGTGGTTTATTGGCAGGGTTAGGTATTCGGGCGCCTTTTTATGCTGCTGCTGGTCTTTGCTTATTGAATTTTCTTTATGGGTATTTTGTTTTACCTGAATCTTTAGATAAAGAACATCGGAGAGCTTTTGATTGGAAGAAAGCAAACCCACTTGGTTCGCTAAGATTTTTAAGAAAAGCTCCAACAATTGCAGGCCTCGCACTTTGTTATTTTCTTATTTACCTCGCCGCAATGTCTGTCCAGGGAAATTGGAATTATTTTACAATGTATCGTTTTCATTGGACAGAAAAATTAGTTGGTATTTCGTTAGCCGTTGTCGGTTTATTAGTAGGAGTTGTTCAAGCTGGCTTAACAAGAGTAGTTAACCCGAAGCTAGGTAATGAAAAAAGTATTTATATCGGGTTGTTATTATATACATTAGGACTTATTTTATTTGCCTTTGCAACACAGGGGTGGATGATGTTTGTTTTTTTGGTTCCTTATTGCCTGGGAGGAATTGCCGGTCCTGCATTGCAATCAACAATGGCAGGGCATGTCAAGCAAAATGAACAAGGTGCTTTGCAGGGAGCATTAACAAGTCTTATGAGTCTCACAACCATCATCGGTCCGTTGATCATGAATAACCTGTTTACTTATTTCACACATAAAAGTGCTCCGTTTTATTTTCCTGGTGCATCTTTCTTTTTAGGAGCTATTTTTATGTTGGGCAGTACTGTGATCAGTTACGCAGTGTTTAGAAAAGAAAAACATCAACTGCAGACAATTTAATTAATTCTAAATAAGATGTTTTTTAATATAGTCATCTAATGACAGCTCTCCACCGCCTTCAAAAAGAAAAAAGACAAGTAATACAAGTATAAGTAATGAATAGAATAACTCGGAGCCTGAATTGAAACCTCCCGGCGCATTAATAAACACGGCTCCGATAAGAATTGGTATTTGTATTAATGCAGATAATCTTGTAAACAACCCGATGGTAATTAGAAAACCACATAATAAATGTATCCATGTAATTATAAAAGTTATCCAGTCCGGCAAAAAACTAAAATTGCTGCCGGCTAGAAATGCCCTGAACGAGACCATGTCATCAATAAATGAAATGCCTTTTGAGACAAGAGCAATGCCAAGAGCAGCACGAAGTAATAATAACAATCCTGGGTGAGTAGTGCTCCATTTGTCGAGTTGGTGTAAAATAGCCATAAAACATTTTTTAAAAGAGCAAAATGAATGACTATAAAAGGTACACCAAAATTATACCCTAAACCAAATATATTTTTTCACTATTGTTGTAACATCTTCTGTATTACCATGTAACTTAAAACAATAAGAAGCAGAATTATGAAGATGGCGATATAAAGCCAGGGCTGATCTTTAAAACGAAGCTTTTCCCTTTTTTTCTTTTTCTTTTCAAGCTTTTTGTGAAGATCACGATTAAGCTGTTCTACAAGTGAAGATATTTTTTCTTTATTTTTTATTTCCTGTAAACCGTCCATTGCGTCATCAGTAAAATCTGTGGTCATCATTTTCTTTTCTACTTCATGACGCTGTTCGTCAGATAGCCTGCCTTCCAGGTATCTTAATAATGTTTCCTGGTCCACTTCTGGCGAAAGATGAGATAATATGTCTTTTAACTTGTCCGACATTTAACTGTTCATTTTTTTCTCAATTAATATCCTCATGTTTCGTTTTCCGTTTTGTATATGACTTTTTACCTGCATCATGCTATAGCCGGTTTGCTCTGTTATTTGCTGATAACTTTTCTTTTCCATGTAAAACAAAGTTACACATAGTTGCTGGTCAGCATTCAATTCTTTCAACGCTTCGCTCATATACTCGTATGTCTTTTCATTCAACAGTAAGCTTTCTTTATCGGTCTCATCGGCTTCTGCAGGGATGCTATCTTTTACTTCAATCGTGTTTTTAACAGGCTTGTCTCTCAGTTGCATCAGGCAATGATTTTTTGCCACCATGTATATCCAGCTTTTAAAATATTCAACCCGGTATTTTTGCAGTTCAGTTATGGCTTTTAGGAAGATTTGTTGCACACTATCTCTTGCTAATTCTTCATTCTTTAAATATTTCATGCAAACACCCAATAATAACAAAGTATACCGTTCCAATAAAATGCCGAGCCACTGGTTATCGCGGTCAGCATAAAATTTTTCGAGTAACTCCTGGTCGCTGATATGTTTGTTTAGTTTTGGGTTCACGGGATGAAAATAGCTAATTTCATTTTCTATGATGCGGAAAAAGAAAAATTTCACAATTAGTCTAAAAGCTGTTCAGGACCCACGATAAATGTAGCAATGTTTTCTTTTACCTTAAATCTGAGGGTAATAGTAAATAAATACTGATGGGTTTCAGTTTGGACGCCCCAGGCAATTGTTATAGGAGCAATAGCAAAAGGAGAAACAAAATAATTATGTATTTCAGCAACGGTCTCAACGTTTTTGGATTTGTAGAAATTGTAAGTGTTATTGGAGAATCGGTCCGCATTGTTATTATGAAACCGTTTAAATTCTTTTTCAACCATTTTTTTACTTGCTACACTGCTATCAACTATGCCCATTAATTGCAGGTTTATTATAGTGTCAAGCGTCTTTAATGAATCTTCATGAACGATTTGCATTTCTGCAAGAACAAGTCTTAGTTCCTTGGGAGTGTATTGGAAAGGGTTATAATTTTTATAAGTGCCACTTAAGTAAAAAAAAGTGCTGTCTGTTCTGCGATTTTCTACTTCAATTGTAAACCACGGATCTTTATGCAACGACAAAATAAAGTTGCTAAATCTCATGTCCAATGGGTGAGTTCGGAAATATTTTTTTACAACGTATTTAAATTGAGCTTGTGAGAAACTTGTATACGCTATCAAAATGCAGAAAAGGAATAAGATTTTTTTCATGAAAAACCCTTTATCCATTTAATGATTAAGGAATCCCAACCTAACATTTTTATAGCAGTCTAAAAAAGCATGATTGTAAAAGTTTTCTTAAGTATATCTGATGGTGATGAGGGAGAAGTCAATTTTTACAATAATCCCTATAGCTCACCTGGGCTAATAATATAAACAGCCGTATTTTCTTTTACTTTAAACCGGATCGTAATGACTAATGCATATTGATTTGACCCGGGAAGAATGCCCCATGCGATCGTAAGTGGTGCAATTGAAAAAGGAGAAACAAAATAATTATATGCTTTGGTCGTGAGACTGCCATCTTTTTCTTTAAAACTATTAGAAGTATTACTTGAGAAACGATCTGCCTGGTTGTTATGAAAACGCTTGAACTCTTTTTCAACCAATTTGCTGTTTGTTTCGTTGCTATCGCTTATTGCCAGCAACTGCAGGTTCATGATAGTATCATGTGTTTTTAATGAATCATTATGAACGATCTCTTCTTCGGCAACAATAAGTCTTAGTTCTTTTGGAGTAAAACGAAATGGATTAAAGTTTTTATATGTGCCTGTTAGAAAAAAAAATGTTGTGTCCGTACGCCTGCTATAGGTGTCTATGGTAAACCAGGGATCTTGCTGAAGTGAAGCAATAAAACTACTGAACTTCATATCGAAAGGATGAGTACGAAAATAATTTTTTAAAACTGGTTGTATTGGGTTTTGTGAGTAACCTGTATTAACTATTACTATAAAAAATAGGAATAAAAATTTTCTCATTAGAAAACGCCTTTTACCCATTTAATGAATAAGGCATCCCAACCTAACATTTTTACGGCAGTATAAAAAAGTATGATTGCAAAAATTTTCTTAAGTGTATCTGTTGGTAACGTAATGGCCAGCTTGCTACCAAAATAAGCACCTCCAACAAAGCCAACTGCCAACAGGGCTATAACTTTCAGATCCATCGGCGTTCCCATTTTCTTACACTGGTGATAATAGTATAGCGAAGCAATTATCACTACCGGTAAAGTAAGAACACCTAACGATGTTCCCTGTGCCTGGTGCTGGTTATAATTCAGAAAAAATATCAATGCGGGAACCATGATAATTCCTCCGCCAACACCCACCAAACCGCTGAGCATGCCAGCAGCAAGGCCGATTATCAATACGGTTAGAATGATTTGAACTGTCATTTTCTGTTGTATAGTATTTTGATTGAGGGATTGCATATAAAGTTAGTCGCCACTTTTATCTTTGAAATTTTGTTTGTAAAAATCGATTGCAGCATCAATTACTTTGATAGCCGTTTCTTTATCCTGGAAATTGTCAATTACCACTTTTTTATTTTCCAGTACTTTGTATTGTTCAAAAAAGTTCCTGAGTTCAGCAATGATATGCGGCGGCAATTCTTTTACAGATTTTATATGATTAACCGATGGATCTTTTGCAGCGACGGCAATGATCTTATCATCTACCTGTCCCTGGTCGATCATTTGCATATTACCGATCACATTTGCTTCAACAAGACAAAGGGGTTGTATGGCTTGTGAGCAGAATACGAGAATATCAAGTGGATCGCCATCTTGTCCGAGTGTTTGCGGAATAAATCCATAATTAATAGGATAATGAAAAGATGAATATATAACCCGGTCGAGTTTTAAAAGACCAGTCGGTTTATCCACTTCATATTTTGCACGGCTGCCTTGTGGAATTTCAATAACTGCATTTACGGCTAATGGTGCATTATCACCATAATGGGCGCCATGCCATGGATGAAGGACAGTAAGCATAAAAAATTATTTAACGATGCGAATACCAATAAATGTTGCCAGTAACCCACCGACTACACTGGCGGTTAAGTAAATAACAAATAAAACGGTCTTGTTCTCTTTTAATAAACCAATTCCTTCCAGTGTAAATGCAGAAAAAGTTGTGAAACCACCGCAAAATCCAGTCATCAATAATAATTTCATTTCATCGTTCCATGTAAGTGATCGGCTAACCACACTCCATAAAATGCCGATCAAAAAACAACCTGCAATGTTTACAAGCAAAGTCCCCGTGGGAAATGCAGCAGCAGTTTGTACCTGGAAAAACTTTTGTACTGCATAGCGCAACATGCTTCCTACAGCTCCACCCAATCCAACTATCAAAAAGTTTTTGATCATTTCGGAATTGAATCTTTTGGTTGAAATGTAAAATTCAGATCAACAAACCACTGGCCGTTTATCCTGATTATTTTTAAAGAATCTGGTTTGTTTTTATACGAATTTGAATA
>JBIOVR010000171.1:0-2923 GCA_044867875.1 Chitinophagaceae bacterium
AAGATCAAAAGAGGTAACGGGCTTAATAACCTTGAGAAAAGAGCAAAAGAAATAGGCGGACAAATCGACATTAAATCAGAACCAGGAAAGGGAACTTGTATAAACCTGATGATGGTATTAAAGAAAAGCTTACTTACGGATAAATAATTAGCATGATTATGTTATACATCTTGCAATAGCTGTTATTAACTTTAGAATATGGAAGATAAAATCAAAGTGATCTATTACGAAGACAATGCAAATCTTAGAGAAGGCATTTCATTTCTCATTCAATCTACACCCCAACTGGATCTGTTAGCCACGTTTAGCAATGCTGATACAGTGAAAACAGATACTGAACAATTAAAGCCTGACGTAATATTGATGGATATTGATATGCCCGGTACAAATGGCATTGATGCTGTCGCCATCGTGAAAGCTGTTTCTCCAAAAACACAAGTGATCATGCTTACTGTTTTTGATAATGAAGAAAGAATATTTAATGCCATTCGCAACGGGGCTAGTGGCTATTTATTAAAACACACTTCTCCATCAGAAATTATCGAATCAATATTCGATGTAAATAAAGGCGGCTCTCCAATGACCGCGAATGTTGCAAGAAAGGTCTTACAGTATTTTCAGTCCCAGCCAAAAGCACATAAAGAAGATTATAATTTATCCGACCGGGAATTACAGATAGTAAAAGGTCTTGTTAGTGGTTATAGCTATAAAGCCATCGCATCTGAGTTATTTATCAGTATTGATACTGTACGTTCTCATATTCGCCGCATTTATGAAAAGCTTCATGTCAATTCTAAAACAGAAGCGGTATTGAAAGCAATTAATGAAGGTCTTGTTTGATTTTCATCGCTACAAAAACAAAAAAGCCGCTCTTGTTGAAGCGGCTTTGATTTTTCTATTAATATCAGGCAGCGGCTTTATTCGCCATTTCTTTAGGTAACATGAATTTCCCCCTGATCATTTGCCAGCGATCAATTGGCAAGACGATCCGTGCAGTTGAGATCAATTTTTTAAGCATAAAAGGAGTGGCGTGTTCCTTTATTATATCGACCCACATTAAAATTTCACGGTTGCTAAGCTCTTTCAATATTTTGCCGGTATACCATGTGCTGTCTGAGGAACTCGCCTGTTTCATCATCTCCACTTCCATTTCTATTAACTGTTTATCGGAATAGTTTGACCATAATATTTCATTGATCACTGTTTCTTCTTTATTCATGTGTTGCAAAACAGCTGCGGTAAATTCAAAGAATACTGCTTGCAACTGATGTCCAAAAGCGATCATTTCCTTTTTTGTATCCTGGTCCTTTTGTTGATCAATTATTTTGTCAATTGATTCAGCCAATGCCTGGTCTTTTAAATTGGTTTGTTCGATCATGGCAACTATATAAGGTGCATACAAAACCACTGAATGATAAATGATCTTATCCTCTTTGCTTAAATGATATAAGAAAGAGCGGGTTGATTGTTTAATAGCATCAATAGCTGCAATTGCCTGCTTGCTCTTGGTAAAATCGGTTTGCTGAATCTTCGCTCCCGCATCAAACAACATACTTCGTAACCCTTTATGGGTTCTTCTGAAGATGTTGTATCGCTGTTCCTGTTGCATGGTTTGGTTTGGTTTGTTTGTTGTCATGAATTGTATGACGCAAATATGCTACGAAAGTTACCCAGGACTGATAGCATAAGCATGTGAAAAACAAGTGTTAGGGGTTAATTATGGTTAACACATACCACAAATGGGTAAGCGCTATACATGAGTGGTAATTGAATTGAATCAATGGCAATTTTTAATGATGTAATGAATACACATCGGCATGATTTTTCGAAAGGATAACATCAAACCGGCGAGATGTTAAGGAACTTAACAGAATAATGTTAATTCATGTGAATACCATTAGCATTATTGACAAAAAAAGTTTTTTTGAATACCAATGCAATTCAGAATTCGTTATCACATAATCAAATTCAATTATGAAAATCCTGATCCTCCCATTATTATTGTCTGCATTTTGTTTAAATGCATATTCACAGAAAAAGAAAGATCCATCTGATATAGAATCGTTTTTCCGTTTGGGATTCAAGGGTGGTCTTAATCTTAATAAGATCGAGGGCAAATCATTTAAAGATGAGTTTAATTATAATTATGCATTGGGTGGGTTCGTGCAACTTAATATTACAAGAAAGCTAGGCCTTCAACCTGAAATAAATTTTGTTCAGACAACAGCGGAACAAACGAACGACATAACAGAAGTCTATGATGACTTGTTTTTTGGAGGCGATCAGAAAAAGGCTAAGCTTAATTATTTAAAATTTGCGGGATTGTTAAACATTGACATTGGTCCATCCCAAAGAGTCAAACTTCAACTGGGTCCTCAATGGGGCAGGCTTTTAAACGAGACTGCCGACAGCTTAAATTCTTCCCAGGACGTTTTCAAAAAAAACGAATTTTCTGCGTTGGGCGGCATTATGTTACAACTACCTCTATTTCATATAGGCACACGGTATGAGATTGGCTTGACCGATGTCAACGGAACCGATAACAACGATAAATGGAGAAGCCAGGCATGGCAGTTTTTTGTGGGGATTACGTTATAAGAAATCTGGATAAAAAATTCTTTTCTAAATCTTTGCCTGATAAGCATCATCCCCCTATCTTTGCGCTCCCAAATTCAAATGGGGATTTTTACTCATGTCGCAGAGAATCAGAATCAAATTACAGTCATACGATCATAACCTGGTAGATAAATCTGCCGAAAAGATCGTAAAGACAGTGCGTAGCACTGGCGCTGTTGTAACAGGACCTATTCCTTTACCTACACGCAAGAAAATATTTACTGTGTTGCGTTCGCCACACGTAAACAAAAAAAGTCGTGAGCAATTCCAACTGGCAACGCATAAGCGTCTGTTGGATATTTACACT
>JBIOVR010000172.1:0-21080 GCA_044867875.1 Chitinophagaceae bacterium
TTTTTCCTGTAATATCCACCGGAAAGTGTCTGCCTGGTCAATTGAAGTTCATTTTGAAAACGCTGGTAATCAGCTTGCAATTCTCCAAGGTTTTGTAATGCTGGTAAAGGCTTTTTTTCAAGAATATCATATTTATATCCGGATGCTGAATCAATGATATCTTGTGTCCATCTATAAAGCAACATTACTTCATTGTAGGAAGCTGTACTTTCAATAAAACCCAAATGCTGATCTTTCTTGACTGCTTGTTCGTTTTCTACAAAAAGTTTTACGAGCTTCCCTTCCATTTTTACGTTTACCCCTTTAGATGGATTTAATGCAACTAGCCGTGCAGAAGCATTTATTATATCAGGATATTGAATTATGTAAGTAAGAGTAATCAGCAAAGTGAGGATCATTAGGAAAACAATATTACCCTTTCGAATGATCCAATGCGGACGGTAAGAAACGATCTCTACTATTTCATCGCTTACTAGTTCTACATTTTGATGAAGTATGACCAAATTATCTGCAGGCATAAAATTATATTTTTAAGACCCTAATTCAAGTTGGTTTTTTACCAGCGTATAGTATTCGCCCTTTAGGCTTACCAATTGCTGATGTGTTCCCTTTTCTAAGATCGACCCCTTACTCAATACAATGATCTGATCGGCTTTTTTTACTGTACTTAACCTGTGCGCAACAACAACAACTGTTCTACCCTTAAAAAAAGACTCAAGATTGTGCAGTATTGTTGATTCATTATTTGCATCAAGACTATTAGTAGCTTCATCAAAAAATAACAGCTCAGGATCACGGTAAACAGCTCTTGCAATCAGTATCCTTTGTTTTTGTCCCATACTGATACCATTTCCTTCCGCACCGATTTTTGTATTATACCCCAAAGGCATGCTCTCGATAAATTCTCTCACATTCGCAATTTCAGCTGCTTGGCGAAGTTTTTCCATGTCTACTTTTTCCATTCCAACGGCAATGTTTTTTGCGATACTGTCAGAGAATATAAAACTTTCCTGCATTACCACACCACAGTGGGCGCGCCAGGTCTTATGACTGATATTGCCAAGCGAAGTAATACCAAGTTTTATCTCCCCTTTTTGTGATTCATAAAATTTGAGCAGCAATTTTAAAAGAGTTGTTTTTCCGCTTCCGCTTGCACCAACTATCGCAGTTGTTTTTCCTTTTGGAATAACAAGATTTATACCCTTCAACACCGGCTCATTACCCGCACCAGGATAAGTAAAACTTACATTATTAAATAATATAGAAGTATTGGTATTAAAATTTGTTACCGGTGGAGGATTCAAAATATCCTCATGATCTGAATAATTATTCTTTATTCCATTTAAGTAATTATCAGATGTAATATCTCTTCCTCCTACTATTTGTTTTGCAAACTGAGGTGGCAATTGATTTTGTAAATGCATCTCTGCTGGTTCTTCATCATCCATTGTATGAATTTCATTCAGCCTGTCCATACTGATCCTTGCATTCTGCCAGCTTTGCAAAAAACCGATCATTTGTTCAATAGGACTATTCAATTGACCGATGATATATTGAACAGCAAGCATCGTTCCCAATGTCATTTGCCCATCAATAACTGCTTTTGCTGAAAGGAAGGTGATAAAAATATTCTTTCCCTCATTGATAAAGAACGCTCCAGCCTGCTGCCATTGATTCAATGAAAGGCCTTTCATACTCAGTTTAAAAAGTTTTGCCTGTAACCGTTCCCATGTCCAGCGCATAGGTCTTTCAACTCCATTTAGCTTTATTTCCTGCATGCCTTGTACTAGCTGAATAGTAATACTTTGTTCTTTAGCGGCTACATCGAATCTTTTGTAGTCAAGCACCTTTCTTTTCTTAAGAAAAATAATGACCCATAAAGAATATAAAATACTGGCAATCGCAAAAACGGCAAATATGTACACGTTGAAAATAGCGAGAACAATAGAAAAAATTACCAGGTTAGTAAGTGAAAACAAAAGACTTAATGATGACCCTGTAAGAAAAGACTCAATTCGACTGTGATCATTCATCCGTTGCAAAATATCACCCGTTTTTTTGCTATCAAAAAAAGAAACAGGTAGTTTCATCAGTTTAATGAGAAAGTCAGTAAGGATGGAAATATTTATTCTTGTACTGATATGCAGCAATATCCAACCCCTTACGAATTCGACAGCAAGTCGACCGGCAAATAAGGCAAGTTGTGCCAATAGTATAACATACACAAAATGAATATTACTGGTATTTATCCCGGTATCAACAACGCTTTGCGTAAGAAACGGAAGAAATAATTGTAAAAGGCTTGCAATGCCAAGACCAATAAAAAGTTGAAAAACTAATTTTTTATAAGGGAATATATAATTAAAAATATTTTTAAAAGCAAGCCCTGTTTTTTGTCTTTCGACTGCATCGTCACTACTTTCATAAAAAGCCGGGGCGGGTTCAAGTAGAAGTGCAACGCCAGTTTCATCTCCATTCTCCTTATCACTTATCCAGTTTACTTTAAATTCCTGTGGGGCAAATGTTATTACTCCTCTTGCAGGGTCTGCCACCAACAGTCTGTCATTGCGACAAAAGAGTGATCTGCCTTTCACTTTATATAGAACAACAAAATGATTTTGTTTCCAGTGTAGAACACATGGTAGTCTTGCATCTTCAGTTAATGCTTTATAAGTCAGTTTTAAAGCCTGTGTTCTGAAACCGATTGCTTCTGCCGCTTCACTGATGCCCAGCAAATTCACACCTTCTTTACCAATCTGTGTCTTATCTCTTAAAGCTTGTAATGGAATATTGTGGCCATAATGCTTTGCCACCATGCGAAGGCATGTTGGGCCACAGTCCATGGAATCCAGTTGTCGGTAAAAAGGAATTTTTTTCATGGTCTAAGAATCTTTTGATCGGCATGAAACAAGTTCAACCAGTCTTTATAGTTCGTTCGGAAGAGTCGATTCAATGCTGGCTTTTAATTAAAGCTATCTGCTTAAGCAATTGTTCTTCAAACTCCGGATCACTAGGTCGAATCATATCAGGATTCACCACCTCATGTTTGCTGTTTAATAACACATATCTTGGAATCGGCATGATCTTATTGCGTGGAAATTTTATTAGATCCGCAATTTCTCCTTCAATAGATTTATTTGCGATTATATGTACTCCTTTCACTTTCCTAGTTCTTGCAGTATTCTCCCAAATTGAAGCATTTGCCTGCGAATCATATGAAACGTACAATTTGACTATATCATTCTGTTTAAAAAAAGCCTCATGCTGCGGTAAATAAGTAAACTCAATTACACATGGTGCACACCAAGTCGCCCAACAATCAATAAGCACGGGTTTGTTTTTTGCATAGTTATTTAATAAGTCTAGCATTGTTTTTGGCTCTCTGACAAATACGAGCTCGGACGTTTCACTCACATTTTGCTCATCGACTGGCAAACCTTTAGATAACATTTGATCATTATCAGAAGCTAATATCTTAAGAAAAACAGGAAGGAAAGGGCTTTGAGGATATTGCCTTGCGAAATAAGACATGGCTTTTGCAGTATAAGAGGTTTTCAGGCGAATTGCATCTATCAATATAAAAATACCAAGTTGACCTTCTCTGAAAGGTTCGGGAAACGTAGATGGAATTTTGTACCCTTCGTTGATAGTGTCCCATACAGAATCTATCTGTTGAAATTGATTAGCCTTATATTGAAACCTACCTTCAAAAGTTCCACCTGCTAGACTCTGAATGTTCATTAAGCCGGTCCAAGTCGGAATATATTTTTCTTGCAGAGGATTAAATCTTTTGTAAAGCTCTCTACAAATGAAATCGTTCTCTTCCTTCTTTGTTGAGTTATTCTTTGTGTGTCCGTAAAGATTTATTATGTTATACAATGCTCTTGCCTCAATCATTTTACCCAATAAATCCGCCTTGAATACGCTTAACGCATTACGTGAAATCAGTGCCTTTTCCGCTTTTATAAAAGAATCCAATCTACTTACTAGCATTGGACCTTCAAATTGTTCTTGTTGTAATTTTAATACTCCGCTAAGAATAGTTTGGTGTAAGCGATTTACATAATTATTTGCCATACTGTCCTTTCCTAAAAATCGCAAACGGAAAGCTTTAGTGGAATCCGCCGTTAGTTGAAATTTAACGGTATCTCCAGGTTCTGCAATGACTATAAATAATTGTCCGTTTGGTAAATTAAAAAAAATGAGATTTGAACTTGAAAATTCCATGGTCTGATCTAACACTCCCTTGTTGTTAAAATGTAGGTCATCTGAACTGTCCGAGTACCATGGTTGCGCATAGATGCCAATCGGCTTCATTATACTTATCTTTTTTATAAAATGCTCTGTAGCGTTAGGTACAATTTCTCCTTTGAAAAAGAGTTGCGCCCTAATAGAAGTAGAGCAAATACCGATTACTAATATCAGTAGATAAGCTTTCATTTTGTTTAATAATAGGATTAGGTAAAGGCTAAGTTCGTCTTTTTACACCATATCGTTTTTGATGCATGAATGATACGATACTCTTAAAATTTACTGATACTATACCTAATCCTATTTTCAAATGCTAAATAATCTGTTTGCAAAAATTATTGTCACTCTCCTCGGTGACATTCACAATTAATCTGCCCAACACATGCGGATAGATATTGATCTACGCAATCTTGTGCAGTTTGGCAATAGAATGTTGCCAAGACCGGATTTTGCAAACTGGTGCATTCAAAGCAAGGCCACATGCCTCCCGTGATTTTTTTCATTTGGTCTCTGCTTAATGGAACTCCTAAATCTTTCATAAAAACAATTTTTAAGATTAAAAAAAACATGTTTCGCTTTAAAAAGCAGGCACAAGTTGTAAAGCCTTTGTTAGCTAACAAGTTTATGTTAATAGATAACTGAGATCTGAAAGATTATAAATAGCCGGCAACTGATACCCTCGAACAAAAAAAGTGGGAGTGGCACTTATACTTTCCTGTCTGCACCATTTATCCATTTCCATGATTTTTTCTTTGTAGTATTTGCCTTCTCGGCTTAAGGGGAATTTATTTTCGATCTTCTTAAATCCTTTTATTTCAGATTTATACCAATCATCAAGTGCAAGCAACGCCTTTTCTTTGTCTGTTTCATTCAGTGCCATAACGTGTTGAATAATTTCACTTCGTGTAGAATCTCGGTTACCACTGGAGGTAAAAAGCATTTGTACTTTGAGATTTTTGTGGCAGAGAAGTAATTCTTTTATTGTTTTATGAGCCAACTGGCAAGCAATGCAGGAAGGGTTGCTGATCATAACGATCTTGTTAGTTGAATTATCGTCGCCAATAACAATTCCCAGGTCATCAGGTGGCAGCATAACCTTCTTTTGTTGAGTCAATACAATATCGAAAATTTCTGTATTATGTTTCAACCTGAAAAATTCTTTTTTATATGTCTGCCCATCAAAGGCCTTTACAATGAATTTTTTACTGAATACCCAAAACAATACTGGCAAATAAAAAGAAATAGCCATACTGACTATTGATTTGACAGAGAAATTTGGAATGGTAACCGGGAAGGGAAGTGCGATTAAAAAAGTTAGAAATTCGCTGAGCAAAAGACCTTGCACCAACAAACAAAGCGGACACCACACCTTTGCAATTCTCCACTGATAGAATAAAGAATAAAAAATATATGGAAGGGATAAAAAATTGAACGCATAAAGTATTTCAATAGATTCCTGAATGCCCGACAACGAGGTGAGCAAATAAATAATTCCTCCGGCAAAATAAAAAAAGCCAATTTCACTCCATCCAATTCTACCGAAAATTTTGGCACCCTTTGAACCTAGAACGGCTTGACAATTAAGCTTACTATTAAAAGAACAGATTTTCCTGATAGCCGGACTCGTACTGTTTAATTCATACGATAACAGCAAGGAAGTAACAACCAAGCCAAACAGCTTTAACAACAACAACATCGATACGTAATAAAAATACGGCTTATACAATACATAGATTGATGCTGTAAACATTACCGCCAACAGGACACAGCTTGTTAGTACAAATGGCTTTCTAAATTGCTGCCACCTCTCATTCGAGATCTTTGTATTATAGTCTATCTCCTTATAATCATTGGAAGTTTGTATGACCAGTACAACTCCTGTCCATGCTGATAAAAAAAATTCTATGCTCTTCTTTCTTTCAATTCCAGAAGATGTTAAATAACATACTTCTGTCTCAGTCACTTTTGTTATAACCTCAAATAAGGACATACCTTTATTTATATGCGCAATGAAAGGAAGGGGTAACTTGCCTAAATTTCCCTTTTCTACCCTTAGCGCCGTATTTTTTATATTCCAATGATTCAGCGCATCACTAATGCTGGTTAAACTTGAAAACTCCGCATGCTCTTCCACTCTTGTCTGAATGGTTGAGTTCGTAATTGGAATTTTGAGATAATTTATTAGCTGAATAGTGACCTCAGCTGCATTGTTTATGCTTTCATCGCCGAATATCGGCCCCACTAATTCGGAAATAAACCCTCTAACGTTGTCATACTGGAAATCTAAAGTCATATGCTTTTTAGTTGTTTTTCATTTTCTTTTTGATCCCAATAATTCTTCTTTTAAAAGTCGTATCACTTCCATTTTTTCTACTTGCTCAGCTTTTCAATTCTCAGATCATTAAGAATGTCCTTAATACCTAATAAAGGAGCATATTTTGTATGAGAAAGTAGTTGTTGATTAATAATTTTTTTTGAAGTGGGAATTTTCATTTCTCCAAGCCAATTGCGGACCGTGGCGCTTATGCTTTCTAACATAGATTTGGTTAATGAGAATATGAATGTAAGTCTATTATTAATTATTAAAAGCAGACGCCCTTGTAAAATACAAGTGATTTTTTTATGAAATCTTTAATACCAATACCCCTTTCATGGTATTGTTTGGTAAGGTAGTGTCCGGTAACTTGTATTGTCCAACGCAATTCACTACAGAAAATTTTAATAAATGCACTGCGGAAAGGCTCTAATGTTATTTCGAAAATTCAAAAATAATTCGCAGCAAGATATAGCCAAAAAATTAAACACTTCTCAACAATATATTTCAGAATTAGAACACCAGGAAAACATTAACGGAGACAAGATCAATAAAATTCTCTATGCATTAAATAGCTCTAAAGATGACTGGGAAAAGTTTAAAAAAATATTACAAGTTTATCAAGTTTAAAAAGAGTTAATGAATACAAACATCTTAAATACATTTCATATTTGTTCAATTAACTTCACTGTTCAAAAACGACTGTAGCCCGTAGCAGCGCCTATTTTTCATTTAGCAGTAGTATTAATTGTCGAATATTTATCGCCTTGCTTAAAAACGTCTTCACAGTATCGTCTTTCAAGCCATAGAACAATAGACCCTTTAAATTAGTTTTGTGATCCTTTATTCTAAAAACCGGTGAGCCGGAGCAACCAATGTAACTTTCGATGTTGATAGTAAATTCATCTCTGCGTTTATCTACATTCATTACATTTCCAGTACCAAAATGTGCCGTATCAACCTGGTGTCCATTTATTATGGGAAATCCGTTATAAATCACACTATCGTTTTCTACAATATCAGTTGTGTCTATATTATCAAAATCAATATAATCAAATTCAAAAGGTAAAACACGTTTTATTTCAATTGCGCTAATGGCGAATAAAGTATCATTTAACCTTCTTTCTAAAAAATTATTACTATTAATCTTCGCATTTTCAGTTTTGATTCTTATGAATTTATCCAGACCAATCTCAACAAGATTTCTGTAGACAATAATATTTGTGATATTCTTTGACTCCGGGTTTTCAAATTTTTCGGTCAAATGGTTCTTAAATGTAAAACAGCGCCATGCCGAAACTAAATAGTATTTGGAATCATACTTAATAAAAAAACCTGTACCCCTATTTGTGGTTTGTTTTCGATCAATCCCGTAACATGATAACTATATTCTTTTACAGTATGCGTATTGATTTGGTCACTACAGGCAATTGCTATAAAAAATGTAATAAAAAGAGAGATCGCTTTATGAGGCATGTCGAAAATAGTTTGTGGTAGCGTTCTGGGTTTTCTAATGTGCTGATATTGTATGAGCCTTTAGTTGGGGAAAGGTAATCCAGTTGATGTTATTTGTAAAAGTCATTTCGAAATTAGATGCCCTTATTTAACCATTATCTGCTCTAATAGTTATGGTGATGCGATCGTTTATTTGTCTCTTGTTGCCGGCACATGGTTAGTTACGGGCAATATAACAGTTGAGTCTACAAATAATAATGCATTAAGAGTGACTTATAAGCTATGGGATGGAACAACTATATATTGCGTTGGTGAAGCCTCCCGTGCTCCGATGGGTACAAGTATTAGAGGATATGTTTCTCTTCCGGTCTTTTCTTTAGTTGTTTTGGGAAGTGCAACAACGGTTAAAATAGCTGTTGCATCAACGTTGGCATCATCAGTTATTAAGGCAACACCAGCTGATAATAACTCTGGAACAACCAAGCTGTAAGAATTAAATAAAATTTCAATACAGGATCTTTTTATTTCAAAAAATTGCATAATTTTATTCGTCAATTCATAGCTCGTTGAAAGAAGTTTGCAGTGTGTAATTCGAGCGGGCGTGTGTCTTTACTATTCATAGCCTGTTATAGATCAATTTATTCTTTATATAATTAGTGCTCCCAGCGGGATCACAAGCTAAGCCTCCTCAAACGGAGGCTTTTTTATTACCCGCATTTTAAAGTACGTTTGTAACTATAAGCAGTAAAATGTCCAGTTATTTTAAAGATAAAGTTGTAATTGTTACTGGCGGCACAGACGGTATTGGAAAGGCGCTAGTCGAAGAATTGATCAAAGAGGGTGCAAAGATCTCCACTTGTGGCAGAAATCATGATAAGCTTTACCAATTACAAACTGAATTTCCTTCAGCTGATCTTCAAACAATGGTAGCCGACGTAAGCAGCGAAAATGATTGCAGAAGACTGATCGAGCTCACCTACAAAATGTATGGAGCAATTGATGTGCTTATCAACAATGCCGGCATATCAATGCGTGCAGAATTAAAAGACGCTTCTGTAGATGTGATCAGAAAAGTAATGGACATTAATTTTTTCGGCGCTGTTTATTGCACCAAACATGCTTTACCATATTTAACTGAAAGAAAGGGAACAATAGTTGGAGTTTCTTCCATTGCCGGCTATCGTGGACTACCGGGCAGAAGTGGATATTCAGCATCAAAACACGCATTACAAGGTTGGATGGAAGCCATCAGAACTGAATTGCTTGAATCAGGAGTTAATGTTATGTGGGTGTGCCCTGGTTTCACAACCTCAAATATCAGGAATGCTGCTTTGAATAAGGAAGGAGAAGCTCAGGGTGAGAGCCCCATGGATGAAGGAAAAATGATGACAGCAGAAGAATGTGCGAAAAGAATATTAACCGCAATTGAAAAAAGAAAAAGAACAGTTGTGATGACATTCCAGGGAAAACAGACTGTGTTTTTAAATAAGTTTTTCCCCGGCCTTGCCGATAAAATGGTAAGAAAGTTTTTTTATAAAGAAGGTAAACTGGAGAAATGATTTTAGATTTCGGATTTAAGATTTTAGATTTCAATGGTAAATTCTATAACTCGAACTTACTTTTGCGAGATATTAAATCCGAAATCTGCAATCTAATTCTAAAATAGATTAATGCCACTACTAACCCTGACCTCTGATATCGGTAACCATGACTACCTTACAGGGGCCATAAAGGCGAGACTGCTTTCCATCAACCCGGACTTTCGGTTGATTGATATTTCACATAACATCGCTCCGTTTAACTATCCCCAGGCATCTTACGTTTGCAAAAATGCTATTAAGAATTTTCCTGATTTTACTTATCATATTATCATGGTGAACCTGTTTGATAAAAATCAGGATCACTTATTACTTGCTTTTCATAACAACCAATATCTTTTTTGTGCAAACAATGGACTGCTCACTATGATTCTTGAAGAAAAACCTGAGATCGTTATTGGTATTCCATGGCCCGATGGGAAAATGAAAAACACTTTGCAATGTGCAGATATATTTGGAAATACTATTAACCAGCTAGTCAACGGAGAGTCGATCAAGAATATCGGCCAGCCTGATATAGCGTATATAGAAAAAAATCCATTAAGACCTGCAGTTGGTGATGATTGGATCGATGGCCAGATAATTTTTATTGACAATTTTGAAAATGTGATCGTCAATATCACCCGTCATGAATTTGAGGAATTGCGTAAAGGCCGTGGCTTTAAAATAAATTTTAAACGAGATGAAGTGATCGATCACATAAGCCAAACATATGCTGATGTGCAAGAGGGTGAAAAACTGGCTTTATTTAATAGTGCCGGTTATCTTGAGATCGCCATCAACAAAGGAAATGCGGCAGGTTTACTTGGCTTAAAAGGATTCACCGAAAAAAATTCACAGTCGAGACAGATCTTACAAAATCAACTCTTTTATCAAACAGTAAGAATAAATTTTGAATAGCCAATGGAAAGATTAGCTGTTGACATGGATGGTGTGCTTGCCGATGTGTATGAACAGTTTTTCCGTTATGATGAAAAGGATTTTGGCAAAAGAAGACCAATAGAAGATGTTATTGGTGTTGAAGAAAGAAAAGCTTTCCCTTATATAAATGAATATGTTCATACAAAAGGGTTTTTCAGAACAGCACCGATAGTAAAAGACAGTGTAGACGTATTGACTGAGCTTAATAAAAATTATGAATTGTTCATTGTTTCGGCAGCTATGGAATTTCCTCAGAGTCTTCCCGAAAAATTAGAATGGCTGAATGAACATTTCAGTTTTTTGAGCTGGCATCAGATCGTTTTTTGCGGCAGCAAAAAGATCGTTGATGCAGACATAATGATCGATGATCATTTTAAAAACCTTGATATTTTTAAAGGAACCGGCCTCCTCTTTACCCAACCACATAATCAATTAAAAAACGTTGGTCGGCATAAAAGAGTTGATTCATGGAAAGAGATAGCCTCTATTCTTTTATGACACTTCAATCCCTCCTCAACCTTCCAAATATTTTAAATATTGTTTTGCCAGCCGGAAAGGCGAAATCTTCTGTTGAAACCCTATTTTTGCCCCCATTCTATACCGACACCTGCCTGACGGTAGTCAGGGCTTCGGAAAAAAAGGAATAAAATCAAATCTTTATGAATTTCAGGAAAGTAAACAATATTACCGGATGGGTAATATTGCTGATTGCTACTGCTACTTACACACTTACCCGTGAAGCCACTGCAAGTTTTTGGGACTGCGGCGAGTTTATCGCTTGTGCAAATGAAATTGGTATCCCACACCCGCCAGGCTCACCACTTTTTACAATGCTTGGCCGGTTGTTTATTATTGTGTTTAGCGGCGGTAATGCTGCAAATGCTGCCAGCTCTGTTAATCTTTTGAGTGCTGTTGCCAGTGGATTCTGTGTTTTATTTCTTTTCTGGACCATCACCCATTTTGCCCGTAAGATGTTTGTCAACCATGGTGAGAACCTGACAGCACAACAGACTTTTACAGTTATGGCCTCGGGTGTTGTTGGTGCTTTGGCTTATACTTTTAGTGACACATTTTGGTTCAGCGCTGTGGAGGGTGAGGTGTATGCGTTGTCGTCATTTTTTACCGCACTTATTGTCTGGGCCATGCTGAAATGGGAGCATGCTTATGAATTGGCAAAAGATGTTGTTGAAAGAAACCGAGCCGATCGTTGGATAGTTTTTATCTTCTTTATGCTTGGTCTTTCAATTACCGTTCACTTGTTGAATCTTTTGACTGTGCCGGCTATCGTAATGATCTATTTCTATAAAAAGTATACGCCAACAGTTCGTAAATCTATTTTTGCATTTTTGTTCAGTTGTGTATTGACCGGGGTAATACTTTTTGGAATGGTGTATGCTATTCCCAGAACATCGGCTTTATTTGATCGGATTTTTGTAAATGGATTTGGCCTTCCTTTCTATACTGGTTTTACTTTCTTTTTTATACTTTTTGGAGTTGGTCTCTGGTTCTTATTAAAAGTAGCAAAGAATAAAGGGATGCCTATGCTTCGCCTGGCTGTTTGGTGTTTAGTGTTTGTAATGATTGGCTATTCCACTTACGTTACTACCCTTATTCGTTCCAAAGCAAACCCGGGGATCGACATGAGTAACGTTGATAACCCAATGACACTTGCCTCTTATTTTGCCCGTGAACAATATGGAACTGCACCGTTGCTTTATGGTCCGACTTTCGGATCACTTCCTGATGACAAAGACAGGGATGGCTATTATGATATGAAGAAGGGAAGAATGAAATGGGGCCAATTAGGAAATAGATATGTAGAACTTGGCCGCGAGGAAGTATATGATTTTGATGCTTCACAAATGATGGTGTTCCCACGTATTTGGGATGGATCAGATCAACAGGACCATTTAAGATTTTATATTGATTGGCTAAATAAAAGCCCTTACCAGGATGCATCCGGTAGAGTATCTTATGATCCACCAATCACCTATGGTGATAATTTTAATTTCTTTTTTAGTTATCAAATGGGTCTCATGTATTGGCGCTATTTTATGTGGAATTTCTCCGGCAGACAAAACGATCTGCAGGGTTTTGGTAATCGCAGAGATGGGAACTGGCAAACAGGTATCTCTTTTATTGATAAACAAATGTTGGGTGATCAAAGCGCTATGCCGGATAGTTTAAAAGAGAATAAGGCAAATAATAAATTATACCTTCTGCCCTTCTTATTTGGTATTCTTGGCTGCGTTTATCAGTTCATAAAGAAAAAGAATGATTGGGTGGTGAGCTTTTTACTTTTCTTTTTTACCGGGATCGCAATTGGATTGTTCCTGAACATGCCGGGCAATCAGCCGCGTGAAAGAGACTATGCATTTGTAGGATCGTTCTATGCCTTTGCGATCTGGATAGGCTTAGCAGTAACAGCACTTGTAAAATTGACAAAGGAAATAAAACAAAATTCATTTAATACAGTAGTATATGGATCTGTTCTTACTTTCCTCGTCTCAGTTTTCAGCATGACTTATTTGCCGGGAACAGCCGTTATAAAAACATCTTTGATGATAACAGCTATCTATGCAATACTGGCTGTTGGTATACCTGCATTCCTGAAAGCAATTTCTTCTAAGGGAGTGAATGAAAGAATTATCAATATTGCGGCGGCAGTAATATGTATGCTTGCTCCGATACTGATGGCCAACCAGGAATGGGATGATCATGACCGCAGCAAAAAAACATTGGCCAGGGATGATGCAAAAAATTACCTGGAAAGCTGCGCACCTAATGCTATCCTGTTTTGTTTTGGGGATAATGATACTTATCCTTTATGGTATGCACAGGAGGTTGAAAAAGTAAGACCTGATATTCGCATCATCAACACCAGCTTATTAGGAATTGATTGGTATATAAACCAACTGCGATATAAAATAAACCAAAGTGATTCAGTGGATGTTATTTGGCGCCCTGACCAGATCATAGGCGACAAACTGCAGTATTTACAATACATAGCGAATGACAAAGTACCGCAGGACCAATATTATCCTCTTTATGATGTAATGAAAAATGTGATCGGTAATCAAACTGATGCAAGAGTTTTACCGGTGAAAAAATTCAAAGTTCCTGTTGATACTGCATTGGTAAGAAAAAATGGGACAGTAAATGCAGATGATGCAGTGACAAGCGAAATGCAATTTGAATTACCAAGCAATCGTATCATTACAAGAGATCAATTGATCATTTTGAATGTTATTGCTACTAATCAGTGGAAAAGACCGATCTACTTCACATCAACCCAGGTTGGAATGGGCTTAAATAGTTTTTTGAGAAGAGAGGGACTTACCTTCCGTCTTATACCTGTAAGAGCAACTTCTGATGTAAATGTCGAACCTATGTATGAAAACATGATGAAGAAATTCACGAATGGACATGCAGATGTAAAAGGTGTTTATTTTGATGAGGAGAATCGCAGGCATCTTTATACGATCCGACAATCTTATGCAGACGTCGCGAAAGAATTAATTGCGAAAGGAAGAAAGGAAGATGCCAAAGCCGCTCTGTTAAAAGCAGACCAGCTTATTCCTGATACAAATGTGCCATATGGTATACCTAGTCGTGTAGAGTTGCACAACCAGGCCAGCCTTTCATTAATGGAAGCAGCATATGAATGTGGCGCTACAGATCTGGCTAAGAAAATCAGTAAGGCATTGACAAAAGATTTTGATCAACATATGGATTATTTTGCTTCGCTTGGTGATATGTCAAAGAAACAGCTTGAAGATATACTGATGAATTACAGCCAGCAAAAATTCATGGAGCAAATGCAACAACAACAAGGGGGCCAACCAAACCAACAGGCTGATGCTTATTTAGCTTCTAACCTTTCCAGGAATCAATCAGGCCTGTCTTTTGAAATGACAAGGGTTTTTAATTTGATGCAATATTTAAAACGTGCAGAAACTGAGAACAACCCGGCATCAAAAGATACATTGAATAATAAAGCAGATTCTCCTTTATTAAAGTTGAAACCTGATTCTCCAAAAACTAAATAAGATCGTTAAAATAAAAATTAAGAAGCCTTCCGAAATCGGGAGGTTTTTTATTTACGGTAATGCCTGATTAAATAAAGTTGTAATTTGCTAAATGGTTTTTCTTTCAGATGTCAAATCTGAAATCGTAAATCTAAAATCTGAAATAGTATGATCGGTCATCATTTTAAAAAGTTTGATCCTAACGATGGCGCCAAGTCGCGGTTTGAACAACTGCTTGACATGTTCATGCAATTACTTACTTATACAAACGGCGATCTCTCCGAAGCATTAAGCTGGATGAATGAACTGGATAAAAAATTTGAATTGACAGATGATGAATATGGTATTGGTGATTTTATAGAGGATCTGAAAGACAAAGGGTATGTCACCGAGGATAATCAACTTGGAGAAATAAAGATCACACCGAAAACTGAACAAGGTATTCGCAAAAGGAGTTTAGAAGAGATCTTTGGTAAACTGAAGAAAACAAAACAAGGCGATCATCATAGTTTCAAACCCGGACAAGGCGATGAATTAAATCCTGAATCAAGGCCTTTTAGATTCGGTGATATGATCGAGCAGATCGATTTTACTGAAAGCATCCGCAATGCACAGATCAATCATGGCATAGAAAGTTTCAATATGCAGGAAGATGATCTAAGCATCCGTGAAACAGACTTCAAGGCACAAACATCTACAGTATTAATGATCGATATTTCTCACTCAATGATTTTGTACGGAGAGGACAGGATAACTCCAGCCAAAAAAGTAGCAATGGCATTGAGTGAGTTAATTACAACACGTTATCCGAAAGACACCCTGGATATCGTTGTCTTTGGTAATGATGCATGGCCGGTAGAAATAAAAGACCTTCCCTATTTACAGGTGGGTCCTTATCACACTAACACAGTCGCGGGCCTTGAACTGGCAATGGATATTTTACGAAGAAGAAAAAATCCGAACAAGCAGATTTTTATGATCACGGATGGTAAACCAACTTGTTTGAAGATCGGTAAGCGATATTATAAAAATAGTTTTGGGTTAGACAGGAAGATCACAAGCCGTTGCCTGAACATTGCAGCGCAATGTAAAAAATTAAAAATACCGATCACTACTTTTATGATCGCAACAGATCCATATTTGCAACGGTTTGTGAATGAATTTACAGAAACAAATAATGGAAAGGCATTTTTTGCAGCGCTTGATAAGTTGGGAGCATTTATATTTAAGGATTTTGAAAGTGGAAAACGTAAAACTGTTTATTAACCCCTGTCCTCCTAAAGGGGAGACTTAGATTTGAATAGGCTGATTGAAAGAAAACTAGTTTACTTGAAAATTTAAATGAATAATAGAATTGTTGCTGTACAAGAGTGCGACGCAACAAAAGTTCAATAGAATTACAAAAGCTGGGAAAATAACTTGGGAAAATAACTATGAATATTCAAAACATAAAGACACTCGGAGAATTAAAGAAAAGCGGCTATCAACATCGCAGCATTAAAGAAGAGCTTCGGCAGAATCTTATTCTTAAACTGAAAAGAAAGGAAAATACTTTTCCCGGTATTCTTGGTTATGAAGACAGCGTGGTGCCTGATGTGGAAAGAGCTTTGCTGAGCAAACACAATATTCTTTTTCTTGGTTTGCGCGGACAGGCAAAAACAAGGATGGCAAGACAAATGACTGAATTGCTTGATGAATATATTCCTTGTATTGCGGGCAGTGAGTTGAATGATGATCCACTTCATCCTATTTCAAAATATGCAACTGATCAAATAGCAGCGCATGCTGACGAAACGCCGTTCCATTGGATACATCGCAGTGAACGCTATGGTGAAAAGCTGGCAACACCGGATGTAAGCGTCGCCGATCTGATAGGTGATATTGACCCGATCAAAGCCGCTAATTTGAAATTAAGTTTTGCTGATGAACGGGTGATCCATTATGGCATCATTCCAAAAAGCAATCGTGGAATTTTTGTAATTAATGAATTGCCCGATCTGCAGGCTCGCATACAAGTTGCTTTATTTAATATTTTAGAGGAAGGCGATATACAAATACGCGGATTTAAATTGCGATTACCACTTGATATTCTATTTGTGTTTACTGCAAATCCCGAAGATTATACAAATCGAGGTTCAATAGTAACACCATTAAAAGATCGTATCGAAAGCCAGATACTTACACATTATCCAAAAACCCTGGAAACTGCACTTGAAATCACCGAACAGGAAGCTGTGATCGCCCAGGAACAAAAAGAAAAAATAAAGATCAGTGATCTTGTAAAAAGATTGATCGAACAGGTGGCATTTGAGGCAAGAGCCAGTGAATTTGTGGATAAGAAAAGTGGCGTGAGTGCAAGGCTCACTATTTCTGCATTTGAAAATGCTGTAAGTGCTGCGGAGCGCCGCGCCATTGTGAATACTGAAAAGGAAACACAGGTTTGGCTGAGCGATCTTGCTGGTATCATTCCTTCTATCACCGGGAAAATTGAATTGGTATATGAAGGTGAACAGGAAGGCCCATACCAGGTTGCTATGAATTTATTGGATAAAGCTATTCGTTCGCAGTTCTCCAACTATTTTCCCAATCCTGAGGTACTGAAAAAAAGAATGCGGCCAAAAAATGTGGAAGAACCTTCCAGGGATGAAAATCCTTATCGTTCGATCATTAGTTGGTTTGATAAAGGCAACCAGGTAAATCTTTTCTTTAATACAAAAGATGATGACAAGCTAGTGCAGTTATACAAAGTAGATGGATTGCATCCGATGGTGAAGAAGTTTTATAAAGGAGCTAATGAAAAAGAAACTGCATTATTGATGGAGTTTGTTTTGCATGGGCTTTCTGCTTATTCAATGATTAGTAAAAAAGTAATTGAGGGTAAAATTGAATTTAAGGACCTGATGGGATCAATGCTGAATCTTGGTGGAATAAAAACCAGTGACGAGGAAGATGATGGAGAAGATTTTACTTAGAAAGCATTTTATCAGATAATATTTACTTCCCGATCGAGAGTAACATCAAATTTATTTTTTACACTTTGTAAGATCTCTTCACTCAGATCATATATTTCTTTTCCTGTTGCATTGCCATAATTAACTAATACAAGAGCTTGTTTTGCGTGACAGCCAGCATCACCTTTGCGATATCCTTTCCATCCGCATTGCTCGATCATCCAACCGGCTGCAAGCTTTACTGATCCTTTTGCTAATGGATACGCGACAATATTAGGAAACTGCAATTTCAATGCTTCATATTTTTCATTTGGCACTTCGGGGTTTTTAAAAAAGCTTCCTGCATTAGGGATCTTTTGCGGATCAGGCAGTTTAGAACTCCGGATATTTATTACTGCTTGTGAAACCGCTTTTATACTGAGATCCTTCACTCCCATTTTTTCCAGTTCTTCAGTGATTGCGCCATAGCCAATATGATAGATCGGTTTCTTTTTTAATTGAAACGTTACTGATAAAATTGCAAACTCATTTTTATACCTGTTCTTGAAAACGCTGTCGCGATACCCAAACTCGCAATCAGTTGCTGTAAATGTGTGGATCTTCCTTTCCGAAAGATGAAATGCTTCGAGGCTCCAGAACACATCATCAAGTTCCACACCATATGCGCCGATATTTTGAATGGGTGAGGCACCAATATTGCCAGGTATTAATGAAAGATTTTCAACACCTGCCCAATTATGATCTATACAATGCAAAACAAACTTGTGCCAGTTCTCCCCTGCCCCAACTTTCATATACAAATGATCTGCATCTTCATGCTGAAGTTCTATTCCTTTGATCTCATTTTTTAAAACAGCACCATCATGATCCTTCGTAAATAAAATATTACTACCTCCGCCTAAAATAAATGTTGTGAATCGTGAGTCGTGAGTCGTGAGTTCAGAGAGCTCGTCTGTATTTGAAAAAGTTGAAAAATACCGGGCCTTTACATTAATACGGAAAGTATTATAGGGCAACAATGAAAAAGCTTCATGGATCTGCATAATGCAAACTTCTGTATTTTTTCTTTGCGCTGAAAGAACTAATTTTCGGCAAACTTGTTGCCCAAAACTTTTAAATACTGATCATGAAAAAATCATTCTTCCTTCTTTTGCTGTCAGTGATCATTTTTTCCTGTAAAGAAAAAGATGCAAAACCAGTCATTGTTTCAGAAGTAAAATCGGTTGTTCACCCGGAATGGATGATGCAGGGAAATATTTATGAAGTGAATGTTCGGCAGTATACTCCTGAAGGGACATTCAACGCTTTTGCAAAACACCTTGACAGGTTAAAAGAAATGGGTGTACAAACTCTCTGGTTCATGCCGCTGAACCCGATCAGTAAAGTTGACCGTAAAGGTGTGCTTGGAAGTTATTATGCCGTTTCTGATTACACAGCGATCAATCCTGAGTATGGAACTATTGATGATTGGAAACAATTGGTAAAAACAATTCATGATAAAGGAATGAAAGTGCTGATCGATTGGGTGCCTAATCATACCGGTGCGGATCACAGTTGGTTAAAAACACATCCTGATTTTTATGTAAAAGATAGTACTGGCAATGCCGCAACCATGTTTGACTGGACCGATACCCGTGTATTGGATTTCAAAAATGAAGAGATGCAGGACAGTATGATCGCGGCTATGAAATATTGGGTAACAGAAACCGGCATTGATGGTTATCGTGTAGATGTTGCATGGAATGTACCTGTAGAGTTTTGGTTAAAAGCAATTCCAGAATTAAAACAATTGAATCCCGCCATGTTTTTCCTGGCTGAAGGTGACAAACCTTATTTAATGACAAGTGGTTTTGATGCTTACTATCCATGGGAGATGTTTCATAAAATGGTGGATGTAGCTGCAGGAAGAAGGCCTGCATTTGCTTTAGATAGTGTAAAGAATATGTATGATTCCCTCTATCCAAAAGAAGCGATCCCACTTTATTTCACCAGTAATCACGATGAGAACAGTTGGAATAAATCTGATTATAAAACTTTTCCGGGACCAATTCATGCGCCATTTGCCGTTTTTACGCAAACGATGGCAGGAACAATTCCCCTGGTATATAGCGGCCAGGAAGAGCCTTTTCTTGATAGTGTAAGTTTCTTTTACAAGGATACGATCACATTTAAAAATTATGGGAGGGCAAAATTTTACAAAACTTTACTGGAACTTAGAAAGAATACCCCAGCTCTGGCGGTTGATGCATCTTTTAAAAAAATAGATGTCGGTGATCCGAAAGCTTTATATGCTTACGTAAGAGAAAAGAATGGTAAAAAAGTTTTTGTTATTCTTAATCTTTCCAAAGCCGAACAAACGATAAAAGTGACCGACAAAGATCTCCATGGCAATCCATACAATGTTTTTATGGGAACTAATGAACCACTGAGCGATAAAGAATGGAAGGTCGAACCATGGGGTTATGTGGTGTATGAATATAAATAAAAGGATATGACAGCTATATTAGTTGGCGCCACAGGTTTGATCGGCAGTTATTTATTGGAAGAATTGCTGAACGATCCTTACTTTGATACCGTAAGAATTCTTATCCGCAGGCCAATAGCAGTTACTCATCCAAAACTAGAGAAGAAGATCGTGGATTTTAATGACAGTGATTCACTACTTGTAGCATTAAGCAACAGTGATGTTGTGTTTTGTGCTATCGGATCAACTATGAAAAAAGTAAAAGGCGATAAAGAGGCTTATCGAAAAATTGATTATGATATCCCGGTGAATATTGCCCGTTTTTGCAAGATGACCGGTTGCGAAAAATTTATTCTTGTTTCTTCTGCCGGTGCTAATGCTAAAAGCATGAACTTTTATCAACGATTAAAAGGAGAAACAGATGAAACCGTAAAAGAAGTTGGACCGAAAACAATTCATATCATGCGGCCTTCATTGTTACTTGGAGAAAGAAAAGAATTTCGACTTGGAGAAAATATAGGTAAAACAGTCATGACTACTCTTTCGTTTCTTATTCCCGAAAAATACAAAGCAATACAAGGGAAAGATGTGGCAAAAGTTATGATTGCTTTAGCAAAGAAAGATGAGGAAGGAGTTTTTATTCATGAGAATAGTGAGATAAGAGACTTAAGTAAGTTTTCATGAAAAGTTTTATTAATAACATCTTCCGTTTTATAAATGGTCTTAGAAGACCATCGAGAAAAACGAACATGAAAAAGCTTCATGAACGTGGTGAAACTTTTGATTCCTTTATATTCAGAGATGCAACAGAAAAGGATATTCCTGAACTTGGAAAACTCCATGCAATAACATGGGCACAAACTTATAGCGGCAAACCGAATATCAAGCTAAGACAATACCAATGGAATAAATGTTTTAAGGAAGAAAATGATGGAAGCTGGTTTTGTATTTTAGTTGTTGATAAAAATAACAAGCTAATTGGATTTGCAAAAGGAATAATATCTAAAAATGAAAGCTTGCCTGAACAACATGGGGATCTGAATAAAATTTACCTGCTTAACGATTATCAGCGTCTTGGTTTAGGGAAAAAATTGTTCG
>JBIOVR010000173.1:0-27854 GCA_044867875.1 Chitinophagaceae bacterium
TGATTTCCGGATCGTTTCGTCATTTTTCGGTATCTGCTTATAATTGCTCACAGCATTATAGCCTTTCTTTCTCCATCTTTCTGCCGCTGCTTCATGTGTGAGTATCGAAATATCTTTAGCCAGTATATTCAATAAAGGCATATTTAATGATGCCAATAAGAATTCAAATCCTAGTGCATCAGCGCTGGCCGTAACCCAGTAGCCCTTTTTAGAAAGCTCAAACCATGTTTTGGTACCTGAAGCGATGATTCTTTTGCTTGATAAATCCTTCACTTCTGTTTGTCCCTGTATGACTTTATAGTTTGCAACAAATACAACTGGCTTTTCAATCTTTACTTCTTTTTCATTCCATTCATACTCAAAAAAGCCTTTCATCACTTCTGTTGATGAAAACAATAAGCCTTCTATTTTTATATCTGGCAAAGGTTCCCATTTCAGAAACTCAGTTCCTTCTGAATCCTTACCGGCTGCATATAAATATTTATCATTTTTTGTGCGTAGCGTAGTTATTCCAAATTTTTGAATACAACCTGCGCCATATTTTATAGCTTCTTTTTTTTCTGCATAGCAATCAGCAAACAATTCTTCTTCTTTTATTTTTTGTAAAACTTCAACTGCTTTTGTATTTAAAGGATGTGCTTCGGCTACAATAGCTCCTTGACAAGGTGCTGGCACACATTCAATCAAGGGAAGCAGCATTAATTTTTTATCTGCGAGCAGCTCTTTTATCAGATCTGCATCTTCCTGGCTTTTCAACAAACGATTTAATCCGGCAGTTGCTAAAATTGTTGCGTCATATTCTCCGTTGCTTAATTTTCTTAACCTTGTTTCAACATTCCCCCGAATATCTCTTGTTTCAATCCTGATCTCTTTATTTAATTGCGGCAACGCTTTTTTTAGAAATATTGTTGCCATATCTTCTCTTCTAGGAGAACAGGTTCCAATGATGATCGTCTCCCCTCTTTTTATTTTTTCCTCGATATCATTATTGAAAATTGCCACATCTCTTGTATCGTCCCTGTCAACTACAGCAAATCTATTCGCTCCAAAAAAATGTTCGCTGCTCATATCTTTTAATGAATGAACAGCAATATCTGCTTCACCAATTGTTAGCGCATCAAAAATATCTTGCGTAAAAAAATCGCTTCCTTCTACTGTATGTAATGGAATGTTTTGTAAAGCATCACCTTTACTGCTGCGTGCAATCACTTCCACCTTTATATTGGGAAATGCGTTTTGAATTTTTCGCTTCACAATATCAATCTGCAAGAGCGACAGCCGGGAAGTCCTTCCAATCAGTTTGATTGTCTCCATGCAAAATCTTTTTAAGGCTATACGCCAGGTGATTGATATGTTTCGGTAAATGTCTTGCTGTAATGATGATGCGCAGGCACTCTTCTCCAACAGGCACAGTCGGATAATTTATCGGCTGCAGGTAAACACCATGCTTTTCTAGAAGTTGGTTTGCGATCTGCCTGCATCTTGTAGCATCCTCCATTGGTATAATAGTAATGTGCGAATTGTTTTCTTTGAATCCAATTTCATTATTTGTAAATACTAGTCTTAACTGCTTTACATTTTCAAAAAAATGTTTTCTTAATTGATCGTTCTGCTGAATGAATTGAATACTCTTATTAGCAGCAGCACAAATTGCAGGCGGTAATGAAGTAGTAAAAATAAACCCACTGCCAAAACTTCTTATAAAATCAATAATAGTTGTTGACGCAGCAATATAACCCCCAAACACACCAATAGCTTTTGATAAAGTTCCATTTACAATATCAATTGAATGTTGTTGACCATCCTGCTCTAATATACCAGCGCCGCTTTCACCATATAATCCAACACCATGCACTTCATCAATATAAGTAAGAGTTTTATATTTTTTTGCCAGCTCAGCAATTGCTTTAACAGGTGAAATAGTTCCACTCATTGAGTAAACTGATTCAAACACGATCAATTTTGGATTATCCGCAGGAACAGATTGCAGCAACTCTTCCAAATGCTCAACATCATTATGCCTGAAGATCTTCTTTTCGTTCTTACACCCACGAATACCTTCAATGATAGATGCATGATTTCTTTCGTCAGAAAAGAAAACAAGACCGGGAATATTTTTACCAAGTGTTTGAAGTGTAGTTACATTAGCCTGGTAGGCTCCATTAAATAACAATGCCGCTTCTTTTTTATGCCATTCCGCCAATGTTCTTTCTAATTCTTTATGGTGATTGGTTGTTCCTGAAATATTTCTTGTGCCACCGCTTCCTGTACCGCTTCTGTGTGTAACAAATCCAAGTTTAGAGATCACCTCTTCATTTGTACTCATGCTTAAATAGTCATTGCTGCACCAATTGACTGCCGCATGTTGCTGTCCTTTTTCATCGGCATAATAAAAACTCGGGAAATGCTGGGCACTTTTGTTCACTTCAAGGAAATAACGGTAAGCACCGCTGTCTTTAAGCTCCTGAAGTCGTTGATTTAAGAATGATTGATAATCCATAGTTACTATGCGTTGGTAAAGATAATAGATTTCCCTACTTAATTAGTAGACTAATTAAAATATTTTAACAAAAAAGTCACTCAAAAGTCATCATACTTACATTCGTTCTTCAAAATAATATTTGATAAAACAGCTTTCCAGTCTTACTTTTGTTTAGTCTACTGAAAAAGTAGGGTTTTTACCACAAGAGTTGCTGCCGGCGATATAAGTTTTAAAACGAAATCAACGACTATGCAGAGTTTCCGCACCGAGTTAGAGAATCCGATTGTTGAAAAAGATATTCTTGAACTAGAAAAAAAGATCCGTCTTTTCCGTGAAGGAAAAATGGATGAAGAAAAATTTCGCAGCCTACGACTGGCTCGTGGTGTATATGGACAACGCCAGCAAGGTGTGCAGATGGTACGTATTAAATTACCTTATGGTAAAATGACATTAGCACAGTGGAAACGGATCTCCGATGTTTCTGATGAATATTCAACCGGCAATCTTCACTTAACAACGAGACAGGATATCCAAATACATTTTGTAAGTCTTGATCGTACTCCTGAAATGTGGAGTGAATTAGAAAAAGATGAAATTACAATTCGCGAAGCATGCGGTAATACAGTTAGAAATATAACTGCATCAGATATTGCAGGCATCGATCCTGATGAGCCATTTGATGTTACTCCTTATGCGCATGCAATGTTTGAATATTTTCTTCGCAAACCTGTTTGCCAGGAAATGGGACGTAAATTCAAAATAGCATTAAGCAGCAGTGAAAAAGACACAGCGTTGGTATTCATGCATGACCTTGGTGTTATTCCAAGAATAAAAATTATTGATGGTAAGGAAGTGAGAGGGTTTAAAGTTGTAGTTGGCGGTGGACTTGGTGCACAACCTCATCTTGCTATTGCAACTCATGAATTTTTAGAAGAAGATCTGCTTATCCCCTATCTCGAAGCTATATTAAGAGCATTTGATCGTCATGGTGAACGAAATAGTCGTCATAAAGCAAGAATAAAGTTCCTTATTCAAAAAATAGGCATCGATGCATTTAATGAACTTGTGAAAGAAGAACAAATTGCATTAACTCATCAACGATATAAAGTGGATGTGAGTGGTGAATGGTCAGTGGTGAGTAAGCAAACAGCATCTGGTAATGGCCAACTCAATACTCACAACTCACCGAACAATATTGATCCATTCCGCTTTCAACTCTGGAAAACCACTAACGTCTTTGCTCAAAAGCAACCTGGTTACTTTGCAGTTTATGTTCGTGTGGCAAATGGAAATATCGGTTCTCATACCAGCCGCAGACTGATCGAAAAATTGAAAGATGTAATTGCAGATGATGTTCGAGTTACTATTAACCAGGGTTTACAATTCCGTTTTATAAAACCAGAGCATCTTGAATATGTATACAGTGTTTTAGATGAAGAAGGTTTTGGCGCAGCAGGTTTTGGAAGTGTAGCTGATGTAACAAGTTGTCCCGGTACTGATACATGTAATCTCGGTATTAGTAATAGTACAAGCACTGCGCTTGTTTTAAGTGAAGTGATCGAAGAAGAGTTCCCGGAATTTTTATACAATAAAGAAATTACGATCAAGATAAGCGGCTGTATGAATAGTTGCGGTCAACATGGTATGGCTTCTATCGGTTTTCATGGAAGTTCACTGAAAGCAAAAGGACAAACACTCCCGGCCCTGCAGGTGTTGATCGGTGGTGGTGTTCTCGGTGGTGGCGAGGGTCGTATCGCTGATAAAGTATTAAAAGTACCAAGCAAACGTGGACCTGATGTAATAAGAGTTGTATTGAACGATTATAAAACCAATGCAACAAATGGAGAAACATTTTTGAATTATAGCAAGCGCAATGGTGAAAGATATTATTATGATCTGTTAAAACCATTGGCTAGCCTCGAAACCCTGCAAGCCGAAGATTATATCGATTGGGGACAGGAAGAAAAATTTGCAACTGCGATCGGTGTGGGTGAATGTGCCGGCGTGATGATCGATCTTATCTCCACATTAATAATGGAGGCTGAAGAAAAAATTGCAGCAAGTGAAGACTGTTTGTCCAATTCAAAATGGGCCGATGGTATCTATAATTCCTATGCTGCGCAAATACATACTGCAAAAGCATTATTACTGCAACAAGGTATACAATGCAATACTCAACATGGCATATTAAAAGATTTCGACACACATTTCAGTGATAAAGGGTTATACATTCCCGGCAGCTTTAAGACCGCAGTAATGTATATGAATGATGTACCACCTTCTGAAGCATTTGCCAATGAATATTTACAACAGGCAAAAAGGTTTATTGAATTTGCAAAAGTTTTTCGTGAACAAACTGTATTGGCTGAGAAATAAAAACAAAACTTAGTTACCCGAGATCATAAATTTTTCAGTGCTCTGCCAGCCGTTGCCATAAAAAGTTACCAGGTACTGTCCTCTGTTTAAAACCGGAACGGCAACCTGGGTTGTCCCGGTAATTCCGCTAAGATCTTTTTGCATCACCTGTTTTCCATCAAGAGAAATAATATTCATACGATGAACGGCAAAAGCCATTTTCAAGTTGAGTGTATTTCCTTCCACTATAGTTGGATAAATTTTCACCGGTGAGATATCAACTCCGCTCAGTAGAAAATTTACAGAATTAAAAAAATGGCCATCCTTCTTTTCCATTTTAATACGATAAAGAAATGTTCTCGTATCTAATGTATAATGTTTCAAACTATAATCACCTGTAATCGGTGTTATTTCACCAGCAGACTGATAATTTATTCCATCTGCACTGTATTCAACAATATAACGACGGGTATCTTGTTCTGAAACGGCCGACCATTTTATTTCATTATAGCCATGCATTTGAACTGCGCCTAGTTTATAAATTTTAGCTGGACTATATTGTTGAGCTGTTATTTCAGGATGTGTATCATCTTTACCCGCAATAATATTTTGCTGACCGTAAGCAGGATTTATAAGGATGGAAAATCCCGCTGCGATTGGAAAGGTGGCTTTTACTAATTGTAAAATTACTTTCCGCATAGTTGTAAGCTTTTATACTATTATTAAGTCAAATACAATGCCTGTACGGAATGAAAATGATCTAAAAAAATTTAATGATTGATTTATAGAGAGAAGTAATGCTCACAATGATTTAAATTCTTTAATGTTACCCAGATAATGTTACTACTATTAAACATGGTGTTTCGACGCACCTTTCATTGTTAGTTCTTTATTGAACAATAACCTGCACTATAACTTCAAACAATAACTTACCCTTTGCAGCAAATGTTGGCACAGTTTTTTTATAAAGATTGAAAAATCAACTATGAATAATTTTTGGAGATCATTGATTGCCGGCTATGCCGGGTGGAAATGGGGAGGCGGCTGTCTTGGAGGTATTGTGGTTTTTATTATAGTGTTTTGGTTGCTTGGTTATATACATTGTTAACCCTTCGATAAGCTCAGGGTGACAAAAAGGATGATAAAATTGTGTTGATATTTTTTCTCATTATTAATAAAAAAATTGAGATCGCGGCGGGCACGGTAGTGACAGGATCTTTGCCCGCTGCGGTTATTTTTTTTTAAATTTAGGAAGATCAAACCTTTTTTCCTGGATCGTAGTGAATCATTTTTAATGAATAGTAAGATGAAGAAAACAACTCTTCGTTCCTTTCTGAGCAGACTATCACACAATTGCTAAGTAGAATGGTTGTAGTACAAGAGTGCGACCCTTCGCTTCGCTCTGGGTAAACTGCGACGCTATTGGTGAATAGGGAACAGAAACCTGAATGGAGCGTCGCAAGTAAAGTTTAATAGTAGTACAGAAGCTTGTTACATCATTGATCCCCTATTTTTTATCTGGTATAATTTGTGCAAAATTGATGGCAACATACTTTTTTAAATAATTACTAATGCCGTCATCTATTCCCGCACTCAAAAAAAGCACCTCAAAGTCCTTCATTGCACCCAGGATGACAAAGGCAAAAAAATTGAGTTTAGCAAAAGACCCTGCTGCGACCGCTAAAGCAATGCAACTTGTATATGTAAACAGCAAAGACGAAGGAATTGAAAGAGCAAGTGCAGGAAAAGGATTTAAATATTTGTTTCGAAAAAAAATTGTCAAGGACAAGGCCACACTAAAACGCATACGTTCATTGGTCATTCCTCCTGCATGGAAAAATGTCTGGATATGCAGGATCGCTGAAGGACACTTGCAGGCAACTGGCCTGGATGTACTGAACAGAAAGCAATATCGTTACCACCCAATGTGGAATGAACTGCGCAACAAAACAAAATTTTATCGCCTGCCTGAGTTAGGAAAACTGTTGCCCATAATTCGTAAACAACTTGACGCCGATCTTGCATTGCCCGGTTTGCCAAAGGAAAAAGTGCTTGCTGCTGTTGTAAGCCTGATGGAAAAAACAGGCATCCGTATTGGCAATGAATTCTATGAAAAACTTTATGGTTCGTTTGGACTTACGACCTTAAAAGATAAACATGCGGAAATAAAAGGTAACCAATTGAAATTTTGTTTTCGCGGTAAAAAAGGGGTTGAACATACAGTATCATTAAAGAGCCATAAGCTGGCGAAAATCGTTCAGAACTGTCGTGATATTCCGGGCAAAGAATTGTTTCAATATATAGATGAGAATGGTGATCGCCAATCCATTGATTCCGGAATGGTGAATGAATATATCCGCAAACTTGCCGGTGAGGATTTTACCGCAAAAGATCTGCGTACATGGTGCGGTACTTTAGTAGCATTAACTGCAATTACTGAAAATGGTTTAGCAACAGATGGCGATCCAAAGAAAAAAGTAATAGCCGTGTTAGATAAAGTGTCGGAACAATTAGGCAATACAAGAACCGTATGCAAAAAATATTATGTGCATCCTTCATTGCTTGAGCTATACGAAGGTGGTAAACTCGATAAATGGCTGTCAAAGAAAGATAACGATGCTAAAAATGAAAATGGCTTGTCCCCGGTCGAAAAAACATTAGTGAATATTTTAGAAACCCTTTGATAGTACCTGGGCTGAACTTTTACTATCGGTGATCATCCTCTTCTGGCACGTTTGCTGCATAAGTAATATACCGCCCCGCTAAGCAAACAATGAGCTTATGAAAATTCTATTAGTTTTTTGTGTTCTTTGCAGTTCACTTTTTTCTATTGGACAGCAATCTCCTGATTCACTAAAAATCAATAATGAAATTGCATACTCTCCAGACAGTGTAAAAAAGATATATGACACTTCAGATAAAAGGCCCCGTAATGCGTATGGTGACCTGTTGAATGATGATCCAAAATATAATCGCAAATATCCAATTGGCATTGTACTGGCAAGAGTAACAAGCTCCAATGTTTTTGGCTGGGCTTACAGTCGCTACGTAATGAATGAGGATTGGGCCAAGGTCAGTATTCAATCATGGAAAAATAATTTTAAGTATGGATGGGAATGGGATAACGATGGGTTTGCTACCAATTTTCTTATTCATCCCCGTGCAGGCAGTGATTATTTTAATGTAGCCCGCAGTAATGGCTATAGTTTTTGGGGCTCTTATCCCTTTGCCTTTTTTGGAAGTGCTCAATGGGAATGGTTTGGTGAGAACACAAGACCTTCAAAAAATGATCTGCTCACTACTCCGATCAGTGGCGCATTTTTAGGTGAAATACTTTATCGAATAAGTTCAAACATTCTTGATGACAGGAGGCGTGGGAGATCAAGAATGTGGCGGGAAATGGCTGCAGGTGTCATAAATCCCACGAGAGCCCTGAATCGTTTAACGCAAGGGAAATTGTGGAAGGAAACACCGTACGATGTAAATCAAAAAGAACCCTTAAATGTCACTTTAAGTGCAGGAGCTCACCGGGTAAATGTGAATAATAAATTTGGCACTGGCTCTACAAATGCAATTGTCAATTTGCAACTGGATTATGGGGATCCATTTGAAGTGAGAAGGAGAAAGCCTTTTGATGTTTTTCGCCTGAGATTAGAAGGTCGGTATGGTGATGACAAAAGAATTATTGACAATGTACTTGGCTATGGGTTATTGTTTGGAAAAAATATCATAAAGGAAAATAACGGAATGCTTGTCGGAATTTTCCAGCATTTTGATTACTGGAGCAATAAAGTGTTTGAATTGGGAACGCTTGGTTTTGGAGTTGGTGTCATTTCAAAAATGAAATTTAAAAGACATTCCAACCTATATTCAGGTTTGCATGTTGCAGCTGTACCATTAGCGGGAAGTATTACAAGGCTTAATATTGATACTTCTGAAGTCCGTGATTATCCTTTTGGCGGAGGATGGCAAGCAAGGATCGAAGAAAGATTAAATATTGGAAAGTGGCTGAGTCTCGGATTCAATGGTTATTATTACTGGATACACAACTACGAAGGCTCAAATGGAAAAAGCCATGTTGGTATTTTAAAACCGTTAGTAACTCTTCGCATTATTAATAACGTAAGTATTGGCTTTGAACATCACATATATTATGACAATCATTCTATAAATGAGAATACCGAACTGCGCTTGGAGAGAACGGAACAAAAAATCTATTTACAATTCTTTTTTGAAGATAGAAGAAGGTATGGAAAATATCATTGATGTTATCTAAATAATTTTATTGTCGACAATATCTCCAACCTGTGATTGCAATTGGATCATTTCTTTTAAGGCTTCTAATTTTTGTTTCAGTAGTTTTTTTGCCATTTCGTCAATTAAGTTCCCAGTCTTATCAAATTTCTTTTCAGCCTGGGCTACTAACACTTCAGGTTTGTATACGGGTTTCATATCTAAGAAAAGAAAGACATTATGAAAAGCTAATTGCATTCTTGTTGTACCCCATAGCCCAGTTGTCGCACCAATCACTGCTACAGGCTTGCGCAGCAATGGGGAATCTTCTCCCCTTGATGCCCAATCGATCGCATTTTTTAATCCGCCGGGTATAGAATAATTATATTCTGGTGATGAAATAAGAATTCCATCTGCATCGCTTAATATCTTTCTAAAATGTTCTACGGGTTGGGGACGTTGTTTAGCTGATGGCAGATCAAGATCGGCATTATATAAAGGAATATCTTCTATTGAAATAATTTCCATTGAAACATCAAAGGGTAACAGTTGAAGCAGCCTTTAAAAGCATTGTATTATATGACCCTTTTCTTAAGCTGCCTGAAAGTCCAACAAGTTGAAAATAATCACTCATAAAATGTTTTATAAACACAAACAAAAACCATTCCTGTAAAGAATTGTAACGGCATAAACCTTGTGCTGATAAATTATAAAATAATAAGTTATGATCAGGAAATTAAAATCAGGAGAATACAGGCTTTACTCAAGAAAGAAAAATCCAAAAACTAATAAGCGAAGAAACCTTGGCACTTTCTCTTCATTGGCAGCAGCGCAAAAACATGAGCGGGAAGTGCAATATTTCAAGCGCCATTGATAACATCCATTTTCATTTCGCTTTGGATTGAGTTTTGCAATTTGAAGTTCTAATGGATGCCTGGGAAATTACCATGTTGATAATTGGAGAAGTATTGCTTACGCTTGCTACCTTCTCTGCTATTATTGCTTTAATAGTTTTTTCAATTCGCAAACCTATCCGAAAACACAAGCCAATTGACATGCTGATCTTTGATAAGATCAAATCTCGTGTTAATGCAGTCAACAATAATATTATGTTGTTTATTACATTTTTGGGTACACACCGGTTTCTTATCCCTGCAAATCTTATCCTGATCTTCTATTTTTTACTGGTAAAAAAACAAAACTGGTTTTCCATTCGTGTTATTACAATTGCCATAAGCAGCTTAGTGCTGATGTTGTTATTGAAACAACTATTTCAGCGGAAACGGCCTTTATCACCGTTATTGAAAGCAGCGAAGGGGTTAAGCTTTCCAAGCGGGCATGCTATTATGGCTGTTACGTTTTATGGATCACTCATCTACATTTTACAACACAGCATTACAATTGACTGGTTAAAATGGTTTGCTACAATTCTTGTATTTGTTCTAATTATATTAATAGGATTTAGTCGCATATATCTTCGTGTACATTATGCAAGTGATGTTGCAGCCGGTTTTATTATTGGCTTATTGTGGCTATTAATATCCCTTGCCGTTTTAAAATGGCTCGAAGGGTATGTTACTTCACTATAGAATTCACTTTTCTATATCATGAAAAACGGTGCCGGCTTCAGTGGTGTTGAACCAATTGAATTGTTCATGCAATTTGACTACATCTCCAATTATAACTAACGAGGGTGAACTGAAAACTTTTCCTGCAAAATCTTTTGCGCAATCTATCAAAGTAGTTGTATGAACCTGCTGGTGAATAGTAGTTGCCTGTTCAATGACTGCAAGTTTCATGGCAGGTTTTTTAGAATATCGCATAAGTATTTCTGCAAGGTCACAAATGTTTTTTGCCGCCATGTAAAACACTAACGTATCCGCAGAATTAGCAAGATGTTTCCATGTTTCAGGATTATAATAACTATTAGGGTTATAAGTGAGGAATTGAACGCCCTGTGAATGTGATCTTGCCGTTAAAGGAATTCCTGCATAAGCTGATGCCCCGGATGCTGCTGTAATGCCCGGAATGATCTCAAAAGGAATGCTCTTTTCTGTTAATGCGTGCAATTCGTCTAACACATTGCTAAAAAAAGCAACGTCCCCGCCTTTTAACCTTAAGACTTTTTTTCCTTGCAGTGCATGTTCAATTATTAATGTGGTTACTTCTTCCTGTGAAAAAGAACTATCATTATATCCCTGTTTGCCTGCAAATTAGATCAATGCATCTTTTCTTGCATGAGATGAAATAATATCAGGATTGACCAAACGATCAGTAATGATCACATCAGCCTCTGTTAATCGCTTTTGTAATTTTAAAGTAATTAATTCTGCATCACCGGGACCTGCACCTGCAAGAGATACAAATCCTTCACTATTTATATTTTGTTCTGTCATTTTAATTTGTTTTCATAAGTGATCAATTGTGAATTATCAATAATTCCGATGAACAATTTTTACTACTGATCATTCACGATTTAATAAGAACTGCCGCAACTGTGCTGTTGCTTGTCTCATCAATTAAGATCGCACTTCCATTCTCACTCAATGTTTCATAGCTGTCATATACTAACGGCGATGCAGTCTTAATGGTTGCTTTCACCACCTCGTTCAATTTTACATTACCTTCAACTTTTTGTCTTTGCAAACTATTTACGTCCAATTTGTATTCAACATTTTTTACGATTGCTCTTACTTGTCTACTGTTATGTTGCAATAAATATTTATTACCTGAAATAAGTGGCTTTTCGTCAAGCCAGCAAAGTAATACTTCCAATTCATTTTTTACTTGCGGAATATTATCAACTTTAACTATCGAATCGCCTCGACTGATGTCTATATCATTTGCCAACTGTATCACGGCACTTTGTGGAGCAAAAACTTCTTCCACTTCTTTACCAGCGATCTCAATAGAAGAAATGGTTGTTTCAATATCCTGTGGTAACACCTTTACTTTATCACCTTTTTTATAAACGCCACTGATAACTTTTCCCGCATAGCCGCGATAATCATGCAAGTCTTCAGTTTGCGGACGAATGACAAACTGTACCTGGAATCTTGGAACTGTAAGGTTGATATCGCTATCCAGTTTTACATCTTCCAAAAATTCAAGTAGCGGTTTTCCATTATACCATGTAATATGAGTTGACCTGTCAACAATATTATCGCCATCCAAGGCGCTGATAGGAATATAGGTCACATCTTGCAACCCCAATTGTTTTGCTACTTCACTGTAATCAATCACGATATTATTAAATACATCCTGTGAGTATTCCACCAGGTCCATTTTGTTAATTGCAACAACAACATGTGGGATCTTTAATAATGATGCGATGATCGAGTGGCGACGTGTTTGTTCAACTACTCCTTGCCTTGCATCGATCAAAATAATTATCAGGCTTGCATTCGATGCACCTGTGATCATATTGCGGGTATATTGCACATGCCCCGGTGCATCCGCAATGATGAATTTTCTCTTTGGAGTGTGGAAATAGCGATAAGCTACATCAATTGTAATGCCTTGCTCTCTTTCTGCACGCAGTCCATCAGTAAGCAAAGCAAGATCAACTTCTCCATTCTCTTTATTCTTTGTTGATTTTTCCAATGCTTCCAATTGGTCTATCAAAATATTTTTGCTGTCGTACAGCAAACGACCTATCAAAGTGCTTTTACCATCATCAACGCTGCCTGCTGTTATAAATCTTAATAAATCCATATTTGTATTTTAGTCGGAAAGACGGAAGTCAGTAAGTCCGAAAGAAAATTTTAAAAATATCCATTCTTTTTTCTGTCTTCCATCGCTGCTTCGGTTACTTTATCATCTATTCTCGTCTCGCCTCTTTCACTTATTCTTGTTGAAATGATCTCATTGATCACTTCATCTAATGTTGCTGCGTTCGATTCAACTGCTGCAGTACATGTCATGTCACCCACAGTGCGATAACGAACTTTTTTTGTAAGCACTTTATCATCATTTGCTGGATGCACAAATTCACTGATGGCAACCAATTGCCCTTCATGCTCAATTACTTTTCTTTCATGCGCAAAATAGATAGAAGGCAATTCGATCTTCTCATGGCGTATATAATTCCAGATATCCAGTTCTGTCCAGTTGCTGATAGGAAACACCCTTACGTTTTCACCTTTATGAATTCTGCCATTGTAAATATTCCAAAGCTCAGGTCTTTGCAATTTGGGGTTCCATTGTCCAAACTCATCTCTTACTGAAAAAATCCTTTCCTTTGCTCTTGCTTTTTCTTCATCACGTCTTGCACCGCCAATACAACAATCAAATTTGAATTCTTCGATCGTATCTAACAATGTATAAGTCTGTAGCCAGTTGCGGCTTGGAAATTTTCCTTTCGGTTCAGTAAGGCTTCTTTGTTTAATGGTATCCTCCACTTTTCTTACAACCAAGGTTGCTCCTACTTCATTTACCAACTTATCACGAAAATCTAATGCCTCAGGAAAATTATGGCCTGTATCTATATGTACTAAAAGAAAGGGGATCTTGCCCGGAGCAAAAGCTTTTTTTGCTAAATGGACCATTGTGATCGAATCTTTGCCTCCGCTGAATAATAAAGCAGGTTTTTCAAACTGTGCAGCCACTTCACGAAAAATGTGAATGCTCTCCGATTCTAGTTCTTCCAAATAATTGAGATGATACTGACTCATTTTCTATTTATTAGTCTACTAATTTAGTGGGTTGATGTTTATAAAAAAAAGCCTGAAGCTTTAATTAATTGTCAACCTTATTTTATTACATGGTTCTCTGATTGGGTTTCTTCATGAATATGTAAGCCACATTCTTTTTTACTATTGTCTTCCCACCACCAACGGCCGGCACGAAAATCTTCGCCTGGTTTGATCGCTCTTGTACATGGTGCACAACCAATACTAACAAATCCTTTATCATGTAAAGGATTGTAAGGAACATCATTCCTGCTTACATATTGCTTCACTTGTCCCCATGTCCAGCTAAGTAAAGGATGAAATTTAATAATTTGATTTGCTTCATCCCATTCAAGCATGGGCATATCATGCCTGTTGTTACTTTGCTCTGCACGGATACCTGTGATCCAGATCTTATTTCCTTTTAATGCTCTTTGCAATGGTTCCACTTTTCTTATATGGCAACACTGTTTCCGATTCTCCACCGATTCGTAAAAACTATTTGGCCCTTTCTCACTTACAAATTCCTGTAATGAATTTGCATCAGGATAATAAGCGGAAATAGTGAGCCCGTATTTTTCAACAGTTCTGCTCCATGTTGAATATGTTTCGGGAAAATTTCTGCCTGTGTCAAGCGTAAACACCTTTACCGGTAGTTTATTAGAAGCAATGAAATAAGTGATCGCCTGGTCTTCCAAACCAAAACTGGTGGAAAACACAACCTCACCGGGAAAGCGGTTTGCAAGAATTTGTAATTGCTCTGCAATTTCCTTTCCCTTTAATTCATTCAGTAAGTCACTTACCAAGGCACTCATTTTATTACCTGTTAGATCTTTTTTACTTTATAGTAGCAGAGCACATCGTAATTATAAATTCGGTTGCGGTGTATAACGTAAATATGGTTTAACGATCTTCACACCTTTCTGGAATTTCTTCTGTGCATCTTCAGTTGTAACCGATAATGCAACGATCACATCTTCTCCATGATTCCAATCGGCCGGTGTAGCTACGCTATAGCCAGCCGTCAATTGTAATGACTCCAGCACACGCAACACTTCATTGAAATTACGTCCTGTTGTTTGCGGATAAGTAATGATCAGTTTTACTTTTTTATCCGGGCCAATGATAAACAAAGAACGAACTGTTTGCGTTAATGAAGCATTAGGATGGATCATATCGTACAATAAAGAAACTTTCCTGTCTTCATCTGCGACAAGGGGAAAATCAATAGTACAATTTTGTGTCTCATTTATATCCTTACTCCATCCAATATGTTTTTCGAGAGGATCAACACTTACAGCAAGGACTTTTGTATTTCGTTTTGCAAATTCTTCTTTTAATAATGCCGTTTTACCCAGCTCCGTCGTGCATACAGGAGTATAATCAGCAGGATGTGAAAAAAGAATACCCCAGCCATTGCCCAGATATTCGTGAAAATCAATTTCTCCTTCGGTTGTTTGGGCCTTAAAATTAGGCGCATCATCACCAAGACGTAGTCCCATAAAAAAGGTTTTTAGTTGAGCGACGAAGATAGGCCAATTGCTCTACCCTACCAACCGGGTAGACTGCTTTTGACAAAATTATATCATGGCATGGAAGCAAGGTCTACAAGTGTTCGTTTCTCGAGTACATTCAAAGTAACATCCCTCACTTCGATCATAATATCATGGAGGGCACATTTTTTTTCATCACAATTTTTACAACGTTCATAAAAATAAAGACTTACACAAGGGAGCATGGCGATTGGCCCATTTACCTTCCGAATTATATCTGCCACTCTTACTTTAGCAGGGTTTTTTACTAAAAAATAACCTCCTCCTTTTCCTTTTTTACTGTCAAGCACTCCAATTACTTTTAATTCAAGCAAGATATTTTCGAGAAACTTAAGAGGTATCTTTTTCTTTTTTGCTATTTCAGAAATAAGCACCGGACCTTCCTGGTACTTTTCGGTAAGGTAGGACAATGCTTTTAATGCGTATTGAGATCGTTTAGATAGCACTACTATAAAATTTCAAGAGTGTAATGAATAGGTGAATTTTTTTGCAACATGGCAGACACGCCACAGTATTTTCCTAATGAAAGATCAATTGCTTTTTTTACTTTGTCTTCATTCTCTTTATCGGTCCTGATTTTATAAGCAATATAAATGTCTTTATAGACTTTAGGGAAATCTTCTGTTTGTGCTGCTTTTACTTCAATTGAAAACTCGGTGAATTCAACTCTCATTTTTTTTAAAACATCTACAACATCAATCCCCGAACAGCCAGCTAACCCAGCTAATAAAAGGGCTTTGGGACCAAAGCCATGTTTACGGCTTCCGTCAATTTTTATTGTATTGTGATCAAGACTGCTTGTGAATTCATGGTCCCTATGCCATACCGTGTTTGTTATTGTCATACGCGATGCTTTTGATCCTGTAATACATTTTCTAATGTCCAGTCAATTCGTTTTTCAAAGTTATGTTTTCGTACGTTACAATTTTGTTTATTACACACTTTGCATGAAAATGGCAGGCAACCATCTACATGGACAAATAGCTCAACTGATTCTCCGAATTCCCGGCGAACAAGAGATGATAAGGCCTCCACTTCAGCATGAGCCTCATTTACGTTCAGATACCAGGGAACAGTCAGGTGACAATCAATGTGCAGAATTGAACCATATTTGATCACACGAAGATTATGAAGATCTACCCAATTCTCTCCTTTGTTTTTATTTAACAGGTCAACAATTTTTTTCAGCAATTCAACATCTGCTTCATCCATGATACCTGCAATAGACCTGCGTAAAATTTTATATCCTGTATAAATAATTATTACACCAAAAATGATCGCTACCACAGGATCGATCCATCGTAATCCTGTAAAATAAATTAATATTAATCCAATGATGATCCCGAATGTTGAATAGCTATCACTTTTTAAATGTTTGCCGCTTGCCGTCAATGCTAATGAATTGCTATTCTTTCCTTTTCTTTCAGTGATCAACCCGACAACGAAATTGACAGCAGCCGCTGCTGCCACCAGGTAAATTCCGTAATCAAGCTTTTGCAATGCTACCGGTTCAATAAAACTTTTTACTGCTTTATAAATAATAATGGCCCCTGCAGATGTGATTAGAGTTCCTTCGATAGCTGCTGAAAGAAATTCTGCCTTACCATGACCGTAAGGATGATCTATGTCGCGGGGTTTTGCAGAAACATATAAACTATAAAGCCCAATAAAACCTGCGGCAACATTTACAATACTTTCCAGCGCATCAGTAAGAATGGAGACTGAGTTTGTAAGATAATAGGCAATAAATTTTGCGACAAGCAGTATTACTGAAATACCCGCAACCCATTTTTGTAATTGTAAATTTTGCGTTTGTACTTTCAAAAGCTCACCGATTAAGACAATGCAATATTATCCTGTTCTTTTGAAAAAGGTCTTGATTTTTCTCCAGCTTCTGAAATAGAATTCTTTATTCATCAGGTTTGAATCCCGCATAGCTTTATAAGTAAGAAAAATACCAACAGGTAGCAGAAAAAGTGTCGCCATCCACATTCCTCCAAATGCTGTCATCACATTTTCTTTTGCATATTTTTCCCCACTTGTATTAAAAAAGAAGAAGAACATAAAAAGTAAAATAGCAATAACAAGAGGTGTTCCCAGTCCGCCTTTTCGTATAATTGAACCTAAAGGCGCCCCAATAAGAAACAAAACAAGACATGCTAATGATAAGGTGATCTTTTTATGCCATTCGATCTTGTGCAGCCGAAGATCTTTTTGCTTTACCCTGAATTCTGTATTGGCGATCTCAGAATTTAATGTAATAGAGCCCACTATTGCAGCCGCTTTTTGGTTAACCGTGAATAAGCAGCTATCAGGGATTAATTGTTCAAATTTCTTTATGGTGTCTTTTGGCAATACCGGTTTTGTATAACCGCTGTCCAGGTACTTGGAAAAAGTTAAAATAGAAAATATATCCTGTTTTACTCTTTTTGAATATTGATTTACGTCCTTTTGAAGTGAGTCTATCGCTTTTGATAATTGACGCATACTTTGCATTCGTTGATTCGTTCTGTTTACAGTGTCAGAGGTTCTTTTTTGCAAACCAAGAGAGCTCAGGTCAAATTGTTTACTGTATTCTTTAAACCCAATTCGGATAAATTCGGTATTCTTCGCATACCTGTCACCTTTTTCCTGGTAACGCCATCCATCTTTTAAATTAAACTCCAAAAATCTTTTGTTGCCTGTCGTACGCATGATACCGCTGTTAGCAATAATAAAATTATCCTGCAGGTTATTCGGACCTTTTTCATAAATGATCACATCATTTATAATACTATCATTTTCTTTCTTACCGATCTTAATTGAAAATCCTTCTATCTTATCATAGAAAACTCCTTCCTGTATATCAAATGCAGGTTTTGACCAAACAATATCCGCTAACAATGTTTGTGATTTCAGAACAGCAACAGGAATAATATAATTTGAAAATAAAAATGCCACTCCGCATATTAATAAACTAACTACAAAAAGCGGACGCATAAATCTAAGCAATGAAATACCTGAAGCTTTTACAGCAACCAACTCCATACTTTCTCCAAGATTACCAAATGTCATTAATGATGAAAGCAAAACTGCAAGTGGTAGGGCAAGCGGTACCAATGCGGCACTTTGATACCATATAAATTCAAATATAACTTTCGTAGAAAGGCCTTTACCAACAAAATCATCGATCCACAACCAAAAAAATTGCAATATTAAAACCAGTAGCGTAATAAAAAATACGGCAATGAACGGCCCGACGAATGCTTTGATAACAAGTTTATCAAGTTTCCTAAACATAATTTATACTCTTATGAGCGAAGCCAGTTTGCAGTTCCTATTTTTGATCAATGATACAGCAAACAAAAATACAGTTTTTGCCGGCTGAGATGGAATTAGTATCAAGCCCTGATATTATTTTAACAAAGAATGCTATCCTTCAAAAAATAAAATCATTCTTTGAAGAGCTGCAGATGAAACAACAAGCTATTTTAAAAAAGTATTCATCTCAATTACCGGAAGAAGTGCTTAAAATTTCACCTAAGATCTCAAGAGGGGAAAATTATAAAGGTTTACCCTGGCTTGTTTTGGATAATCCCCGGTATTTTCAGCATAATAATATTTTCGCTATCCGAACTATGTTTTGGTGGGGAAATTTTTTCAGTATCACACTTCATGTGTCAGGTAATAATAAAAACGATCTCTTAAAAAACTTAACCGATAACGTTTCATTACTGGCAAAAAACGATTTTTGTATATATCACGGAACAAAAGAATGGGAACATGATATTGATCCTGGTTCTTATAGAAAATTATCTGCCATCAATGAAGATGAATTACAAAAAATATTTTCAGCAAATAGCTTTTTGAAACTGGCAGTAAAATTTACAGTTGAATCGCTGGAAATTGTTGAAGATAACCTGCTGAGGAATTATGAACTACTGGTAAAGTGTTGCTGTTAATTACTACCAAGTCGATGAAAAAGTTCTTTCACCTGGTAATTCCAAACCATGCTTTGGTCTTTGATCTCTTTCTTCTCTGCAAAATCCTTGATAACAAGAATTGTTTGATTAGTGACTTCTGATTTTTCAATTTTGAATTCAAAGAATTCTTCTTTTGGTGTATGCAGCCAATGAAACCGGATGAACTTGTCTTGTTCTTTTTCCAATACTTCTGCCTTCTCAATAGTACCATTCCATGTAAAACTGAAAATATTATCTCTATCATCAACTCTATCCGCAAACCATTCCTGTAATCCTGCTGGTGAAGCGAGGAAATCATATAAAATAACAGGCGAACATCTGACGGGGAATTCTAAAGTGTATAACTGTTTTGCCATTCTGTTTATTCATTAATAAGGTATCAACTCGTGCAATAATAAAAAATTAATCACTCAGTCAAAGTATTTTCCCTATTATTTTTCCCAGAATCCTTGTTTATTAATGTGGGAAGAAAATAAACCTATTAATGCTTCGTTAATACCTTACCAAAGAATATTTTGGACGTATCGCTTATTTGACTAAATTGCTTTGACGTTCAATACGTTCTGAGGATCAAGAAAAACTGTGAGGATTTTTTGGGTAGCAAATACCAAAACTAACCAATATTCTTTTTTACCCTAAAAAACCTAAACACCCAATATACCTATGAGCATGAGGCAACTCAAGATCACGAAGTCGATTACGAATCGTGAATCTCAAAGTCTGGAAAAATACCTGCAGGAGATCGGCAAGGTAGAATTAGTTTCCCCCGAAGATGAAGTAAAACTGGCTCGCCTTATAAAACAAGGTGACCAAAAAGCTTTGGATCGATTGACCAAGGGCAATCTTCGTTTTGTGGTATCTGTTGCAAAGCAATACCAGAATCAGGGGCTATCATTACCTGATCTGATCAATGAAGGCAATCTCGGCCTGATAAAGGCCGCCCAGCGTTTTGATGAAACCCGTGGTTTCAAATTCATTTCTTACGCCGTTTGGTGGATACGCCAAAGTATACTTCAATCCTTAGCTGAACAAGCAAGAATTGTTCGTCTTCCTCTAAATAAGGTGGGGCTTACCAATCGCATCCAAAAAACTTACTCGCAACTGGAGCAGCAGTTTGAAAGAGAACCTTCTACTGAAGAAGTTGCTGAGGCATTGGAAATGGATATTGAAGAAGTAGCCGCGTCAATGGGTATTTCAGCCCGTCACGTAAGTATGGATTCTCCTATGTCTGAAGGGGAAGAAAATACCTTACTAGATGTACTTGAAAATCCAAATGCTGATAAAACAGATGGTGACCTGGTTTATAATCAATCATTGAAAACCGAAATAGAAAGAAGCTTAACTACTTTAACTGAAAGGCAAAAAGAAGTGATCTGCTTTTTCTTCGGAATAGGTGTTGACCACCCTATGAGTCTTGAAGATATTGGCGAAAAATTCAGCCTGACAAGAGAAAGGGTTCGTCAAATTAAAGACAAAGCTATTACCAAATTGAAAACAAACACACGTTGCCAGGTTCTCAGAACTTATTTAGGCGCATAATCACAAAAAAACAGAAACACTGAAATAAACTTCTACACTTAACTAATACTTATCTTTGCCAACTTAAAAAGTGAACTTTAACTAGGTTCACTTTTTGTTTTGTGTAAATGAAATAATTCTCAAATATGTTCAATTCTTTATCTGATCATCTCGAATCCGCCTTTAAGAACATTAAAGGGCAGGCAAGAGTTACCGAGCTGAATGTTGCAGCTACCCTGAAAGATATTCGCCGTGCATTGGTTGATGCTGATGTTAACTATAAAATAGCTAAAGACTTTACGGATCGTGTTAAAGAGAAGGCTATTGGTGAAAAAGTGATCAACGCCATCAGCCCGGGGCAATTGATGGTGAAGATCGTGAAAGATGAATTGACAGACCTGATGGGTGGTGAAGAAGCAGTCTTTAATGCAAAAGGAAACCCCGCTGTTATTTTAATTGCAGGTTTGCAGGGTTCTGGTAAAACAACTTTTAGTGGTAAGCTGGCTAATTATCTTAAAACAAAGAAAGGCCTCTCTCCTATGCTAGTGGCTGCTGATATTTACCGTCCGGCTGCGATGGAACAATTAAGAGTATTAGGCGAACAGATAGGCATTGATGTTCATATTGAATTAGAAAGTAAGGATGCTGTTGCTATTGCACAAAATGCCATCAAAGAAGCAAGAAGCAAAAATAAGAATGTTGTTATCATAGATACTGCCGGTCGTTTAGCTATTGATGAAGCGATGATGACCGAAGTATCAAACATTAAGAACGCTGTTAATCCACAGGAGATATTGTTTGTTGTTGATAGTATGACAGGACAAGATGCGGTGAATACTGCAAAAGCATTTAATGATCGTCTTAATTTCTCAGGAGTAGTTCTTACAAAACTCGATGGTGATACAAGAGGTGGTGCTGCACTTTCAATCAAATACACTGTAAATAAACCTATCAAGTTTACTAGTAGTGGTGAAAAGATGGATACACTTGATGTATTCTATCCTGAAAGGATGGCGCAGCGTATTTTAGGGATGGGTGATATCACAACACTTGTTGAAAAAGCACAGGAACAGTTTGATGAAGAGCAGGCAAAGAAATTGGAAAAAAAGATCCGAAGGAACAAGTTTGACTTTGCCGATTTCAAAATGCAGCTTGAGCAGATAAAAAAAATGGGAAACATGAAAGACCTGCTTGGCATGATTCCCGGTGTTGGTAAGCAAATAAAAGACCTAGATATAAACGAAGATTCTTTTAAAGGCATCGAAGCCATGATCAACTCAATGACAAAGGCTGAAAGAGAAGATCCGGACCTGATCGATATGAGCCGCAAAAAAAGAATTGCGAAAGGCGCCGGCAAAGACATTGCTGAAGTAAATGCTTTTATGAAGCAGTTTGAACAAATGCGGGACATGATGAAAGGGATGAATAAAGCGGGGATGTTTGGCGGGGGAAAAATGATGCCGGGAATGAAAAGGTGAAACCTCATCCCGACCTTCTTCTTAGCCCAAATGAATAGAATTATTATAGCTGAAAGGAGCGTCGCAACGGAAGTTAAATCAGGGAACTTTTGCCGGTCAACAAATAAAAATCCTTCAAATTGGCTTTTTCCACTTTCGGGCTTATCTTCGCCGTCCCGGTGTCTACCGGAAATTGAAACAATATTGTTAACGACATTAAATTTCTATTTAAGATGTCAGTAAAAATCCGACTCCAACGTCACGGCTCTAAAAAGAGACCCTTCTATTTCATCGTAGTTGCAGATGCACGAGCTCCCCGCGATGGTAAATTCATTCAAAAACTTGGTACTTACAATCCGCTGACTATGCCAGCAACCATTCAATTGGACAGGCAGAGGGCATTGGATTGGCTGAACAAAGGTGCTCAACCCACCGATACTGTTCGCCGTATCCTTAGTTTTAAAGGTGTATTATACCTGAAACATTTATTGCGTGGAGTGACGCTAAATCTTTTTGACGAAGCCACAGCAATGGACAAATTCCAGAAATGGTTCAGTGAACACGAAGCGCAAATTAAAAAACGCCAGGAAGACGCAATGAGAAATCGTCGCGGTGGCCGTAGGCCTCATCAAGGTGGACGTCGCCCTGAAAGAAGAGCTGAAAGCAGCGGTGGCGAACAATAAGCACCATCCGATTTTCTGAACTAACTGAATCCTCTGAGTTATCGGGGGATTTTTTTGTTGCCAACATTAGTACTGCTATTAAACATCTGTTGCGTCGCACTCTTGTACGTTCTATTCGCTATTCAGCAAATAAAAACGAATCGAGAACTCTACCGTAAATTCGCCTCAATTCTTATATGGAATACTTCAAAGCAGGCAAACTCGTAGCAGTTCATGGTCTCAAAGGCGAACTCATTCTGAAACATGAACTCGGTAAGAAATCATCATTGAAAGACGTAAAAGCAATTTTTATTGAAGACAAAAAAGATTCATTCTTTCCCTGGTTCATTGAAACTGCCAAAGCAAGATCAGCAGATGAAGTTTTATTAAAACTTGAATCAATAGACACAAGAGAAGCCGCAGCAAAAATTTCTCAGAAAGAAATATGGTTGACGGAAGAAGATTTCAAGAAACTTTCTGCTAAATCTGCGCCGGCTAATTTGCTTGGCTATACTATTGTAAATTTTAAAGAAAGATTAAGCGAAGTGCTTGAAGTTATCGAACAACCAAATCAAATGCTTTGCCGGATTGAAATAAATAAAAAAGAAGTGCTGATTCCTATCAATGAAAGCTTTTTAAAAAAGATCGATCATAAAAAGAAAGAAGTGATCGTCGAGTTGCCGGATGGGCTGCTTGATATTTATTTATAAAACCTTTTCCAATTTCACCAACATTGATTTTGTAGTTGTTCCCGTTTTTTCTATATACTTAAAGCCCAATACTGCTCCCTTTACATTATTTGTTCTGATGCCGGGATTGACATACGCTGGCAGTTCTTCCGTCACCCACATATAGAAGGTAGAATCTATATTGATAAATTCATCACATAGATAACCCAGGATTAAAAATTTTTTGCCTGTGCCTCTATAATCTCTTTTGCGGCGATCCCAAGGTTTATCGGAAAATCCACTTAAGGTCGTCGCCTCATTGAATATTTCGTCATTCTTGTAGAGAATACTGTCAAAGTTCTTGTACAACATGCTATCAATAGGCTGTAATGTAAATTTTCCAACTTGTACTATATGGTTTCCTCTTATGGAACGTTTATCTAAACTTATAATTGTCTGATCTTCGGCAGCCCTGACGACCCGCAGCTGATATCTATAAGCAGGTCTTGCTTTCTGTTGTTCAAGAAATTGTCTTATTTGTTTTGAAGAAAGATTATTCTGCGACGCGAAATCTCTAACTAATGATTCCGGAATAATTGATATAGTAGTATCAAAAAATTCACACCTGTATTTTTGTTGAGCATTGGAATTAACAACAAAAATTAATAGTGGAAAGAGAAGTATAAGTTTTCTCATAAAACCATAAGGCATTCTTCCTACACAAACCGCCTTGAACTAAAGTTAGAAAAACCTACTTAAAATCAGAACGTATAAAATCTGCCATTAATTTCATTCGGTAATAAAGATTACTCATCATCAAAGCAATATTATTCTTTACATTTTCTACTGTTCCTTTATTCATCTTTTTAATATTCTTCAGCTCCTCTATCTTTTCATCTATTTTATCCATTAGCTTTTCTGCTTCCCATCCCTGGTAACGACGGTTACGTTCATCGTAAATATGATAAGGTTCTATGCGGCCAGGTTTTAACTTCCTAAACTTAAAATTATTTTTTATTCCATCTTTAATGGCATCATTCGAGAGCAGGTCAATAATAACATCGGCAGACACTTCATTTTTAAAACCATTGCTGAAAATATTCAGGTTGTTCCGTAGTTCACGGATCAACTGTTTTTTCATTATATCGCTGGTCTTACTTTCCTGGGTCAGGAAATTCAGCAAGTCTTTCAGCGGGCCAATGCCGGTTTTGAGCCATTCCCATTCCATTTGTCAAATATAGTCCGCAAGTCGGGAAGACGGAAAGTCGGGAAGACAATTCAATTTGAATGAAAAATTCTTTCCGACTTCTGGACTTTTCTGACTTCCTGACTAAACAAGTAATTTTGAATTTCGTGGAAGAGCCTAAAAAACATATTGCCCATTTCGATCTTGACTCATTTTTTGTTTCGGTAGAGATCCTGAACAACCCTTCATTAAAAGGCAAACCGGTTTTAGTAGGCGGTTATGAACGAGGAGTTGTCGCCGCCTGCAGTTATGAAGCAAGAAAATTTGGTATTCATTCTGCTATGCCAATGAAAAAGGCAATGCAACTTTGTCCACATGCCATTATTACTTCAGCCAGCCGTGACCAATACAGTAAATTTTCAAGATGGGTCACAGATATTATTGCCTCAAAAGTCCCGCTGTTTGAAAAAGCCAGCATTGATGAATTCTATATTGACCTGAGCGGTATGGATAAATTTTTTGGTGTAAGTAAATATGCCCAGGAATTAAGACAGCATATTATCAGCGAAACCGGTTTACCGATCTCTGGTGGTTTATCATCAGCAAGGTTTATCAGTAAGATGGCAACTAATGAAGCAAAACCAAATGGTTTTTTAGAGATTCCCCATGGAAAAGAAAAGGATTTTCTATGGCCACTACCAGTAGAAAAAATAAATGGCGTTGGAAAAGAAACAGAGATCAAATTAAAAGCACTTGGCTTTTATAAAATTGAAGACCTCGCTAAATCAACTCCCGAATATTTAGAAAAGCATTTAGGAAAATGGGGTGAAAGTCTTTGGCTTAAATCCCAGGGCATTGGCAGCGCTGAAATAGTAACTGATTGGCAACAAAAAAGCATGAGCCATGAAAATACTTTTGACAAAGATTACAATGATGTAGAGTTTTTACATAAAGAATTAGTAAGGCTCACTGAAAAAACTTGTTATGGATTAAGAGAAGATGAAAAGCTAACAGGATGTGTTACAGTAAAGATCCGTTATAAAGATTTTGAAACAACAACCAGGCAGGAAGTAGTTGATTACACCGCTCTCGACGATGAACTGATCGCCAAAGCAAAAGATATTTTCAATAAATCATACCAGGTTGGCCGGCCGGTAAGGTTGATAGGTGTTCGTTTCAGCCAACTTATTCCCTTTACGATGCAAATGAGCTTATTTGATAATAAAGTGGAAAAACTTCAACTCTACAAAGCTGTTGATGATATTAAGGACAGGTTCGGCAGCAAGATGGTTACAAAGGCTGTTAATTCAGGATCAAAAGAAGATTCGAATCTTAATTTTACAAAGCATAATAAAAAGAAACAGCCCGATGATAAGGGCAAATTGCTTTAAGTATTTTTCCTCCTGTAGAATTTATTGCACTTCTTTGCTTTCTTATCTCTTTTTTAACAATCCAAAAATTATTGGTAAACTTTTTGCAATTGATTAAACTAATGCAGTCTGTTTAAATCAATATCTTGGCCCCACCACAACAATTGAATGATTTAACCCTACGCTAAAGTTTTTACAGTATAATTTTTCCAGGTCAAAGGCCTGTTTTTTATTAATTAAATTTTAAAACCACAACCATGAAAACACTCCGTGCTTTTTTAGCCTTGTGTTTATTTGTCTTTACTTTTTTAATTGCAAACAGCCAATCATCACTTATTCCTAAGTATGAAATAGGCGTTCATCTTGGCACATTTATTTACCAGGGTGACCTGACCCCAAATGATCTTGGCGCATTCAACACAATGAAATTTGGTTTTGGTTTTTCCGCTACCAGGAATATAAACAGTCTTTATGCAATTCGGTTTCAATTGCTGCGTGGGTCATTAAGAGGTGATGATGCCACATACGAGGATCCTGCCTGGAGACAACAAAGGAATTTAAATTTCACAACTCCAGTTACTGAATTATCACTCCAGGCTGTTAGAAACATCATTGGTCTTATTCCAAATGAAGCAGGCATTATAAATTTTAGTCCTTATGTTTTTGGCGGCCTCAGTTATTCCTTTTTAAATATAAAAAGAGATTGGAGCCAATTCGATTACTCCCATTTCGCCGGCGAACCTGCAGTTATTAATGGACTAAATGAAGATATTACTCATTCAGTCTCAAAAGGGATTTTTTCCATACCTATTGGATTGGGAGTTCGATATGGTATTACTGAAAAACTTTCATTTTCTCTTGAAGGCACTTATCGAATTCTTAATACTGATTATTTAGATGGTTTTAGCCAGGCAGCTAACCCTGATAAAAATGATCACTATCATACAATAATGGCTGGCTTGATCTATTCTTTTGGGAAGCGAAACAGGTTTGATTGTCCCGTAATTAAAAATTGATATGGACATGTCTTTAAATCATGATTAGTAAAGGCGGATAACTTCTTCTTCTTTATCTTCGTCTACCTAAAAAACATGAACATGTCTCAAGCCTGGAAAGACTATCAGCAAAAAAATAAAGATCGTTTTTTAAGTGAGTTGTTGGAACTGCTTCGCATTCCAAGTGTAAGTGCAAGAAGTGAACATAAACCCGATATGCAGAAATGCGCAGAAGCGGTAAAGCAACGCTTACTGGAAGCTGGTGCCGATAAAGCAGAAATTTTTCAAACTCCTGGTCACCCCATAGTTTATGGTGAAAAAATAATTGACCCGAAAAAACCTACTGTACTTGTTTATGGCCATTATGATGTGCAGCCAGTGGAGCCATTAGAACTTTGGCATAGCGGACCATTTGACCCGGTAATTAAAGACGGAAAAATTTTTGCAAGAGGAAGCTGTGATGATAAAGGACAATTTTATATGCATGTAAAAGCATTGGAAACAATGGTGAAGACCAATTCACTTGTTACCAATATAAAATTTTGCATTGAAGGGGAAGAAGAAGTTGGCTCGTCGAATCTTGCTGATTTTGTAAAGAGTCATAAAGATCTTTTAAAAGCTGATGTGATATTGATCAGTGATACAGCGATGCTTAGTCTTGAAAACCCATCAATTGATATTGGGGTACGTGGTTTAAGTTATATCGAGGTAGAAGTAACAGGGCCAAATCGTGATCTTCATAG